>JBEKDV010000056.1:0-45099 GCA_050014175.1 Candidatus Solibacter sp. | reverse complement strand
GTCAACCTGTAGCTCCATCCAAGCCTTGACAGACCACGCTACGCGATGGTCTGTCCCACCTCGGCACGGAAGGAGCTGCCAGTGGACTCCATGGTGACGGTGAGCGGCATCTCTTTGCGGTTGCGCACTACGGTGACACCGAAGGTCTTTTTGGACTTCAAGCCGCGCAGGGCGCGGGTGATTTCGGCGCTGCTGGTGACCTTGGAATCGTCTACCTTGGTGATGACGTCGCCGGCCTTGATGCCGGCTTTTTCGGCGGCGGAACCCTTTTTCACGGAGCGGACGAGCACGCCGTCGGGGACGCCAAAGAATTCGGCGAGCTGCTCTTCGCGCCCCAGCGGCTCGCCCACGATGCCCAACATCGGGTTCTGAGAGAAGACCTCAAAACGCGGGATTTCAATGTTGGGCATGGCCGGCATGTTCGGCATATTGGGCATGGCCGGCATATTGGGCATGGCGAGGCCCCAGTCGCCCGGCGCGATGAGAGTGGTCTGCCGGTTCTCGCCCACGGTGGCGGTGAGGGTCTGGGCGGCGCCGGAGCGCCACACGGTGATCTTGACCTGGCGGCCCACCGGGGTTTCGCGCACCAGGCGTTGAAACTGCGCGGTGCCTTCGACCGGCTGGCCGTTGAATTCGAGCACCACATCGCCTTCCTTGATGCCGGCTTTGGAAGCTGGGCCATCGGCGGCCAAACTGGAGACTTCCACGCCGCGCTCTTCCTTCAGGTTGAGAGCCTTGGCGCGTTCGGGGCTGATGTCCAGCCCGCCGATTCCGAGATAGCCGCCACCGGCCTTCTCCACGATTAACCCTTGCGCGGAGCGCCCGCGGGGCGTGACGGCCTGCGCGAAAACGGAGGACGAGACGAGGCTCGCCGCCGCGGCTAACGCAATTCCGAGACTGATTTTCATCGCTCTACCTCTACCGCTGTTTTCTGATAAAGATGGTGCCCACGGTGGCGGAAATCTCCAACAGCGGTCCGCCGCCGTTCACCGGGCCTTCGGCCACGATCAGGCGACCCTGGCGGCGAACCTGTACGCCCGGAAAATCCACGGCGATTCGCCGGATGGAGTCGGCCAGATCGTTTTGGGCGCGAACGTTCACCCCTACGTTAGACGGAATATAAACTGTGATGTCACCATTGCCGGTGGCGAGGTATGAATCGGCCAGTTTGCCGGCCAGGAGGCTCGCCATGATGTTGCCCAACGACGTGGAAACGCGCATTCCGCCGGAGATGTTGCTCACATCGATGCCCCCCGAGGCGGACTCGCAGTGCACGCCGGCGGCGGCGCCGACCTTCACCGGTCCGGCCATATTGCGGACGGTGACGATGCCGCCGGCGGAATCGACTACGATCTGCCCGCCGCCGGTCCCCGCGGTAACCGCGCCGCCGGCTTTGACAATATGAATGCCGCCGGCGCCGGTTTCGGCGCGCACCGTGCCGCCGACGTCGGCGGCGGCGATGTCGCCGCCCACGGTTTCCAGTATGGCGGCGCCGCGCACCGTGTTGACGTGAATCCTGCCCGCGCCGCTGGAACAGCGCAGCCCGCCGCCCACGGCGCCGACGCGAATATCGCCGCCGCCGGTAACCAGGCTGCAATCGCCAGAGATGCGGTCGGCGGCGATCTCGCCGGCGCCGGTATCGACCTCCAGCGAGCCGTCGATGCCGCTGGCGTCCACCGCTCCGTCGGAAGTGGAGACGACGACGTGGTCCAGGCGGGGGGCTTTCACGGTGACGGTGGAGACGACCGGACCGCCGGGCGCGGTGAGCACGAGCCACTCGCCCTGCGGGGCGACGCGCACGCTGTAGCGCTCGATGACGATGCGCGCTTCGGCCTCGGTGCGCGCGCGGACGCTGAGGTGGACGGTGTAAGAGATGCTGTTGGCCACGCCGGCCTGCACGGTGACGGGCCCGTGGGCGTTGATGCGCAGGCGGCGGGCGGGCGGCACGGTGCCGGAGAAATCGCGCACGAAGCGATCGCCCTGGCGCGCCAGGCCGGCGGGTTGCGGCACGGCCACGAGGGGCAGCAGCAGGAGGATGGCCGGTGTCCTAAAATGTGCCGATCGACGCATTCATGTCCCTGAGCGCCTTTTCCAGTTTGAGGCGCACCGAATTGTTATTTTCCTTCTGAACCAGGCCCTGCATCATGCCGACCATGTTGTCGTCGCGGTGGGCCACCAGCATGTCGATCACCTGCATGCGCACAGCGGCGTTATCGTCGGCGAGAAGCACGCGCCGCAGAGTCCCGCGGACTTCGGAATCGGCGGCCAGGGGTTTAAGCCCTTCCAGGGCCTTGAGGCGGACGCCGGCGTTGGAGTCCTGCGAGAGGACGTTGAGGAGAGCGTCGCGCACTTCGGTGGAGCCGGACTGGCTGCGCAGCAGATCGACGGATTCCACGCGGACGGCGGGATTGTCTTCGTGGGCGGCGGCGAGGAGGAGGCGCTGGATGTTGCCATCGTCCATGCGGCCCTTGACCACTTTGCGGCGGGTTTCGTCGAGGGAGATGGCGACGCCGCCCGAGTTATCGGGCTGCACGGAGCGGACGGTGGAATAGACGTCATCGGTGGAGGAGGGCGTGGCGGTGTCGATGAGGCGGGCGGCGAAGAATCCGATGGCGATGAGGGCGAGGGCGCCGGCGGGCTGGCGCAACCTTCCGAGGCTGCTCAAGGAGGCCGCCATGGCGTCCAGGAAGAGCCGCCAGGCGCCTTTGACCGAAGGCTCGACGCGGGGTGCGCCGCCCTGAATGGCGGCCATGAGGTCGCTGCGGCAGTCCTCCAGGAGCACTGGCGGCGCTGCGATGCGCCGCTGGTCCAGGGCGGCGGCTAAGGCGCGCTGCCGCCCCAACTCGAGCGTACAAGCGGGACAGGTGTGGGTGTGCTCTTCGAGGCGTTCTTCCTCGTCCGGCGTGAGTTCGCCGTAGTAATAGAGAGGAATGAGCTTCCCAATCGCGTCGCAAGTCATGTGAAATCTCCCAACACAGCGCGCATCTTCTGGGTGGCGCGGAAGAGGCAATTCTTGGCGGCCTCTTCGGTAGTGCCCAACATTTCGCCGATGTGGCGCAGGCGCAGGCCCTGGTAATGTCTCAGCTCGAAGACCATGCGTTCGCGCGGCGTGAGATCTTCGAGGGCGGTTTCGATGCGCTGCTTCAACTGCCGGTTCCAGAGGCTGCGCTCCGGGTCGGCGTGCGCGGATTCCTCTTCGAAGGAGTCCATGCGGTCGACCGGGCCCTCGCGGGTTTCGATGGTCGGGGACTCCTCCTTCCGGACCTTCCTTCTGCGCAACTGATCCAAACAAATATTCGTCACGATGCGGTACAACCAGGTATGGAAGGAACAATCGAACCGGAAGGCGTGCAGGTTGCGATAGACCCTGAGGAACGCTTCCTGGTAGACGTCGCGCGCGTCCTCCGGCGAGCGGAGGAGGTTCATGGCCAGTCTGAGGACACTTTGGTCGTAGGTGCGAACCAACTGCTCGAAAGCGTCCTGGTCGCCGCCCTGGGCCGCCCGGATTAATGAATCAACTTGGGGACTCACTCGGGCGCCTACCGTACCGGCTGCATCCTGAGCCATAACTCACGTACGTCGTTTTTTTGCCGCCTGCTCCAATTAGCCTGTCTGTGAAATTGGACGTGCCTGTTGCCATAATGTCACGGTCCGGTGTGCGAATTCGCTGACAGGGGGGACGGGGCTGCCAATATGGTTTACAGACTTGGGCCGGCTGAATTGGTTGGGGAGGGGCGGACCCAGGGTATCCTGGAGGGACTCGTGAAACCGGCTTATCGGAAGCAAGCGTAAGCGTTTAGCGGAAGTGATGCAAACTATGCACCGAGCGACTGGCGGTAGAATGGATTCATGGAACGGGATGCGGCAGAAGTGCTAAGAGATGCTCTGGCCCTACCGCCTGAGGTTCGCGCCTTGCTGATCGACTCTCTGATCGGCAGTCTGGATCAAGCAGTCGACGCTGCCGCGGAGGAGGCTTGGCGGGAGGAGATCCATCGTCGCCTTCAGGAGATCGACAGCGGAGCCCTTCCTCTCATCCCCTGGGAGGAGGCGCGCCGGCGCCTCCGGTCCCGGCTGGTGCGGTGAGCAGCGTATCGATTCGAATTCACCCTGCTGCTTTGGAAGAAGCTGAAGCCGCCACGGAATGGTATGGGCGGCGCAGTATGCGGGAATGTTCCTGGAAGAGCTTGACCGCGCCATCAGCCAAATTGGAGATCGCCCTCGGCAGTTTCCTGACTATGCGTTTGGCACGCGCAGGATGGTTCTCCAGAGGTTTCCCTACCTCGTCGTTTTTCGGGAAACCGAGGCCGGTCTGGAAATCATAGCGGTGGCCCACGGACGTCGTCGCCCGGGCTATTGGCGGGACCGCGTCGAATGATGCTGGCGCGTTAATCGCCGTAGAGTAAAATCGGGAATATGCGCTGGACCATTCTCGCTGTCTTTTCGCTTGCATCGCTCGTGCAGGGGGCGGATATCGCGCTGACCGTCGACGGTGTCAGGGGGCGCGACGGGGCCGCCAAGCCGGCGCTGGAACTGCGCCTGGGCGATCTCGCCGCCATGCCGCGGACCACGGTGCAACTGACCTCGGAGGGCAAGCCCCACACCGTGGAGGGCGTGTTGGTGTACGAAGTGCTGAAAAAGGCGGGACAACCCTTCGGCGACCAGATGCGCAAGGAGCAACTGATGAAATACGCCGTGTTCAGCGCGCACGATGGCTACCGCGCGTTGTTCGCCCTGCCGGAATTCGATCCGGCATTCACGACTGCCAGCGCGCTGATCGTGGACCGTATGGATGGCCAACCGTTGCCTGCCGGCAAGGGCCCGCTGCGGCTCGTCATCCCGGGCGAGAAGACGGGGTCGCGTTCCATTTTCATGCTGGAGCGCATCGACGTGCAGAGCGCGCCGCCGCCGATGCGGTGAGGGGGAGCTTGCCGAGAGGGCGGCCGGTTCGAAAAACCACCCCACTAATCGCTGTCCCGGTGGCGCCGTTGGTGGGGCAGGCGGACCCAGAGGGTACCCCGCCTGCCCCACCTTGCGGGCCGAGGGCCCATTCAAACAGGCCAGGAGGCCTGTCCTACTGGCTGGGATTGAGCGCGTAGCGCAGGGCCTGAATGCGCTCTTCGGAGCCGGCGAACAGATTGTCGGGGAACTTGCGGTAGGTCAGCATCTGGCTGTAGATTGCGCCTTCCTGACTCACGTTGAGGGCCAGGCCGGCCATGTATTGCAGCCGCAAATTACCGTCGCGATTGATCTCCGCACCCACCAGCCACGGACGCAGATCGGGTTCCTGGCCGGCGTAGGTGGCGAGCAACTGCACGGCGTCGGCGAAGTTCACCTCGCGCAGGCTGGCGGCGATGCGCGCGCCTTCGGGACGGTCCAGGCGCGCCTGCATGGCGTCCACGTCGATGCGGGCCGGATCCACCTGTCCCATCAACACGAGGTCGTAGCCGCCGCCCGAAATATCGTTGCCCCAGATGGTGCCGTTGGGGAAAGCGTCGAAGAAAGTGGCGATCTCGCTCTTCACGGTCTCCGGATCGCTCTCGTAGAGCGGCACCCACTGGGTGATGACGCCACCGGCATTGAGATGCTGCTTCACCAGCTCGAAATATTCCTTGGAATAGAGCGTGGCGCTGCCCTTCACCCAGGGGTGTATGGGGTCGCTGGTGATGATGTCGAACTTCTCCGTGGTGGTGAGCACGAAATGGCGCGCGTCGTCATAGATCATGCGGGTGCGCGGATCGTTGACCACGAAGTAGTTCTGGGAGCCGAAATATTTGGTGGCGGTGGGCGGAATCAAGGGCTCCATCTCGCAGATGACGATGTGCTGGATCCCGGGATAGACGACGAACGATCCGGCGGTGACGCCGGCGCCGAAGCCGACGACGAGCACGGATTTCGGGTCTTTGTGGACGAGCGCCGGCAGGTGGATGGAGGAGTTGATGCCTTCCCCGGTGAAGAGCACCTCGGAGCGGCCAAGCGAGGTCATCATGCGGCGCCCGTAGGCGATCAGCATGCCCGGCGCGGGCGAGACGGTATGGGCGAGCAGCAGCGCGATGGCCGCGGCGGCGGCCGTGGCGAGCGCGGTAGGCAGACGGAACGGCCGCAGGAGTGGAACCAGCATCAGCAAGCCGGAGACGGCCAGGGCGGCGATCAGCACGGACTGGGTGGAGCCGGTGCCGATCCCAGGGATCAGGATCATGCTGGCGCAGAGCGCGCCGACGATGGCGCCGCCGGTGTTGGCGGCGTAGATGCCGCCCACCAGGCGGCCGGGGTCGCCCTCGACGCTGGCGGCCGCCGCCAGGGCCAGGGGAAAGCTGGCGCCCCACAGGAGCGCCGCCGGGAGCACGGCCCACAAACAGCGCACCAGATCGATTTGGAAGGTGTACCACGGGCCGGTGGAAAGCAGCGGATTGATGGGCCAGTAGGGGAGCGAATGGGACAACTGGAACGCCGTCCAGGCCACGGCCGCGGCGAGCAGCATCTGGCTCCAGCCGAGCAGCGCCTTGGGATGGCGCGCGCCGCGGGCCATCATGGAGCCGCCCGCGCTGCCAATCCCGATGCCCACCAGGAAAACGGCCAGGATGATGGAGAAGGTGTAGACCGTGGCGCCAAGCATGAGGCCGAGGAGGCGGGTCCAGACGACTTCGGCGCCGAGCGCGGTGGCGCCGGAAAGGGCGATGGTCAGGTAGACGGGCCACGCTCCGGCGGCGATGGCCGGTTTGGCATCGTCGGACGGGGTATGTTGCGGCGCCCGTTTGGCAAGGGAGAAACTCCCCAACCCCACGGTCACATTGATGGCCGCGGCCACGAAAGTGGCGGTGGCCATATCGAACACGCGCAGCAGGTAGAAGCCGGCCAGCAGGCAGCCCAGGACGGCGCCCACGGTGTTGGCGCCGTAGAGCAGTCCGAGCATGCCGACGCCTTCGGGGGACGCCTTGACCCAGCGCGACGCCGCGGGCAGGGACGCGCCCATCAGGAAGGTGGGAGGCAAGAGGCAGAGACCGCTCACCAGGGCGCGCAGCAGAATGGCCGGCATGCCGTGGCCCACGGCGGAGGTGTAGACCGAATCCACCAGGGGCATGAGGAACAGCACCAGAATCCCGCAGGCGGCGATGCCCAGTTCCAGCTTGCCATACACGCGCAGCGGATGCTGTTGGCCGAGTTTCAGACGCGGCAGCAGGAGGCTCCCCAGGCAGAGTCCGCCCATGAAAGTGGCCAGCAGTACGCCGAGCGACACCGCGCTCGACCCGATCACCAATTGCAGCAACTGGTACCAGACGATTTCATAGATCAGGGCGGAGCACCCGCTGCCGGCGAACAGCACGAGGAGCAGGGGCAAATGACGGCGCGCACCGCCGCTGGGGACGGGGGGAAGTGGGTTCTGTTGGGCCAAGTCGCATGATACATCACCTGGACAGGTGGCAGCCCGCGGGGCGTTGGGGAGTGCGCGCGGGGGGGCGTACGCGGCCGATGCTAAAAGAACTCCACGTTCTCGCCGAGTTCCGCAGCTTCCCCGGGCGGGAATGCCGATGGCGGGGCCGGCGCGGCCGCGCTCGCCGCTCCGGCCATTGCCCTGGCGACACCTTCGTGCACATCGCGCTCCGCCTGCATGGTGTAATGCCTGGCGAAATCGGCCAGGTCGCGATCCAACGATGCGGCGCCATCGGGCGGCGGGCCGGACGGATATTTCTCGCCGAGTTCCTGGAGCATTCCCCGCGCCTGGCTGACGGCTTCGGCGAAGACGGGGCCAACGGAGAAGCTCTGCCGCATGGCGCAGAGGTCTTCGCGAAGGAGGGCGCCCGAGGCGGTGGTCCGGGCGGCGTGGGCGGCGCTGCGCTGGTTGGACGAGTGCAACTCCGCGACCGCCGCGCGCATCCCTTCCAATACGCCGTCCCGGTTGCCAGGCTCCCCGGCAGGCGCCGGTTCGCCCTGGCCGCACAAGCGGGTGGCCGTTTCGTTCACGGAATCGAGCACTTCGACGAGGGATGCGGAACGCTTTCTGCAATCCGAGGCCAGTTGCTGCATGGAGGCGGCGAGCACGGCCAGGACGTTTCCGGAGGCGCCAAGCTGGTCGGCGCTGATGCGGGCGTTGAGCGCCATGAAGTGGACTTGGAGTTCGATCGCGCGAATCTCCGCCACGGGCCCGCGCATGCGGGCGATGGTGCTTGCCAGGGCGCCGCTGGTGGCCCGGGCGGCGGCTTCGGCGGCGGCACAGTGGCTGAGGCTGGCCAGAATGGCCGTGCATCCCCGTTCCATTTGGAGAAAGAACGAGTTTCCATCCTCCTCGGAGAGACCGGACAAGGTTCGGCTTTCGCCAGCCATCTCCAGGACATGGCCGGCAATGTCATCCATGCTCTGTACCACGGAGGCGGCCGAGGCGGCAAACTTCGCGCCGGCGTCGGCGAGTTGCATCGATTGCAGCGGCAGAACGGCCGCGGCATCGCGGTGGGAGCGGGAAATGCCGCTTTCTTCCCCGGATTCGGCGGAGAGGCGCCGTAGCGCTTCGATCACATGCTCCACCTGCTGGCGCGTCAGGTCGTGGAACTGGATGGATACGATCAGCTTCTTGAACGCATCCGAGATCACCGCGTACCGGGCCGCCAATCGAACCGATGAATCGAGCACCTGTCTTTGTATGCCACGAAACGCGGCGAGGTTTCGCTCGACGCCGGAGATCAACGACGGCAGGTCATTGGCTTGCCCTTCTTCCAGGGCGGCGACGCTGCGCATGGCGCTTTCGATGGGCGGAATCAGCAGAGCCGTGGCAGCCAGGGCGCTTTCGACCCTGGCCTTCACCTTCCCGGCGAGATCCTTCACGTCGCCGGCCAGATTGCCGAAGTCGGTGCTGGCGCCACCCAGGCGGGTGGTTTCAATGCGCGTCAGCACGCCAAGGGTACGGAAGGTGGAGACGGTTTCGTCGAACCCCGCCAGAGTGCGCTTCAGCCGGTATGCCTCCTGGCGGATGCTGCCCAGCAGGCCGCTGCCTTCCCCGGTGCGCCGCATCATCTCCCGGGCACTATCGAGGGCGCTCGCGAGCGCACGCGGGGCGCGCAGGGCGCGCTCCAAATTCGCCAAATCGTTCAGCTCGGACGAAATCAGGTTCACCGCCTCGATGAACTCGAACAACTTGCCGCCAATCTTCAGAAAATCCTGTTCCGTGTGGCGATTCAGATGCTCCAGACCGTCGATCACCTGCCTGAGAGTTGAGGCCAGGGCGTTTCCGGGCGAAATATCCGCAGCCGCTTGCCGGTTCGCGCCAGCGGGCCGGCCGGAGGCTTGTGCACCGGAGGGCGGGCTTTCGGCCCGGGCGTCCGGCGGGGCATCTAACTGCATGCGGTTCGCTCCAGGCTGTGGCACTCCAGCGCGTTCAGCACCAGCACCACCCGTCCGTCTCCCATGATGGCGGCGCCTTGAAACTCCCGGCACTGCTCCAGACCGCCCGTCAACGGCTTCACCAGCACCTCGACCTCGGTAAGAAACCGGTCGACCACAAGACCGTATTTCACCGCTCCGGCTTCGACAATGGCGACGGAAAGTTCCGGCGTGTCGGCGGGCGTCAGGCCCAGCATCCCGGCAAGGTTGAATATGGAATAAATCGTTCCCCGAACCTCGGCCAGCGTCAGGCCGCGGTACTGGTGGGTCTGGTGAGGCGGCAGTTTGACCATGTCGCGAATGTTGCCCAGCGGCAGGATATACTCCTGGGCCCCGGCTTCGAGCAAGATGCCCTTGGAGATCATCAGGCTGGTGGGCAGTTTGATGAGGAACGTGGTGCCGCGGCCCAGCTTGGAGCGGATTTCCACGACGCCCTGCAGGTTGCGGACGTTGCTGCGGACGACATCCATGCCGACACCGCGGCCGGAAACGTCGGTGACCTTGGCGGCGGTGGTCAAGCCGGGGAGGAACACCAACTGAAAGGCCGCCTCCTCGCTCATGGCGGCGGCGACATCCGGGGCGAGGAGGCCCTTCTCGACGGCTTTGCGCTTGAGAGCGGCGGCGTCGAGCCCCTTGCCGTCGTCCATCACCTCAATCGACACGCCGCCGGCTTCGCTGAAGGCGCGCAGGGTCAATTGTCCGGCAGCGTCCTTGCCCTTTGCCCGGCGCTCCTCCGGCGGCTCGATACCGTGATCGACGGCATTGCGGATGACGTGAACCAGCGGGTCGCCGATCTGTTCGAGGATGGTTTTGTCGAACTCGATTCCCTCGCCTTCGATGACCAGCCGGACCTCCTTTCCAAGAGACCGTGCGAGGTCGCGCACCAGGCGCGGGAATCTCTGGAAAACGGTTTTAACCGGCAGCATGCGGATGGACATGACGCTGGTCTGCAGCTCGTCGGCGATGCGGGAGATGTTGGAGCCAGCCTCTTTGAGGTCCTTCGCCACAGCCGCGCCATCGGCGCCGTCGTTGAGTTTCTGTACGAGCAGCGGGAATGTTCCGCGGGCCACCAGCAGTTCGCCGACCACCCGCATCAGGCGATCCAGTTTGTTTTGATCGATGCGAATGGTCGAAGGCGAGGCGGAAGCCACCGGCCGCCCCGCCGAAGCCTTCGCCGGGGATGGGGTGGCGGCGGGTTCGGTGGGATGGCGGTCGCCGCCGCCCGGCGACAAATCTTCCAGCACGGAGCGGGCCGCCTGGAAGGCGCTGCCCAGGGCGGCGCGCTGTTCGAGGTCCAATGCCGCGCCGGATCTGACCGCCGCGTCCAGAATGCGGAGTTGTTGCGCCACGGGCTCTTCCAGTTCCGGACAATTCCGGTACCGGACGGCCGCCGACAAGGTCTTGATACCCCGCAGATAGGTTTCAAGGACGGGTCCGGCGGACTCGCCGCCATCCTTCATGCGCTCGAAACAGCCGGCGATCATCTCGACGCACTGGGAGGCGGTGTTGAGAAACGCGGCTTGCCGCCCATCCGCGGGCTGGGCGGCGGGCACGGTGTGGGTGCGGACACCCAAACGCCCGAGGAGTTCCGGCGATACCGGCCCACCCGCGCCGTTGTGCGTAAGGCAGCCCAAGAGGGTGCGGATGGCATCGCAGGTTTCGAGCGCCGTCTGGATGGTTTCGTCGGGCAGCGGCGCCGCGGCCGCGCCGCGAAACGGATCGAGAATCGACTCCAGGCCGTGGGCCACGCGGAGCAGCAGTTGCAGGGGGTGCATGGCGGTAAGGGCCGCACCCTTGACGTCTCCCAGCAGCAGGCCGGCGTTGCCTTTGATGCTGTGGACACCGCGAAAGAGAGCGTCCAGCCTGTCGCCCGCCGCCGGATCGCTTTCGAGCGCCAACGCGTCTCTTTCGATTGCCTCGAGGTGTTCTCCGCACTCCAGCACGAACAGTTCGAACGCATCGGCGGGCACCGAGCCGAGCAGGGCCACGGTGGAGGATTGATCGTCCAGCAGACGGATGCGCAGTTCGCAAGCGTCCTCGACGAAAACGAACACGTCCCGTATGGCGGCCTGATCGCGATCCGTGACCAGCAGGATCTCCCACCAGAGATAGCAGTGTTCCGCCTCCAGCGAAGGCAAGAGCGGCACCTGGTCGGCACGGGCGGTAATGTGCGCCTGTCCCAGTTCCCGCAAGTCGTCGAGCAGCGTAACCGGGTCGGCGCCGGAATAAAACATTTCCCGGTTCGGCTTGAAGACGATCTCGAATGCGGCGCGAACTTCGGCGGCCGGTTTGGCTTCCTGGCCGCCCTCCGCGGGCGGATTTTCGTCCGCCGGCAGCAGGCGGACGAAGGCGCCGGTGAGGTCGGCCTCTCCGCAAACGAAGGCGCTTTCCGCCGTCTCCTCGAGAATCAGGCGGATGATGTCGCAGGCCTTCAATCCGCAATCGATGAGGTCCGCCGTGACGGCCAGGCGCCCCTCGCGCGCCCTGTCGAAGGCCTCTTCCATCTTGTGGGCGAAGCGGGCGAGGTGCGCGAAGCCCGCGGTGGCCCCCGATCCCTTGATGGTGTGAATGGCGCGGAACACGCGGTGCACCAAGGTGGAATCGCCCGCGTCCGCCTCCAGCGCCAGGAGGGCGGAATCCAGCTCGATCAGCAGGTCCAGAGCCTCGGCCCTGAATGTGGCCCGCATCTGCTCCATCACGTCGGTTGCCATGGTCGTCTACCCGTTTCCAACCCTTCCGCCATGCATCAGCGCACGACCTTCTTCACCACCGCCAGCAACTGATCCGGATTGAACGGTTTTACGATCCAGGCGGTGGCGCCGGCCGCCTTGCCTTGCTGTTTCTTTTCCGGATGCGATTCCGTGGTCAGCAGCACAATGGGGACGAACTTGTATTGAGGCATCGCCCGGATCTGGCGGGTGAACTCCAGCCCGTCCATCCGGGGCATGTTGATATCCGTCAGAAAGAGGTGCAGCTCCTGGCCCTTCAGTTTGGACAAAGCGTCCAATCCGTCCACGGCTTCGACCACCTCGTATCCGCCGCCGCGCAGCACCACGCTCACCATCTGCCGGAGGCTGGCCGAATCGTCCACCGTCATAATGGTTTTCACAAACCCTCCCTGGCGGCGAGCAGGTCGCGCCGCAGGCCGCAGCGGTCCACGGCGCGGGTGAAAGCGTCCGAGGGGTCGTCGAAGGAAAGCGAAGGGACGGTCTTGCGCAGCGAGCACAGTAACTGGAGGACGCAGGTGTCGATGTCTTCCAGTGCCCCGGTATCGACGGCGGCGGGGGCGTCGCTTCCTAGAGCCTCCCCGATGGTGGCGGCAAGCTCGCGGGCGTGCCGGATGGTGACCGCGCCTTCGAGCCTTAGAATCTGTCTGCCTTGCTGGTCGGCGATAGAAAATGGCATTGCTTCCGCTCCTCTCCTGCGCGCCTCAGTTGGCAATCAGGACCATGCGAATGTTTTCGACCATCATCTCCGGCGAGCAGGGTTTGACGATGTAAAGATTGGCGCCCGCCTCGAATCCCTTCCGCTTATCCTTGCCCTCGCTTTCCGTGGACACGATGATGATGGGAAGCGACCGGTAATTTCCATCGGCGCGCACCCGCCGGATGAACTCGTAGCCGTCCATGTTGCTCATGTTGATGTCGGTGAGGACGAGATCGCGGGGGTTGGCATAGAGCTTTTCCAGCCCGTCGCTGCCGTCCACGGCGGTAATCACCTGAAATTGAGCCTGTTCCAATATATAGGAGTGATAACTGCGGACGAACTCCGAGTCATCCACGATCAGGATTGTTCTCTTGGTAGCCATTGGCGCTATTCCTTCACATAGACCAGGTGGTTTTCAAACCGCCTTAACTGGAACGCCGTCGATATGCGTCCAACCGATTCGGAGTGCCCCAGAAAGATATAGCCTCCGGGATTCAGGGCATTATAAAAGTGATCCACAACCGCCTTTCGCGAAAGATCGTCGAAGTAGATTAAGACGTTGCGGCAGAAGATAAAATCGAAGCCCCGCATGGCCCGCATCTCGACCCTGTCGTGGAGGTTGAGATGAAGGGTCTGGACCAGGGTGGTGGTCCGCCGCCGCACGACGTACTCTTCGCCGTCCTCAATCAGGTACTTCTCGCGGTATTCCTCGGGAACTTCGTTGACGCTGCGGAGTCCGTAGCGCGCCGAGACGACCTTGCGCAGCATGTTTTCGTCGACGTCGGTGGCCACGATGGAGCAGTCCCACAACTGGGCCTGGGGGAAGACTTCCTGCAGAATCATGGCCAGGGTGTAAGGCTCTTCGCCCGACGAACAACCCGCGGACCAGATCCGCAAGGTTTTCTCTCCGCGGGCCTGCTTGGCGGACAGGACTTCCGGCAGGCAGTGATTGGCGAAGGCCTGCAACTGGTCGTACTCCCGGAACATGTAGGTTTCGTTGGTGGTGATCAAGTTGGCCAGCGCCTGCATCTCCAGGCCCTCGGGGTCGGCATAGCTGAGCATGAAGACATACTCCCGCGGGTCTTCGATGCCTAACACGGCCATGCGCTTGGCCACCCGCGTTTTCAGGAAGTACATCTTTTTTTGATCGAAATGCAGGCCCAGCTTCTGATAGATCTGGTGGCTCAGATTCTGGAATTGTTCAACGGATAGATCTGGCATGGCGTTAGCGGTTAGCAGCTCAGGGCCTCCCGGACCTCCTCATCGGATTCCTGGCTCGCGCGAGCCGCGAGAACGGGTTCCAGCCCGGGCAGCTCGGAGGCGCGAAGGGATTCCGCCGCTCCCAGGCGGACCATTCGCTCCGGGCTCGCCAGGCAGGAAACCAGGAGCGCGTAAACGTCGTCCCGGGTGGCCCAAAGGCCCAACACCCGGACCGCCTGATAGCAGCACAGGGGCGGATCTCCCGTTTCAACCGCGGCGCGTAAGGCGTGCAGCAGATTCTCCCCGGGGTCGGGCGCCGGGCAGCGCGCGGAAATGGCGAGCAGCGCGCTCAGCATGGCGGGACGAAGGTGAGCACCGCGCACGGGCAGGAGGCTGGCCACTTCAGCGAACTCCGCGGCCGATCCCAGTGCGGCGAGGGCTTTCAGGCAAGACGCCAGGAAGAAGTCGGGAAGAGCCGGCAAGTCCGGAAACCGGCGGCGGATGGCGGCTAACGAGGAAGCCTGGCCCAGACCGGCCAAAGCCTCCAGGCAGGCGGCGATCAGCATGGGGTGCGCGGCGGACTGCAGCAGGTCTTCGACCGGGCCGCGGAATTCCACGGCGCGAATCCGGCCCAGATTCTCCACGGCCGTCATAACCACGTTGGGGTCCGAATCGGTCAGCGCGGCCGCATAGATTTCCCGCGTGCCGGCGGCCTGGCCGCCACTCAAAATGTCCAGAACGAGTTTGCGCACGTCCTTGTCGCCGCCTCCCATGACGGTCTGGAGGAAGGGGATGGCGCGGGCGCCTTTGCGGCGCAGCACATCCACGGCCTGGTTGCGGATCTGCGAATCTTCGCTCGCGAGCAGGCGCACGGAACCCTCGATGGCAGCGTCCCCATCGATGCGGATCAGGGCTTGGAATATGGCGTCGCGCACGGCCAGTGAAGGTTCCCTGCCCAGGCGCTCCAGAAGCGGCCCCACGCCGGCGGGGGCATTCAGATAGCCGATATCTTCGGCGGCGTAAATGGCTCCGCTTCGGACGCGCAATCCAAATTCTTAACGTAATCGTCGAGGGTGTTCATCGTACGGTTCTCCGGACGGCTTTGACAATCTCTCCGGCCACCTCGTGACTGGGCGCGACCACCGAGGCGCCCCCTCTTTCGACAGCCTCGCGGGGCATACCGTAGACCACGGCCGTCTCCTCGCTTTCGGCAATGGTGTGCCCGCCCGCCTGCCGGATGGCGACCATCTGATTGGCGCCGTCGTCTCCGATGCCGGTCATCAGGACGCCGATGGTGTCGGTCCCGTAGATCTTCAGAACGGAATCCATCATGACGCCCACGGAGGGGACGAACAGCGTGGCCGGCGTGGTGGGCGTGCGGATGACCACCTCGCCCGTCATCTTGCGGTGCAGGCAAAGATGCATGCCGCCCGGCGCCACGTAGCAGACGCAGGGCTCGACGGGCATGCCGGAGCGCGCTTCCACCACCTTGAGGGCGCAGTGTTCGCCGAGGCGCTTGGCAAAGGAAGCGACAAAGGCGGGCGGCATGTGCTGCACCAGGAAAATACTGGCGGGCAAATCCGGGGGAAGCAAGGGCAGCACTTCTTGCAGAGTCGCGGGCCCGCCGGTGGAAATTCCGATGGCCACGGCCCTTTTTTGGGTGACGTTCTCAAACGTGTCGCCTGGCGGCGGCCGATACGGTTGGCGGCGCTCGCGGTTGCGCTGCAAGCGGTCGACAATGCCTCGGGAGGCCGCGGCTTTGAGCTTGGAGATCAGCTCGTCCGCCACCGCGCCCATGTTGGATGAGACGGTGCCATCCGGCTTGCCGACAAAATCGAAGGCCCCCAATTCCAGGCACTCGAAGGTCGTCGATGCGCCCTGCTGGGTGAGCGACGAAACCATGACGACCGGGCAGATCTTCTCCCGCAGGATGACCTGGAGGGCGGTGATTCCGTCCAGCTTCGGCATGTTGATGTCCATGGAGACGACGTCGGGGCGCAGTTCCCTGGCCTTCGATACCGCATCCTCGCCATCGCGGGCCAGACCCACCAAATCAAGGTCGGCGGACGCCGCGATGATTCGTTTGAGGGTTTGCCGCATCAAGGCGGAATCGTCCGCCACTAGTACGCGTATTCTGCCCATGGTCTTGAAAATCTACCGGGGCCGGCGGCGGCCCCGGTACGGAGTTACAGTATCGGCTTACGCGGTAACTTCGGAAAGATGGGCCTGCTCCTGCCGGGAGAGAATCTTCTCCACGTCGAGCAGCACGATCATGCGCTTACCCGCATCCACTTTGCCGATTCCGGAAATGAATTGCTGATCGATTCCGGAGCCGATGGCCTCCGGCGGCGGAGCGATGTCCTTCCGGGCGAGGTTCAACACCTCGCGCACGGAGTCCACCACCAGGCCGGTCTTGACGCCGCCGAGATCGACGATGATGATGCGCGTGCGGTCGTCGGACGGCTTGACCTCGAGTTCGAAGCGCTTCCGGGTATCCAGCACGGGGATGACTTCCCCGCGCAGGTTGGTGATGCCCTCGATGAACTGCGCGGCCTTGGGTACTTTGGTGATTTTGGCGAGGCGGTCGATTTCCTGAATTTGCGAAATCGGGACGCCATATTCCTCGGCGCCGAGCATGAAGGTCACCAGTTGCAGCTCGCTCAGCTCCTGCGCGCCCGAGCCGGAGGCGGAGCATGATCAGACGCGACCCGTCGTCGAGCTTGGCCACTCCGGAGAGTTCCATGCCGCCGTTAGAGGTAATCCGGGGCGGCGGTTCCATCAGGCTCTTGGGGACGTTAAGGACCTCGTGAACGTGATCCACCACCAGCCCCAGGACGAAGCCCTCGGCATCGACGACGATGATGCGCTGGTCTTCCTGGATGTTCTGCGCGATCTGCCGCTCAAACCCCCGCAAGGCTTCCACGGTTTCCCGTGCCCCGGAGAGCGCTTCGTCTCCGGAGGCGCGAGCCGCTTCGGCATCGCCGCGCTCCTGGTGCCGGGTGCGGGCGTGCAGTTGCTTGGTGACCTTTTCGTTGAGCCCCCGGGCCTTGGCCAGCGCCTCCATCAGCAACTGGCTGGAACTATTGGTTTCGGCCAGCCACTTGCGAAGCTGTTCGGTGATGGAATCGTCCACCTTCGACTGCGAGCCGGCGGCGAAGGTCTTTTCGATCTGGGCGATCCAGTGCTCGTACTCCTCGCGGAGCGGCCGGCAGTTGTCGGCGAATTCATCGGCGAGCGAGCGCTGCTGGAGAAGCCGCCGCAGGTCGATGACGGGGAGAATCTGGCCGCGCACGGTCAGCACACCCAGTACGTAGTCCGGAACGTCGGGGACCTGGTTGGGAGTCTGCACGCGGAGAATCTCGCGGACATGCTCCATGTGGAACGCGAATTCCTCTTTGGCGATGCGGAAGGTGACCAGTTTCCGGACATCGGCGTCGTCGGCCTTCGACTTGTCGGACGCCTCGCCGCTGCCGGTTTCCGTACCCGAAGCCGCGCCGTTGGCGGAGGCCGTCTTACGGGTCACGCCGAGTTCGCAGACCTGGGCCGCATTCAGGGCCATGACGATGCGCTGACCCTTATCGAGCTTGACCACGCCTTCGAGATAGTCCGAGGTGGTGCCGCGGATGGCCGCCGGCGGGGGCTCGATTTCGCTGCGCATGACGCGAGTCACCTGTTTGACGCGGTCGACGCGCAGGCCGGTCTTGACGCCGTCGATATCGACGACCAATACGCGGGTGCGGTCGGTCTCCTGGGCGCGCTCCATGCCGAAACGGGTGCGCATGTCGATGACGGGAAGGACGACGCCGCGCAGATTGGCGATGCCGTCCACGTAGGCCGGCGTGCGGGGAACTTTCGCCATCTTGGGAAGGCGAATGATTTCCTGTACCGACATGATGTCGAAGCCGAACTCTTCGTCCTTCAACAGGAACGTGACCAGTTGGCTTTCGTCCTTCAGGCCGGCGGATGGCTGTAGAGTGTCTGTTTGCATAAGGTATCTCCTTTGACGAGAACGCCCTACCGGCTAGCCATTTTGCAGTTCATCGGCCTGTGAGGCGATATCCTCGATGGCCTGGGCGATCTCCTGAGCGGCCTTCAAGCCCTGCTCGCTGGCGCCGGCGGCTTCGGTGGAGGCGCGGGCGGTTTCTTCGGCGGCGGCGGCAATCTGCTGGCTGGCTTTGCCCGCCTGTTCGAGTCCGGCGGCGGCTTCGACAGCACCCTTGGTGACTTCGCGGATATCCGTTACCACCACGTCGCAATCTCTTGCCATCCGATCGAGGTTCGCGGTGGAAACTTTGGCGCGTTCCACTTCGGCCCGCCCCCTGCTCCCTGCCAGTTCGATATCCCCGGCAACCTTGGTGATCTGGGTTTGCACGTTTTTGACCAGGTCTTTGATACGGTCGGCGTTTTCGCTGCTTTCGTTGGCCAGCGACCGGATGTCGCCGGCGACCACCGAGAAGCCCCGGCCGTATTCTCCGGCGCGCGCGGCTTCCACGTTGCCGTTGACGGCAAGCATCTTGGTTTGCACCGTCACCATGACAATGGCATCGACGATCTTGTCGATGCGGCGCGTGCGCTCTTCCAACTCCAGGATGTTCTTGGCGGATTCGGCGGACGCATCGGCGCTCTTTCCCACGTTGACGATGAGCACATCCACGTTGGTCTTGTTGCTGGCCATGAGTTTTTGCGTGCCTAGAGCCTTCTCGACGCTCAATTCGGCGCGGTCTCCCATGCCTTTGGCGGCATGCCGCATTTGCACGCCGAGGGCGTTGGACGCTTCGGCCGCCTTGGCCTGTGCGCCAGCCGCCTTGTTGATCTGTTCGATGGCGGTCGAAATCTGCTGCGACGAAGCTTTCAATTCTTCCGCGTTGGAGGACAATTCCTCGGCGGTGGCGGCCAGCTCCTCGGCGGATTTCTGGGCGTTGGTGGAAGTTTTCAGAGACTCGGCCATCTCCGCCAGCGAACGGGCGGCATCGCTCATTTCCGAATAGGCTTTGGACTGCTCCTGCGTGGATTTCTGGGCTTCCTGGCAGGCCGAAGTGGCCTCCTCGGCGGCGGCGGCGATTTCCTCGGCGCCTTTCAAATAGGTCTTGGCGCCAGTGAGAGCTTCGGACGCGTTCTTGCGGATCTCGGCGCAATTCGCTTGAATCTCTTCGAAATCGGCGGCGACCTTGGTCAGATCCTGGGTGATGACCTTGGCCTTTTCGACTTCCTCGCGGCCCTTCTTGCCGGCCGCTTCCGTGTCTCCGGCGACTACCTTTACCTGGTTCTGGATCTCGTTGACGACTTCCTGGATGCCACGGGCGCTCTTCTCGCTGATCTCCGCCAGATTGCGCACTTCGTCGGCCACAACGGCAAATCCCTTGCCGTGCTCTCCGGCGCGGGCGGCTTCAATGGCGGCGTTCAGGGCGAGCAGGTTGGTCTGGTCGGCGATGCGCGTCACGGCATGCACGATCTTGCCGATTTCTTCGCTCTGACGCTCCAGTTCGGCAATCATTTTGGCGGATTCGAGATTCGCATCGGCGGCGTCGCCGACCCCTTTGATCAGAGTCTCAATGTCCACCGTGGTCGACTTGGCGAGCGCCTGCAGTTCGTTCACCCTCCGGAGGGACACTTCGGCGCGGTCGTTGGCCCGGTCCGACGCCTTTTCGATCTGGTTGATGGCGGCGCGGGACTCCTCGGCGGCGGCCGACGCTTCTTCGGCGCCCGCCGCGATGGTGTGCATGGTCTTTTCCAGTTCTTCCACCGCGCCGGTAGCTTCGGCGATGGCGCTGGAGACCTGATCGGTGGCGGTGGAAAGCTTCTCGGCCACGGCCTGCGCGCGAGCCACGGTCCGGGCGCGCGCTTTCTCCTCCGCCAGTTTCTTGGCGGTGAGGCGGTTCTGAGCGATATCGTCGCCCTGCCCATTCGGCTCTACAGTCCTTTTCACAGGCGGCGGCGTCGCGCCCTTCTGAGGACCAAGACGATTCATAGCCAAACGGCTCGGCACAGCGGGCGCGCCGTTGGTGGGTGCTTCTGCGTTTTGTTTAAGCATTCTATCTCCGGAGGTCGGTTCGGTCCGACGCATTGGTGAGTGTTGGCTCAGAAGACTTATCGGCGCCTTCAGGACCCTCTGCATAGTCCAAGGGTGGTATTTTACACAGATTATTCGGAGAGGGCGGCGAGGAAGAAGACTCCGAGCTTCGCTCGGATTGACAGGCTGAAGCCTGCCCCACCGAAGAATGCCCCCACGAATGGGGGCCGCCCAGGGCACCCGGCCTGAAAGGCTACGCTACGCTCGCAGCCAACGGGGCAGCCGCTGGTAAGATAGACTACTGTGCCGATGGAGCTTCCCGCGCGGATAGGCAAGTACGAGCTGCAGGAATTCCTCGGCGGCGGCATGTCGCACGTCTACCGGGCGGTCGATACCTTGATCGGGCGCACGGTGGCGGTCAAGATTCTGACCGATGCGGGCTGCCAGGACAGCGAGGTCAAGGAGCGCTTTCTGGCCGAAGCGCGTATGGCCGGAAGCCTGAGCCACGACAACGTCCTCGGCATTTACGATTTCGGCGAAGACGACCGGCACCGCCCCTTCATGGTGATGGAGTTCCTGCGCGGCGAGGATCTGCGCCACGCCATGCGCAACGGACACACGGGCGGGCTGCGCGACAAATTGAAGATCGCCGCGCAGGTGGCGCGCGGGCTGGGGTACGTCCACGCGCAGAAGATCATCCACCGCGACCTCAAGCCGGACAATATTCACATCAACGCGGCGGGCGTGGTCAAGCTGATCGATTTCGGCATCGCCAAGACCGAAGGCTTGCAGATGACGCGCGCCGGGTACGTGCTGGGCACGCCATTTTATATGGCGCCGGAGCAGGTGCTGGGGCAGAACATCACCGAGCAGGTGGATGTCTACGCCTTCGGCGTGCTGCTCTTCGAGCTGCTCACGGGCCGCAAGCCGGTGGAAGCCGAAGCGGTGGAGCGCATCTTCTACAGCATCCTCAACGAACCGTTGCAGATGGAGCCGCTCTACCAGGCGGGCGTGCCTCTAGCGGTGTGCGAGCTGATCGCGCGCTGCACGGCCAAGAATCCGGCGGAGCGTCCGCCGGGGTTCGGGGCGGTCTCGGCGGAACTCGATCGCCTGATGGCGGAACTGGATGCGCCCACCATCGTACTGCCTGCCGCGCCCACGCCGGCGCCGCCTCCCGCGGCGTCGCGGCCCGCATGGCTGATACCCGCGGTGCTGGTGGCGATGGTGGCGCTGGCCGGGGGCCTCTACTTCGCCACCAGGCCGGGCGCCAGGACTGTTCCCAAGGTGGAAGCGCCGGCGGCGCCGGCCAAGAGCATCGCCGCCAAGGGCGGCGAAATGGTGCTGGTGGAGGCGGGCGGTTTTCTGGCCGGCGAGAAGAAAGAGCCGGATACGCTGCCCGCGTTCTATATCGATAAGACCGAAGTATCCAACGCCGCCTACGCGCAGTTTTGCGCGGAGACCAAACACGCTCTGCCCAAGGGCTTCGAGGCGGACAAGCCCGATTACCCGGTCGTCAACATCCTGATTTTCGATGCGCGCGCATTCGCCGAATGGGCGGCCAAGCGTCTGCCCACGGGACGCGAATGGGAGAAGGCGGCGCGCGGCGCCGACGGACGGCTGTATCCCTGGGGCAACGATCCGGACGCGGCGCGAGCCAACGTGGGCAGCGGCGAACCGCGGCCGGTTTCGGCCTTTCCCGAGGGCGCCAGTCCCTGTGGAGCGTTGAATATGTCGGGCAATGTTTGGGAACTGGTGGATCAGAGGAGCCCGCCGGGCAACGGAGCGTTCGCGGAGTTCAGCAAGGTCTTCAAAGAGATGAAACTCGCCCCGCCCACTCGCGACGAACCGTGGTACATGGTTCGCGGCCAGTCCTTCTTTGCCGCGGAAAAGCTCGACCCTGCCGGTCTGTGGGACTCTTCCACCGTGCCGGAGCGCGGTTCGGCTCTCAATATCGGGTTCCGCTGCGTGAAGGACGCGCGGTGACACGCCGGCTCGAAAGCCGTCGGCAGCCAGGAATGGCTACGCTACAAGACTGTTAAAATCGAAATTGGTTCGTCTATGGACCGTCCTGCCGCCGCTCATCCCGCCACCGCCCGAGACATCATCCTGGAGATCGTCCGCAACATGCGCGAGGGTCTGGAGCCGCTGCATTACTCCACCCTGCCGCCGGCCATCTTCCACGTCTACCTAAATGCCAGCGACATGGAGCGGCTGCGCGGCATCCTGCCGCGCATCGTCGATGAAGCGCGGCGCGCGCTCGATACCGAACTGGAGAACTTGAACCGCGCCTCGCTGGGCGAGCGCCTGAAGCTCGCGCGGCGCAGCGAGCCCCAGATCGTGGCGCCCGAGGGCGGCTGGCAGATTCGCATTCTGGAAGACACCGACGAAGAGGCCGCGCCGGGCGATATCGCCATCTCTTCGGAACTGGCGTTGCCCGCCAAGGACGAACTGGGGTCGGGCTCCATGACCAAACGCATCGCCACGCGGCGCATGGGCGGAGTGGAATCGAGCAGGCAGAGCTACGATCCGGCGCCCGCCGCGCCCGCCGCCGACGCCGGCGCCTTCGCGGTCATCGAGTACGAAGACAGCACCGGCCACAAGACGTACCGCATGACCAAGGACGAAATCGTGGTGGGCCGCGGGGGGCGCGATTACTGGACCGACATCAAGCTGGAAACGCTGCCCGACGTGTCGCGCGAACACTTCCGCCTGCGCCGCGACCCGGCGAGCGGGCAGTTTTTCCTCAAGGACCTGAGCCAGTTGGGGACGACGATCGACGGCGCCAAGGCGCCCTCCAGCATGGTGCTGGAAGGCGGCGAAAAGCGCGACCGCAACCTGGAGGCTCCGGTGCCCCAGCGCGCGCGCATTGGCCTCGCGGGCGTGGTGTTCCTGGAATTCCGAAGCACATCGAATGGTTAAGACCAATTTCAGGTGCGCGGGGGCGAGCGACCCCGGCCGCGTGCGGAGCAACAACGAGGACGCGTTCCATATGGACGCGGAGCGCGGCATCTTCCTGGTGGTGGACGGCATTGGCGGGCAGGCCGCAGGCGAGAAGGCGGCGGAGATCGCCGTGCAGCGGGTGCGGGCGCGCCTGGAGCGGCAGACCGGCACGGTGGAACAGCGCGTCCGCGAGGCCATCACCATGGCCAACAACGAAATCCTGCGCGCGGCGCGGGCCAATGCCGAATTCGAGGGCATGGCGTGCGTGCTCACCGTGGCGGTGGTGGAGAACGGTACCGCGGTGGTGGGCCACGTGGGCGATTCGCGGCTCTACCAGGTGCGCCGCGGGGAGATCCGCAAGATCACGCACGATCATTCGCCGGTGGGCGAGCGCGAAGACAATGGCGAGCTGAGCGAGACGGACGCCATGCGCCATCCACGGCGTAATGAGGTCTTTCGCGATGTGGGGAGCGAGGAGCATACTCCGGGCGACGCGGATTTCATCGAAGTACAGGGCTTTCCGTTCGATTCCGAAAGCGCGCTGGTGTTGTGCAGCGATGGCCTGAGCGACCAGGTCGGCTCGGCGGAAATCCGCGCCGCGGTGGAACGCTACGCGGGCAATCCGGAATCCGCCGTGCGCGAACTGATCGCGGCGGCCAACCGCGCCGGGGGCAAGGACAATGTCACCGTCGTGGTGGTGGAGGGGGAGCAGTTCACCGCGCCCGCGCCACCGGCGCCGCCGGCCGCGCGCACCCCGTGGGCCGCGCGCGCGTTGGTGTTCGCCGCCGGGTTCGTGGCCGCGGCGGCCCTCTGCTGGCTGACGCGGAGCATGTGGCAGCCCGCGCCGGTGGTGATTGCGCCGCGCGTCATTGCCGTGACCACCACCATCGCCGCCGCCATGGCCGAAGCCCGCGCCGGCGACACGGTGGAAGTCCCCGAGGGCGAATATCGCGAGCAGGTGCGCCTCAAGAACGGCGTCACGCTGCGGGCGCGCGTGCCGCGGGAGCCGAAACTGCGCGCGGCGCCCATGAGCAACGGACCGGCCGTCATCGCGGAAGGGGTCAAGGGGGCGCGGCTCAGCGGGTTCCGCATCCTGGCCGACGCGGAGATGCCGCTTTCCACCGGCATTCTGCTGCGCGAGAGCGTGGTGGAGATCGACGATGTGGAAGTGAAGGGCGCCGGGGTGGGCATCGAGATTCGCGGCAGCGCCAGCCCCGTGCTGCGCGCCAATGCCATCCGCGACTGCCTGGCCGAAGGCGTGCTCATCCTCGGGCCGTCGGCGCCGTGGCTCTCGCACAATTTGATTCAGGCCAACAAGGGCGCGGGAGTGGCGGCGCGCGACGGCGCCAAACCATCGCTCCTGGGCAACCTGTTCGACCGCAATGTGCTGGAGCCGGCGCCTACGGACGCGGTCAAGGAGCTGAATTTCTTCCTGGGGCCGGTGCAGGCGCCGGCGCGCCACCCGGCGGCACGGCCGGCGGGCGAGGCGAAGCAATGAGGGCGGGCGGTGACAAGGTGGGGCAGGCGCTTCCGCCTGCCAACCTGGGGGCTCGATTGGGAGTTAGCAGGCGGACCCAGAGGGTACCCCGCCTGCCCCACCTTGCCTGGTCCACCATTTTTCATGATGTTTCGCGGGCCGAAGGCCCATCCCAACAGGCCAGGAGACCGATCCTACTATGATCGCCCCGGCCAGCCGCAAGATCGGCAAGTATGAAATTGTCCGCAAGCTGGGGCGCGGCGGAATGGCCGACGTGTACCTGGCGCAGGACACGGAGAACGGCGGCACGGTGGCGCTCAAGCTGATCGAGCACTCTACCGACGCCGATACCGTGGCCGCCATCGAAGCCGAACGCCGCGGCGCCGAGTTGCAGGCGCACCTGGCGGCCATCGATCCGCGCGTGGTGCGTGTGTACGGCGCGGGCGACGCCGACGGCTTCTTCTATGTCGCCATGGAGTACATCGACGGGCAGGATCTGGCGGAGCTGATGCGCCGCGGGCCGCTCGTCCTCGGCTTCGCCACCGAAGTCGCCGCCGCCGTGGCCAAGACCCTGGACAACGCGCACAATCTCGAAATCGCCATCGGCGGCAAGGATTTCCGCGGCGTGGTGCACGGCGATATCAAGCCCAAGAACATACGCATCGATGCGCACGGCGAAGTGCGCGTGCTGGATTTTGGCATCGCCAAGGCGCTTTCCATGTCGCGTAAGCTGACGCGCAACGAATTCGGCAGCGTGCCTTACGCTTCGCCGGAGCGGCTCGATCTGGGCGAGGTCAATGTGGGCTCGGACCTGTGGTCGCTGGCCGTCATGCTCTACGAGATGGTGACCGGCATGCAACCCTACCATGCCGACAATACGGAGCGTCTGGAGCGCATGATCCGCTCGCGCATCGCGCCGCCGCCGGCGCCCGATCCGTGTCCCGAACCGCTGCGCCGCATCCTGATCAAGGCGATGGCGCCGAACCCGGCGCTGCGCTATCCATCCGCCCGCGAATTCTGCGCCGACCTGGAGGCGTTCCGGGCCGGGACAACGGTGGCCGCGGCGAGCGAGGATTTGGACGCCACGCGGCGCACCTTCCGCCCGGGCGAAGATGCGGCGGGGGACGAAACGCGGCGCACCGCGGCTTCCGACGCCACGCGGCAGACCAACGCCGGAGGCGCGGGGACAGACGCAAAGCTGGGGACAGACGGGACTGTCCACGCGCCGCAAAAAGCGCGGCTTGGGACAGTCTCGTCTGTCCCCAGCGCGGCCTACGTCGCCACCATGCGGGTGCTGCTGGTTCTGTTGCTGGCCGGCGTGCTCTATGGCGGGTGGGTGCTGGCCTCGAACTATCTGCTGTATCAGCATGGGCAGCAACTGGCGCGCGAGGTGGAAGCCGAACAGATTACCGATCTCGACCAGATCTGGTCCAGATGGACGGAACTTTCCAAGGGCAATGCTTCGTCTCTTCTATTGCACGGACCGCGAAAAGTGGTGAAGCAGAAGTTTGTCGCGGCGGTGGACCACGTGATCGATACCTACCGCAACAACGAATCGCAGTTGATCTACGAGAAGGATTGGGAAGGCGCGCGCACCATGGCGTCCCGGGCGCTGGCGGTGGATCCCGAGGATAGCGTGCGCGGCAAGCTGCGCCTCTCGGAAGGCCACCTGGCGCGCATCAACGGCACCAGCCATCGCAGCGCGCAGGAACTGAATCTGGCGGTGGAGAAGTTCGATGAAGCGCAGAAGCTGCTGCCCAAATCGCCCGACCCCGAACTCGGCCTGGCGCGCGTCTATGTCTACGGCCTGAAGGATATCGATAAGGGCTACGAGGCGCTACAGGAAGCGCAGAAGCGCGGCTATCAGTTGGGCAATCGCGAGAAGTTGCTGCTCGCCGACGGCTATCGCGATCGCGCCGACCGGCTGTGGTGGGATTCGCGCAACGTGCGCGGCCTCGCGGCGGAAAAGGACCAGATCCAGAAGGCCGCCGACGATTATAAGCGCGCCGAAGAACTGTATCAGGGCATCTCGCCGTGGGGCAAGTCGATCGTCAACCTGGTGCGCGTGCGGCTGAGCCTGGAGAGCGTGAATTTCCGACTAGGCCAGATCGCGAGCGACACCCACTGATATGGCCGTCACGCGCAGCAGATCGGTCGAGCGCGCCGCCACGCGAGATGACCCGGGCGGGCGCGCCGCGTGGCGCGGCCGCGAGTTTCTGCTCACCGCGCTGGCCAGCCTGCTGGTGGCTGCCGGGCTCTACCAGGTGCACCAGGCCAAATCGGAAGGGCTGGGCGAAGTGGAAGCCGGCCTCGCCGCTAAACGCCTGCTCAATCTGAACGAACTGGGGGCGCGCGAGGAGCTGCTCCCGGCGCTGGCCCCGCTCTTCCCCAACCCCCGCGAGCGCGACGCGGCGGCGCGCGACATTTATTACCTCACGGGCAGCCTTTCCAACGTCGGCGGCATCGCCCACAAGAAACTGCTCACCAGCGAGCAATTCCGCCAGTTGAAGCCGCTGATGGTGGTGCGCAAGCCGGCGCAGTTCCAGCGCGCGTTTTATCTGTGGTGCGGCATTTTCTTTGGCGCATTCTGGCTGGTGCACGCGTTCTGGAGCCTGCGCGGGTTCCGCGGCGATCAACTGCTTCTGCCGGCGCTGTTGGCGCTGAGCGGCATCGGGCTGATCCTCATGGTGAGCCTGCGCGATCCGGTGCGCGACAACCTGCTGTTCGTGGATTTCGCGCAGGGCGCGGCGGGCGGCGCGCTGCTCGTGGCCGCGCTCAGCGGATTCGACTACGAGCGGCTGACCGGCAAGTTGAGCTTCGTGCCGCTGCTGGGGAGCTTCACGCTCTCCGTGCTGCTGGTGCTGTTCGGCTCCGGCCCTGGCACCAGCGACGCCAAGGTGAACCTGCTGGGCTTCCAGCCGGTGGAGATCATCCGCGTGCTGCTGGTGTTCTTCCTCGCGGGATATTTCGCCAGGTGCTGGGATGTGCTGCGCCACGCCAAGGAAAATCGCCCGGCGCTGGCGGCGCTGACCTCGCGCATCGATATTCCGCCGGTGGAGTACACGCTGCCCGTGCTGGTCTCCGTCGCGCTCTGTCTGGCGTTCTTCTTCCTGCAAAAGGACATGGGCCCGGCGCTGGTGTTCGCCTGCCTGTTTCTGACGCTGTACGGAGTGGCGCGCGGCAGCGCCTTCGTGCCGCTGGCGGGCCTGGCACTCGTGGTCGCGGGCTTCGTGGGCGGCTACGTGCTGGGCGTGCCCCACACCGTGCGCGAGCGCGTCTCGATGTGGCTTTCCCCCTGGGACAACCTGGTGCACGGCGGCGATCAACTGGCGCATTCGCTGTGGGCCTACGCGACGGGCGGAATCGCGGGCACGGGAATGGGCCAGGGGGATCCGCAATTCGTGCCGGCGGGGCATACCGATTTGATCCTCTCCGTGCTCGGCGAGCAGTGGGGGTGGATCGGCATCGCGGCGGTGTTCGCGCTCTACGCGTTCCTCGTCTACCGCAGTTTCCGCATCGCCCTGCGCGCCCGCTCCGACTACGAATTTTTCCTGGCCGCGGGCATCGGCGCCGCCACGGCGCTACAGATCCTGCTAATCGCCGGCGGATCGCTGGGCGTGCTGCCGCTCTCCGGGGTGGTCACGCCGTTCCTGAGCTACGGGCGGACGGCGATGCTGGCCAACTTCGCGATGTTCGGCATTCTGCTGTCGGTGGCGCCGGAGACAAACCGGGGACAGACAGCGAATTTCCGGCAAAAGGCGCCGGAAATTCATGTCTGTCCCCAGTTTGTCGGGCCGCTCACCGTCGCGGGCGCATTCTTCGCCGTCGCCGCCGCGGTGATCGTGGCCAAAGCTGCCTACATCGAAATCCTGCGCAGCGGGCCGACCATCGGCGCCGGCACGCTGGTGGTGCAGGCCGATGGCGCGCGCCGCTACCAGTACAATCCGCGCCTGCAGGAAATCATGCGCGACATCCCCAAGGGCACCATCTACGACCGCAACGGGCTGCCGCTGGCCACCAGCAACTGGAGCGAGCTGGCCCAGCACCGCGCCGATTACCAGGCCCTCGGCATCGATATCGACCGCGTCTGCCCGCGCGCCGAGACCCGCCACTATCCCTTCGGCGGGCTGATGTTCGACCTGTTGGGCGATCTGCGCACGCGCACCCGCTGGGGCGCCAGCAACACCAGCTTCGTGGAGCGCGATTCGGCGCGCCGCTTGCGCGGGTATGACGACCGGCCCACGCTGGTGGAAGTGCGCAACCCCTCCACGGGCAAGATGGATCGCGTGCTGCGCTACGATTACCGCGAGCTGGTACCGCTGTTGCGCCACCGCCGCGAGCCCAACGATCCCGAGGTGCGCCGCGTGCTGGACCGTCCGCGCGACGTGCGCATGTCGATTGACGCGCGCTTCGAAGTGAAAGTCGCCGAGATCCTGCGCAATCAGTTGAAGCAGGCGGGGCAGACCAAGGGTGCGGCGGTGGTGATGGACCCGGCCACCGGCGACCTGCTGGCCGCCGTCAGCTTCCCCCTGCCGGTGGAGGGCACCGCGCAGGACGAGGCCAATCCCTACCTCGATCGCGCGCGCTACGGCCTCTATCCGCCGGGCTCCACGTTCAAAGTGGTCACCGCCATGGCGGCGCTGCGCAAGGACGCGCAACTGGCCCACAAGACCTATCAGTGCGAGCGCCTGCCCGATGGCCGCGTGGGCGCATTCCTGAAGGGTTCCAAGCGCCCCATCCGCGACGACGTGCAGGATAAGACGCCGCACGGCACGCTCGATCTGGAGCATGGCCTGATCGTCTCCTGCAACGCCTACTTCGCGCAGTTGGGCGCCTACGACGTGGGCGCCGACGCGCTCCACGATACGGCCACGCTGCTGGGCATCGCCGCCGCGTCGCCGGATACCGCGGCGGAGTTGAAGAAGGCGCTGGCGCAATCTTCCTACGGGCAGGGCGCAGTGGTGGCGTCGCCGTTCCAGATGGCGCGCGTGGCCGCTACCGTCGCCAATGGCGGCGCCATGCCGCAAGGACGCTGGCTGGCCGACGAGAACAATGGACGCATCACGCCGCCGGCCACCGTGCTGCCGCCCGATGCGGCCGCCACACTGGGGCGCTTCATGCGCGAAGTGGTGACCACGGGCACCGGACGGCGCGGCGCGGCCAGCGTGGCGGTAGCGGGCAAGACGGGCACGGCGGAACTGGCGGACGCGCCTTCGCACGCCTGGTTCATCGGCTTCGCGCCGTACGGCGGGACGGCGCGCAAGATCGCCTTCTCCATCCTGGTGGAGAATGGAATCTACGGCGGTACGGCGGCCGCGCCGGCGGCGGCGGAGATAGTCAACGCGGCGGTCAAAATAGGCCTGATTCAGCCATGAGCCTTTTTTC
Organism: Candidatus Solibacter sp.; assembly: GCA_050014175.1. GTDB lineage: Bacteria > Acidobacteriota > Terriglobia > Bryobacterales > Bryobacteraceae > Solibacter. Next base: position 15,292 of record JBEKDV010000056.1, on the reverse strand, counting down.
GGAGATCGAAAAAACCATCGAGCGCGGCTTCCATCGCTTCGCCGAACGCATGTTCGGACCGGCCGAGGGCAATGAGTTGCTGCTGCTGCACCGCGCCATTCTGGCGGAGGTGGAGGGCAAGGTGCAGATTGTCGCCCGCGGACGCCGGGTGTTTCCGTTCGCCCGCGTGGTGGTGACGCTGGTGGCCAGTGAAGCGGAGCGCCGCACCATCCTCGAAGCCGCCTTCGGCGAGCGTCTCGGGGCGGACATCCGCGACGCAATGGAGGGCAGTCAGTGCGAGCTGCCGCGCGGATTTTCGGTGGAAGTGCGCACCGCCGAAGCCGGGCTGCGCGCGTTTGAGATCGCCTATTCGGCGGAGCCCGTGAAACCGCGGGCCGACGCGGCCGGCGCCGCAACCGGGCGCATGATCCTGGTCAAAGGCAAGACCGCGAACCCCGAGTACGCGCTGGGGAAAGGCAGGACCAACCTCGGCCGCCTGGCGGAGCTGACGGATGCGGACCATCGCGTGGTGCGCCGCAACGACGTGGTATTCGAAGAAGGCGCCGACGAAGCCAACGCCACGGTGAGCCGCAAGCACGCGCACATCCGCTTGGAGGGCGGCGACTACCGGCTGTGCGACGACGGGAGCGAATTCGGCACGCGGGTGTTCCGCGACGGCCGCTCCATCGAAGTCCCCGCCGGGGACCGGCGCGGCGAAAAACTGCGCCCCGGCGACGAGATCTACCTGGGCCGGGCCTGCCTCCGCTTCGAGCGGTAGCGTAGCCTTTCAGGCGGGGTGCCCTCTGGGCCGCCGGCATTCCTGCCGGCATTCTCCATTCCTGCCTGTCCTACAAATCCGTGCCGCGGCGCCAGCGTTCCTCGAACAGCGCCTTCATAGCCTCGCCCATGCCTTCGTGCTGAAACACCACGGCAGTCCAGGTGGGGCGCGTAATCACCGGATCGAGCAGGGCCAACATGCCGTTTTGCCCGTCGAACACCGCCAACTTCATGGGCAGCGATTCCGCGATGCGGACCCGTACGCCGCTGGCCACATATTCCGCCAACCGCTGCCGGTGGGCGGTATCCAGCGACGCCGCTTCCAACAGCAACCGGCACACCACGCCGCTCTGGCCGGCCTGCTTCACCAGTTGTTCGTCCAGGGGATCCACGGCGTAGGGGGGGCGGGAGAACTCCAGATATTCGTGTTTCACTTCCGTCAGCATGCGGCGGTATTCGGCGCCGGTTTGCGCCGGTTCGGTCACAATGCGCAGGAAGTCCAGCGTGCCGCGTCCGCCCTGACCTTCGGAGTAGAGCGACTTCAAGTCGTCGATGAGCGCGCCGCCGGCGCGTCCATTGTCGGTGAGTTCCTGTTCCAGCATCTGCCGCTTGCGAGCCAGGAATCCGGGGATTGCCAGGCTGGGTTCCACGGCCGAGAAGAGCTTCGTCTTCTCCTGGACTACCTGTGCGAAGCCCTTTTCCACCAGGCTGTCCAGCACCTCATAGATTTTCTGCCGGGGCACGTGCGACCGGGCGGCCAGTTCCAGCGCCTTGAATTTCGGATGGCCCAGAAGCACGAGGTACGACCGCGATTCGTAAGCGTTGAGCCCAAGTTGTTGCAGGCGTCGCCAGAACCGTTGAAAACCAACTTCGCCCAATTCTTCGCTCATATTCCTCAACCTTATCAGAGCCGGGCCCGCTTTCGTTAACGGACCCGCGAGCCCAAAACCCTATGCTCATAGGCTACAATGTTGACATCGGGTAAACCAGGAGGCTCGCAGTGGAGCGCTCCGGCGGTGAGGACGCAGTTTGAAGAGTTCGATCGCGGTCAGCCCGGCGACATCATTTGACTTGATACTAATAGGACTCTACAATTACGGACGGAAAGTGTATGTCTGAGAACAGTACAGGTACGAATGGACCTGGCGGTTTGGGAATGCCGTCCAAATCCAAGATCCGGATCGTGGTCGCTGACGACCATCCGATCTTCCGCGATGGACTCTGCCGGCTGCTTGCCCTGGAAGAGGACTTCGAAGTGGTCGCGCAAGCGCAGGATGGACGCCAGGTGCTGGATGTTCTGCAACAGCATGAACCCGATATTCTCCTGCTGGACTTGAAGATGCCCGGGCTGGACGGCCTGGCCACGTTGCAGCGGCTGCAGATCGCCAAAAACAAAACCCGCGTGATTGTTCTGACCGCTTCCGACGATAAGAACGAATTTGTCCAGGCGATGAAGCTGGGGACCTCGGGGATCGTCTTGAAGCAGACCGCAACCGAATTGCTGATCAAGAGCATCCGCAAAGTCCACGCCGGCGAAATCTGGCTGGATTCGCACACCACCGCCGCCGTCATCCGCCAGTTCGTGGCCAACGACGAAGCGCAGCCCTCGGTGCATTCACTTCCTCCGCCGCCGCCTACGCGCGAGCGGGAGCGTTCCCCGCTCAGCCAGCGGGAGCGCGAAATCGTGGCGCTCGTGGCTCAGGGTTTCAAGAACAAGGAAATGGCGGAAAAGATGTTCATCAGCGAGCAGACGGTCAAGAACCACCTGCACAACATCTTCGATAAGCTGGGCGTTTCCGACCGCCTGGAACTGGCCTTATACGCCATTCACAACAACCTGCACACCGGCAGGTAGGCGCTTAGGCTCTGTTGTGAAATAATCGCCAGCCGCAGGAGTTGGCAGGCGGGGTACCCTTTGGGTCCGCCTGCCCCACCTTGGATTGCCTACACCCCGATTCCCAGTTCTTGCGACCCGTACTCTTTCAACTTATTGTGCAAGGTCTTGAGGCTGATGCCGAGGATCTCCGCCGCCCGCGTCTTGTTATTCCGCGTGTGCTCCAGGGTGCGTAGGATCAACCCCTTCTCGGCCTCTTCGACGGTGGTGCCGATCTGGAATTTGACCGCATCCGCATCGTCCGGCGCCAGCGCGGCGGGCGCGGCGGGGGTGCCCCGTGAGTCCGCCGCGGTGGCCGGCTGGTTTTGCAGGAACGCCGGCAGGTGTTTCACCTCGATGCTTCCCGAGCCCGCCAGAATCACCGCGCGCTCCAGCACGTTGCGCAGCTCGCGCACATTGCCCGGCCAGCGGTGCCGTTGGAGCGATTCCAGCACGGCGACAGAAACCTCGGTGACCCGGCAATCGTGCTTGCGGTTCATATCCGCCAGCAGCGTTTCCACCATGGCGGGGATGTCTTCCTTGCGCTCGCGCAGCGGCGGCAGATGAATGTGGAAGACGTTGAGGCGGTAGAAAAGGTCTTCGCGCAGATGGCCGCCGCCGACGGCTTCCTCGGGCATCTTGTTGGTGGCCGCCACCACGCGCACATCCACTTCAAACTCCGTCCGTCCACCCAACCGCCGCACTTTGGAATCCTCCAGAATGCGCAGCAGTTTGGCCTGTGTCGACATGGGCATCTCGCCGATCTCGTCCAACAGCAGCGTCCCGTGCTGCGCCACTTCGAAACATCCGGCGCGCCGTTCGCTGGCGCCGGTGAACGACCCCTTCTCGTGTCCGAACAGCTCGCTTTCGATGAGCGTTTCCGGCAGCGCCGCGCAGTTGATGGCCACGAACGGTCCCTCCCGCCGCGGGCTCAGCGCGTGCAGCGTCCGCGCCACCAGTTCCTTGCCGGTGCCGCTCTCCCCGGTGATCAGCACGCACGCCTTGCTCGGTCCCGCCTGCTGCAAGAGGGCGAAAATCTCTTGCATGCGCGGCGCCATGCCCACCATTTCGCCGAGCGATCCCTTGTAGACCAGGTTGCGCTCCAGCACGAGTTTCTCGGCGCGCAACCCGGCGTGCGAACCTGCCCGCTGGATCAGCACCTGCAGCGTGGAGGGCTGGATGGGCTTCTCCAGGAACCAGTACGCGCCCAGTTCGTGCACCGTCTTCACCGCGGTCTCGATGTTTCCGTAGGCCGTCAGCACGATGGCGGGCGGCATGTCGCCCCGGTCGCGCAGGCGTTGTAGAAACCCGAAGCCATCCAGGCCCGGCATATTCAAATCGGTCAGGATGACGTCGGCGGCAAACTGGTTGAGCTTATCCAGCGCTTCGTTGCCGTCGGCCGCCGTTTCGGGCGTCATGCCCCACGCCGAAACCATGGCCGCCAAGCCCGAGCGCTGGCTCGATTCGTCGTCCACAATGAGAACTTTCAGCCGTTGGTTCAAAGCGAGGTTCCTTCCCGGAAGTGAGCCGTCTTACTCATCTTACGCCGCCTGCCGGGTCATGGGTGGGCGACACAGAAGTGGACGAGTGCTTGCATTGGTGGGGCAGGCGGGGTACCCTCTGGGTCCGCCTGCCAACGCCCGCTTGCGGGCGTTTCTTTTGCGGTTACGGTCGCGGCTCCTGGTCCGGAGTATGTTGTACCCCCGGATTATCTCGATTGGCGGGCTTTTAGGTGAAGCACCTCACTTTTGTGTGGCGCACCCCCGGGCCATCGTCCGAGGCGGATGATGATAAGATTGAAGGTAACTTCAGGATTTCGCGAACTGCGTCGCTCCGCGAAATCGCAAGGCAACCGCACGAGGAATGACTGTGGGAAATCTGGTCCGTCAGGCAAGGCGCCGCATTCTAGGCAACCAACTCTTCACCCAGGGGGCGAACGCCGGTATCGCCGCGCTGGTTGCCTTCATTCTGCTGCTGCTCCTCGGAACCGAGATCCTGAGCTGGCCGATTGCGCTCGCCATCCCGCTGGCCGCCGCCGGTTTCGGAGTCTACCTGGTGAAGCGGCGCATGCCATCGCCTTACGGCGTTGCCCAACTCATCGACCAGCGGCTGGGGCTCGCCGATAACCTCTCCACGGCCCTGTTTTTCAGCGAAGTCGATCCGGGGGCGCGGGTGGCTCCCGATGTCCGCCGCGCTCAGTTTGATGGGGCGGCGCGGCTCGCCCAAACGGTCGATGTGCGCCGCGCCGTGCCCTACGCCATGCCGCGCGGCGTCTATCTGCTGGCCGGCCTGGCGCTGCTGGCGGGCAGCCTGTTTGCGCTGCGCTACGGCCTTTCCCGCCGTCTCGACCTGAAGCAGCCGCTGGCCAGTTTCCTGGCCGAATCGCTGACCGGCGGCAAGAGCGTGCATCAGGCCAACAACGCGCGCCCGAACGCCAAGCAGACGCCGCAAACGCCCGACGACGGCAGCACACCCGCGATGCAGGATCAGCAGAATCCGGGGCAGCAGGACGCCAATCAGGACATCGACCCCCCCGTCGAGTTGCCGGCGGAAGCGCTGGCCAGGATGGATGCCAAGTCTTTCCCGATCCCTAAAGCCGATCAGCGCGACAACGAAATGGCCACCGACGACGCCGATTCAGACGGCGAAAGCGATTCCGCCCAGAGCGGCGAAGAGAGCCAGGACGGCCAGGGCGACGGCAAGGGCGGCCCCAGCGACAAACCGCAGAAGGGCGAAAAGCAGGACGCCAAGGACGCCGGTGACAGTTCCAGCCTGATGAGCAAGCTGAAGGACGCCTTCCAGAATCTGCTCTCCAAAGCCAAACCGCAGCAGAACCAGCAAGGCTCGGCGCAACCGGGCAAGGACGGAAAAACCGCCCAAAGCAAGTCGCAGGGTTCCAAGCAGCAGAACGGTAAGGATGGCCAACCGCAGAACGGCCAACAGCAGGGCGATGCGCAGGAAGGCGAGGACGGCCAGGAGGCCAAGAACTCGGAGAACGCGCAGCAGGGGAAGGGCCAGGGCAAGAGCGATTCGCAGCAATCCAGCAAGCAGCCGGGGAGCGGCATCGGCAGCCAGGATGGCGATAAGGGCATCAAGAACGCCGAGCAACTCGCCGCCATGGGCAAGCTCAGCGAGATCCTGGGCAAGCGCTCCGCCACCATCAGCGGCGAAGCCACGGTGGAAGTGCAGACCACCAACCAGCAGTTGCACACGCCCTATGCGCAGAAGGGCGCGGAGCACACGCAGGCGGGCGCGGAAATCAGCCGCGACGAAGTCCCCGTGGCGCTGCAGCCTTACGTGCAGCAGTACTTCGAGCAGGTGCGCAAGCAATCCGCGCCGGCGGAGAAAAAGTAATCGGAGGCGAGTCCGGGCCGCGAAGCGGATGCCGCCCCACCTTCACTTCTTGGTGGGCACGACCAGCGTCTGCAAATCCAACAGGTGTTGCGGTTTGAACGCCTTTTTCGACCATCTAAACGAGGGGTCGAACTCCACCCCGACAAAATACCCGATTTCCCGGTAGACGCAATACCGCACGTGGCCCTGGAACATCTGTTTAATTTGACCCCATCGAATCTCCACACCCAGCGGAATCGGCTCCTCCACTTGCAGGCAGGCCCCCGAGGGACAAATATCCTCCAGGATTGCCGTGGTGCCCCGCTGGCGGCCGGAGCGGTCCCTCCAGCGTGCCTCCACCATGTCGGCGCACAGCATCCGGACTTCCGATCTCCTGTCATCCATACTTTCCTTATCGGCGGAAACGGCCGCCGACTTTACGCTCCAGGACTAGCAGCAGTACTATTTGCCGCTAGTTGGCTGCGTGACATAATCGAATACTGACGGCATGAGAACCCTAATTGTAGTCGTGGCCGCCGCCGTCGCGCTGGCCGGGTGCGGGCACAAGAAGCGCGCCCGGGTGAGGCCACCGCGCACTCCGGTGGTGGTCCAACCGGGCTACACCGAAGAGGGGATCGCCAGTTGGTACGGGCACCCGTATCATGGCCGCGCCGCCGCCAATGGCGAGATTTACGACATGGAAAAAATGACGGCGGCGCATTGCACCCTGCCGTTCAACACCTGGGTAAGGGTCTACGACCTGGACAACAACCGGACCACCGAGGTGCGCATCATCGACCGCGGTCCGTTCGTGAGCGGACGGATCATCGATCTTTCGCACGCCGCGGCGCGCCAACTGGAGATGATCGGTCCGGGGGTGGCGCGCGTGCGCATCGAGGTGATCCGCACCCCGCCGGGCGCCGCCCAACCGGGGCTGTTCGCCGTTCAGGTGGGCGCCTTCCGCGATCGCGCCAACGCCGAGCGGCTGCGCAGCCGGATGGAGGCGCGCTATGGCACGGCGAGGCTGCTGGAGCGCGCCGAAAATCCCTCCGTGTGGCGCGTGCTGGTAGGCGCGGAACCGACCGAGGACGGGGCCAACCGGTTGGCCGAACGCATCCGGCAAGATTCTGTTGAGAAAAGGCCCGCCTTCGTCGTACGAATTGACTTGAGTGACGTAGAATGACATGCTGCAGACGCCTCAGGAATGGGCCCACGGTTTGGTGGGCCAATCCCAGCAGATCGCGTCCATCCGCCGGCTGATCGAGAAGGCCTCGGTTAACCGGCTTCCCGTGTTGCTGTTAGGGGAGAGCGGCACGGGCAAAGAGGTGGTCGCCCGCGCCATCCACGAGGCCAATCCGCGAGGCCAGTTTGTGCCCATCGATTGCGGTTCGCTGGTGGGCACCCTGATGGAAAGCGAACTTTTCGGCCATGTGAAGGGCTCTTTCAGCGGCGCCGCCGGCGACAAGCGGGGACTGGTGGAACTGGCCGACGGCGGCACCGCCTTCTTCGACGAAATCGGCGACCTGCCGCTGGAAATGCAGGTCAAGCTGCTGCGCCTGATCCAGGAGCGCGAATTCCGCGCCGTGGGCTCGCTGCAATGGCGTAAGGTGGACCTGCGGATCATCGCCGCGACCCACCGCGACCTCAACGCCGAGGTGGCGGCGGGCCGTTTCCGGCACGACCTGTATTACCGCCTCAACGTCTTTGCCATTCGACTGCCTCCGCTGCGGCATCGCAAGGAGGACATTCCGCTGCTGGTGGATCACTTTCTGCTGTCCGGGAACGCCTCCGGGCAGAGCGGGATCGAGCCCAGCCCGGAACTGTTCGAGACGCTCCACTCCTACGATTGGCCGGGCAACGTTCGCGAGTTGAAGCACTGTATCGACCGCATGAACGCGCTCAATTCCGAGGGCGCGCTGCAAATGGCCGACCTTCCCTCCGCGCTGCGGTATCACTGCGCCGTGAGCGGTCTGGAAAAGCTGTCCGGCGCGGTGGCGTTCTCCGATCCGGCGGCCGGCGGCCTGCCGGATTTTGCCATGGCGCCGAAATCGCCGGTGATTTCGCTGCCCGAAAGCGAGCGCCGGACCATCGCCCGGGCGCTCGAGGCGACCGGCGGAGAGCGCGGCAAGACGGCGCGCCTGCTGGGCATCGGGCGCACCACGCTCTACCGGAAGATGAAACAATACGGTATCGAGTAACCGTTTGCCGACACCTTACAAGATTGCCCTGGACGCGACGTACAGCATCGGCGAGGTGCTTTCCGGGGTGGGACTTTATTCGCACGAAATGCTGACGGGTCTGGCCGGCGCCCACCCCGAAGCCCGCTTCGATTTCTGTTACCGGCCGCATCGCTATCTGCGCGCGCGGCGCGCCGAACTGCCCCCCAACGCGCGGCGGCGGGTGTTGGCCGAACCGCTGGGGCCGCGCGGCGCCGATCTTTTCCACGGGCTGAACCAGCGCCTGCCGCGCATGGGGATGCGCCGCGCCATCGCCACCTTCCACGACCTCTTCGTGATGACTGGCGTTTACTCCACGCCCGAGTTCCGCGCGCGCTTTACGGCCCAGGCGCGCGACGCGGCCGAGCGTGCCGACGCCTTGATTACGGTTTCGGAGTTTACCCGAAGCCAGGTGATCTCCCTGCTGGGCGTGGATCCGGCCAGGGTCCACGTGGTGCACCACGGGACTCGCCAATTCGCTGGACAAGGCACTGCCCCTCCCGTCCGCGAGAAGGTGATTCTGAACGTGGGCGCCATCCAGAAGCGCAAGAATATCGCCCGCCTGGTGGAGGCGTTCGAAACGCTGGAGCCACCGTGGCAACTGGTGCTGGCCGGATCCAACGGCTACGGCGCCGAGCAGATTCTGGCGTGCATCGAAGAGAGCCCGGCGCGCGACCGCATACGGGTGCCCGGCTACGTCTCGCCGGAAGGACTGGCCGGATGGTACGCGCGCGCCGCGATTTTCGCCTTCCCCTCGCTGGACGAAGGCTTCGGCATGCCGTTGCTCGAGGCCATGGCGGCGGGCGTCCCGGCGATCGCCTCGAACCGCTCCGCCCTGCCCGAGGTGGCGGGAGACGCCGCACTGCTGGTGGATCCATACGACAGGGAGGCTCTCGGCGAGGCGTTGCGCGAATTGACCGTCAACGCGGATTTATGCCGGGAATTGGCCCGCCGCGGAATCGCGCGGGCGGCAACGTTCACCTGGGAGAAAGCGGTAGCCGAAACCTGGGACGTGTATCGGACGCTCTTGGGTTAAGTGAAAACGCGTAGCGGCTGGCAGAGCCCGATTGCGCCTGAGCGCGGAGGCAAACCCGGGCGGGCGAACTCAGCGATTTTCGTTACCGGTTTTCGTCAGCGGTTTTCGTCATCTACCGCGATTTTGAGCGCGCGCAGGAAACGGTGATCCTGGGTCGTGAACTTGATCTTTCCGGTAGCTTCAAAGGTGCGTTTGGGCTCTTCGGTTACTTCGGGCCGATTCTCTTCTTCGTCTTCGGCGTTCTCATCCCTCCGGTTAAAGCCGATGGTCGCTTCCAACACCAGGAAAACGTCATAGCCGGCTCGTTTGATTTCCCCGATTGCCTCCGCAATCCGGTCGGATTCAGAGAGGGAATCGTTGATCGCGTTTCCCAGCTCCTGCATGAGGTGCTTCAATGGCTCTTCCACAGATTCCCCTTAATGGCGGACGCGCCGGAGACAACCGGCGTTCCACCGATGGGTCCGCATCCACCCGTTCCGATTGTAGTGGACCAAACCGGGGTTCACAAGCGCTCCCCCAGGTAACAATCGGCAATTCCCTTAAGGTACATTACCGGGGGAAACCCCGATATCCGCCTTTTGTTACGATGTGGGTGTGTGGAAGCATCTCACTGTACGCGACGCTCGGCAGTTTGTCAAACATTTCGGCACCCATATCGTGCCCGCCGTCCTGAAGCCGGCCCGGACCCTCTGGAACGAGATTATCGGGTTTGTTTTCTTTTGTTTGGCGGTGTATTGCGCTTCCGGCGCGGTACGCTCCTACCTGAAGCTCGCGAGCGCGCCGGCGGACGAGGCCACGGGCATCGTGTTTCGCCTCGGCATGAGTGTTTTCTGCACGCTGCTCATGCTGTATTTCGGCGTCACGAGCTTCCTGCGCGCCCGTAAAATTTCCCGGTCATGAACGAAAATCCCGGCAACCCGGGTGAATTCCCGTTCACCCGGGGGATATACCGCGAGATGTACCGTAGCCGCCTTTGGACGATGCGGCAGTACGCCGGGTTCGGCACCGCCGAAGAAAGCAACCGGGCTATCGCTATCTGCTCTCGCAAGGCACCACCGGGCTCTCGGTGGCCTTCGACCTGCCCACGCAAATGGGATACGATAGCGACCACCCGCTTGCCTCGGGCGAGGTGGGCCGCGCCGGCGTGGCGGTTTCCTCGCTGGCGGACATGGAGCGGCTGTTCGAGGATATCCCGCTGGAGCGCGTCTCGACCTCCATGACGATCAATGCCACCGCGGCCACCCTGCTGGCTTACTACGCGCTGGTGGCGCAACGTCAGGGGGTCGACCGCCGCAAGCTCAACGGCACCATTCAGAACGACATCCTGAAGGAGTACATCGCGCGCGGCACCTATATCTATCCGCCGCGCCCGGCGATGCGTATCGCGACCGACATCCTGGCGTGGGCGGGGAGCGAGATGCCGGAGTGGAATACCATTTCGATCAGCGGATATCACATCCGGGAAGCCGGCTCCACGGCCATCCAGGAACTGGCGTTCACCTTCGCCAACGCCATCGCCTACATCGAGGCGGCCATGGCGGCCGGCCTGGCGGTGGATGCCTTCGCGCCGCGCCTTTCGTTCTTCTTCAACGCGCACAACGATTTTCTGGAGGAGATCGCCAAGTTCCGCGCGGCGCGCCGGATTTACGCCCACCTGATGCGCGACCGCTTCGGCGCCAAGGATGCGCGCTCCGGGATGCTGCGCTTCCACGTGCAGACGGCGGGGTCCACGCTGACCGCGCAGCAGCCCGACGTGAACATCGTGCGCACCGCGCTACAGGCCATGGCGGCGGTGCTGGGCGGCGCGCAATCCCTGCACACCAACTCGCGCGACGAAGCCCACGCGCTGCCCACGGAGGAATCGGCGCGCATCGCGCTGCGCATGCAGCAGATCGTCGCCTACGAATCGGGCGTCGCCAACACGGTGGACCCGGTGGGCGGCAGCGAGTGCATCGAGGCGCTGACCGATTCCATCGAGCGCGGGGTGCACGAGTACCTGAAGCGCATCGAGGAGGCGGGCGGCACGCTGCGCGCCATCGAGACCGGGTACATCCAGAACGAGATCCGGAATGCGGCTTACGACTACCAGCGGGCAATCGAAAGCGGCCAGCGCGTGGTGGTGGGGGTGAACCGCTTCCGGAAGGAAGAAGAGCGTGTGGAGGCGACCTTCCGGCTGGACCCGGCGCTGGAAAGGGCGCAGGTGGAGCGCCTGCGCGCGGTGCGCGCGGGCCGCAGCCCCGGCGCGGTGGCGGAGAAACTGGCGGCGCTCGAACGCGCCGGCCGCGGGAGCGATAACCTGATGCCGCCGATGCTGGAGGCAGCCGACGCGTACGCCACCGTAGGCGAAGTCTCCGACTGCCTGCGCGGCGTGTTCGGCGAATATCGCGAGGTGTAGGGGCCTAACCCTGACTGGCGCGGCAACCGGCGCTTGGCTGCTTGACTCCATGCTCGCGTTATGCGAGCATGGAGCGTGAACGTGATCAGCTCGACGACCGTCAAGAGGTACGCGGCTCTTCACGCGGAAGCAGCCGAGGAACTATTGCGGTGGAACAAGGCAGCCAGCCACGCCGATTGGCGGGACGTTAACGAGGTTCGATTGCACTTTCCGGATGCCGACCAGTACAAGTCGCTGTTGATTTTCAACATCCGGCACAACTACTACCGCTTGATAGTGAAGGTCGACTATCGGGCCAAGCTTCTGATGGTCAAAGAATTCCTCACTCACAAAGAATACACGCGAGGAGGGTGGAAAAAATGGGCGCGTTAGTCATCGACGACAAGAAGTACGCCCGGGTATTGGCGAAAGTCCTGCCGCGAGTGATCACCACGGACCAAGAGCATGAGCGCATGCTGGGGGAAGTCGAGAAGCTGATGGACAACGGTGAGCATCGTACCGCGGAAGAGGACGCCGCCCTTGATCTGATGGTTCGTCTGATCAAGGACTACGAAGAAGAGCATCATCCTCTGCCCGATCCGAGTCCTCACGAGATGTTGGTGTATCTGATGGAACAACGGAGTTTGAAGCAGGCCGACCTGCTGCCGATTTTCAAATCCAGGGGCTACGTATCCGACGTCATCAACGCGAAGCGCGCCATCAGTAAGGTGCACGCCAGGCAGCTTGCCGAGTTTTTCAAGGTATCGGCGAACGTCTTCATCTGACTCGCCGGCGTCAAGGTGGAACGCCTGCGCGAGGTACGCGCGGGCCGCAGCCCCAACGCGGTGGCGGAGAAACGCGCCGGCGCTCGAATGCGCCCCCCGCTAACTGGCCTTCCGCAGCGGGCGCCTCACGGGCAGATCCTCGACGCCGTTCTCGCGGCGGATCGCCAAACGGAGGCTGGCCATCATCCGTTCCCTTCTGACGCGCCGTCCATGCCGCCTTCGCAAGTAAGCGATCAAAGCCAGGTCCAGGATCGCGAGCAACGCCAGCACGACTGCGTCGATGTTCATGTCTTGATTGCATCATGAACGCATTCCGGGCAACAGGACTGCTGGTAACGTGGCCGTCACGGGACTTTTTGCGCAAATCCGGAGCAAACCCGGCCGTCCAGCGCCTTTTTCTGGTACTTTTGCGCCGATTCCGCGGGCAGCGTACTGGAAAGGACTCTCCGGCGGCAAGTTGCTATCATCGTCGCAGTGAAAAAGATCGCTTTGCTGTGGCTGGCTGCCGCATTGCATGCCCAGCCTGCTGCCGAGGTGCGCGGCTTGGTCGTGGACGCGCGCGGCGGCGAAGCGCTCTCCAGCGTGGTGGTGCAACTGGTGGGAGGAGCCTACCGCGCCACTACCGATTCCTCCGGCCGCTTCCGCATCACCGGAATCGCGGCGGGCGACTATGTGCTGAACGTGTCCACGGTGGGCTACCACCTGCTAAAGAAATCTCTTCACTTGGACGCGGGCGAGACCAAGGATTTCGAGGTAATTCTCAGCCCCGAGACCTTCCGCCAGACCGATTCCGTGGAAGTAAAGGCCAGCCCGTTCGAACCGGCGCGCCAGGATAGCCCGTCGACCCTGGTGCTGGGCGGCAACGACGCCAAGAACCTGGCCAGCGTGCTCGCCGACGATCCGCTACGGAGCGTCCAGGGGCTGCCCGGCGTCAGTTCGAACAACGATTTCGATGCCCGGTTCTCGGTGCGCGGCGCGGATTTCAGCCGCATCGGGCTCTACCTGGATGGCGTTCTGCTGCACGCGCCGTTTCATATGCTGCAAGGTCAGCAGGTGTCGGGCTCCGCCACCGCCTTCAATGGCGACATGGTGGACGAACTGGAGCTGCACGAGGGCGCCTTCCCGGTGCGCTACGACGACCGCACGGCGGCCGTGCTCGACGTGCACACGCGCGAGGGTAGCCGCACCGGCGATACCTTCCGCGTGGCCGCCAGCGCTTCCAACGCCGGCGCGATGGCGGAAGGACCGCTGCGTAAGAAGAAGCGCGGCTCCTGGATGGTCGCCGCGCGCAAGAGCTACTTGCAATACATCTTCCAGCGCACTTTCCCCGATACCTCGTTCATCTTCGGCTTCGAGGACGTGCAGGGGCGCCTCAGCTACGATCTCACGCCGAAGAACAACGTCACGCTCTACGTGCTGGAGAGTTACTCCGCCCTCAACCGCACCGTCGCGTCCAACCTGGGTGTCAACTCGCTGGTCACCGGGGGCTATCACTACACGCTCGGCAATCTGGGCTGGCGGTGCACGCCAAGCGAGAAGCTGCTGATCGTGAGCCACGCCGCGTGGATGCGCGAGAAGTTCGACAATTACAACCCCACCAGACTGCCGCTGGGCGCGGGCTACTACGGCGAGTGGGCGTGGAACACCAACGCCACCTGGATGTGGAACAAGCAGACCCCGCTGGATGCGGGCTGGAGTGTGCGGCGGCTGCGCAGCGACGGTTTCAGCGACCAGTATCAAACCGGTACGCCGCTGCCCCGCCTGCTGGATCATTCCGACGGCACGGCCCTGCGCGAGGGCGGCTACGTACAGCAATCCTGGATGCCCTGGGCCGGACGGCTGCACTTCACCGTGGGTGCGCGCTGGGACCATCACTCGATCGACGATGTGGCGGTAGTCTCCCCGCAGGCTTCGGCATCGCTGGCGCTAGAGGAGGGCACGCGCATCCAACTGGGTTTCGGACAGTACGTGCAATATCCCGAAATCGCGATGCTGACCTCGCCCTTGGGCAGCCGCGGCCTGTTGCCGACCCGCTCCAACCACGTGCTGGGCGCTTTGGAACAGCGTCTCGGAGCGCGCACCCGCATCCGCGCGGAATACTACAACCGGGTGGACCGCGACCTGCCGTACCAGCCGCTTTACGACCCGCGCCTGGTGAACGGCAAGCTGGTGGTTCCGGCAGCCAACCCGCTTTACCTGAATTCGCTGCGCGGGTACGCGCGCGGCTTCGAGGTGTTCGTGCAGCGCACCAGCGCCAATCGCGCCACGGGGTGGGTCTCCTATGCGTTCGGCCGCACGGAGATGCGCGACGGGGTCACCAACAGTCGCTTTCCCTCCGATTACGACCAGCGCCACACGCTCAACATCTACGGCGGCTACCGGCTGAAGCCGACGGTCAACCTGAGCGCCAAGGTGAGTTACGGCAGCGGGTTTCCGATTCCCGGGTACTTGCAGCAGGTGGGCGGGCTGTATTACCTGAGCAACGTGCGCAACCAGTTGCGCATGGCGGCATACGAGCGCGTGGATGTGCGCGTGAATAAGAGTTGGACCAAGGATAAGTGGAAGCTGACCTTGTTCGGCGAAGTAATCAACCTGACGGATCGCACCAACTATCTCTACGACAGTTTCAACGGGTATAACTCCAAGACGTTCCAGGCGAACCTGACTTTGGACACGATGTTCCCGATCCTGCCCAGCGCGGGGATCGTCTTCGAGCGGTAGATACACGAACTGGGGCGTGCGAAGTTCGCGGGATGCGATTTTGACGCGGAGACGCGCAGAGAAACGAAAGAAAGAACTGGCCGGTAGAGTAGGACAGTGAGCGACGGTCCTCGCGACCCACTGTCCCCTCGTCGAACCGGACGTGCAGATTTCCCGCATCCGGCTCTCCTGAAAACCCTCGTCAGCGGCTTTCGCAGG
>JBEKDV010000055.1:0-28622 GCA_050014175.1 Candidatus Solibacter sp. | reverse complement strand
TGGTGAGATCGATGGGATGGCCGTATTCGGAGAGGCTGCGGTATAGAGCGGCGATCCGCCCGGCCAGATCTTTCATGGCCTGCAGGGTCTGGTCGTAGTTCATCGAAGGAGACGGCCACGACCATACGTTGCCGAGCGGCATGGAGCCGAGCCCGGTGGCCGTCCGGCCGTTGCGGCCTTCCACCGTGCAGTGAACGTTGAGCAGGGTCACGCGATCGAGCGTGCGGCCTCCGAACTTGATAGGCACGCGGTAAAGGAAATCTTCGTACCCGATGTCCACCGCGCGGATGCGAACGTCGGTAGCCGGGCGCGCCAGCGCGACGGCCGGTGCGGCGAGAAACGCGCGCCGCGTCATAGACCGGCCTTCGCCAGCATCCCGCGGACCCGGCCGAGATCCTTCTTCATGGCGGCGAAGACGTCCTCCTTCGGAATCGTCAGCGTCCGATTTCCTTTATCGGCGCCGCCCAGCGGATATTCGAAGTGCAATTGCAGCGGACCATCGAAAGCCGTCTGCGCCACCATGCCGAAGAACTCGGGCAGCTTCACCATGCCGTCGCCGATGGGCTTCCATTGCGCCTGGTATACGCCCTTGGCGTCCTTCTCCCAGGCGAAATCTTTCAGCGCGATGCCGCGCAGATGGCCGCCGGTAATCTTGAAACTGTCGATCCACCCGCCCAGCCCGCCCTCGATCACGGCGTGCGCCACGTCGAAATTCACGCCCACCGACTTCGGGTCCAGCTCGCGCATCAGGTACCAGAGGTCCCAGATGGACGCGCCCACCACGCCCACGCCGGAGTGCGTGTGATACATGGCGCACATCTGGTAGCGCGCGTTGAGCGCGGCGAGTTTCGCCAGGCGCGGCTTCATGGATTCCAACTGCGCGTCGAAGGGCTGGTTGGCGTCCCATTTGAAAGCGCCGAAGCGGTAGCGGCGGATGCCGAGCGGCGCGCACGCCTTCAGGATGTCCTCGGCGAACGGCGTATCGGCGTCGGCGATATCGGTGGTCACCATGGGCACTTCCAACCCATGCTTGCGCAGCGTGGCCACCAGCGGCGGAAGATCCCTGGCCACGCTGGCCGGCTCCACGTGCCCGCCCTTGCGCACGGTGATATCGACGCCGTCGAAGCCGATTCCGGCGGCCGCCGCGGCCAGTTCTTCGCCCTGCACAAAATGCAGGTGCTTGGAAAAGATCGCCACCTTGAGTTTCGCCTTCGCCCTTGCCGGGCGGCTCACCAGCATTGCGCCCGCGGCCAGCAGCGTGCGCCGCGAAATAGAAAGTCCGTCTGTATCTTTAGCGCTCACGGACATATGATAACCCTATGACCGTTCCCCGCCGTACGTTCCTGCTTTCCGCCAGCGGCGCCATTGCCGCCCACGCGGTCCCCCCGTCGGACCAGGTCACGCTCGGCGTGATCGGCTCCGGAGGCCGCGGCACCTTCGTGATGACTGTCTTCCAGAAGGACCCTGCGCTGCGCGTGAGCGCCATCTGCGACGTCTACGAGCCCAATCTGGAGAACGCCATTTCGGTGGCCTCCAAAGTCCCCGGCACGCATCCCAAGGTGTACCGCAATTACCGCGAATTGCTCGCCGATAAGGATGTGCAGGCCGTATTGATCGCCACTCCCGAGCACTGGCACTACCAGATGGTGCTCGATGCGCTGGCCGCCGGCAAAGACGTCTACGTCGAAAAACCGCTCTGCCAGACTCCCGAGCAGGGCGTGGCGCTGGTGGAGGCGGAACGGAAAACCAAACAGATCGTCCAGGTGGGCATGCAGCGGCGCAGCTACGACCTGTATAAGGAAGGGCGCGCGATCGTCTCCGCCGGCAAGCTCGGCACGGTGCGCATGGTGCGCACCTGGTGGCTGAATAATTATCTCGGCAGCGCGCCCGCTACCAAGCTGGCCGGCCCGCTCGATTGGGAGCAGTGGCAGGGACCGGTGCCGCATCGCTCGCTCGATCCCGACCGCTTCCGCAACTGGCGCTTCTACGCCGATTACGCCGGCGGCATCGTCGCCGACCAGGGGGCGCATATCTTCGACGGCATACAGATGCTGATGGGCGCGGGAGCCCCGAGCGCCGTCACCGCCGCCGCGGGCAAGCCTCACCGGCGGGGCTTCGACCAGCCCGAGTCGGTGGTGGCCATCGCCGAGTATCCCGAGGATTTCGTCGGCGTCTTCACCGTGAACTATGCGGCCATGCAGTACCGGAGCCGCAACGATCAACTCAATCAACTGGATGGCGACCAGGGCCGCATGGACATCGGACGCGAGGAGCTCAAAGTATTCCTGAAGGGCGCCGAGGACCAACCCGCCATCGAGAAGAAATCGGAAAAAGGTTTCGGCTGGGCCACCGATCTGCACGTGCAGAATTTCCTGGAATGCGTGCGCACGCGGCAGACGCCCACGGCTCCCATGAAGCTGGCGTTTCAGGCGGCGCTGGTGGTGCAGATGGCGAACTTGTCCCTGAAGAACGGGCGGCGCATGCGCTGGACCGGCGACAAGGCTGTGTAAGCGGCAGACACTGGCGGTGCGTAGCGTATCACGGGAGCGATCCGGCTCTCGTGAATGATCACTCTCCGGTAACGCTTTCCGGCCGGATCGCCAGAGCTACCATGAAGAAGATGCCAGATCCGCAGAAAGTGACTGAGATCCTACCAGGCCGGGAGTGGTATTTGGCGACCCTCGTTATGGAGATTCTTGTCGAAGCCGATCCGAGAAACGTCGTCCACCGCAATCTCTTCTTAATTTCAGCCTGCTCGCCGGAAGAGGCGTACAGCAAGGCTGTACTTCTCGGACAACGAGGCGAAATGGCGTACGATAACCCGGCGGGACTCCAAGTGCGACATCGCTTTCGCGGCATATCCGACCTGGATACTCTGATCGACGGCGAGCTTGCGGACGGCGCAGAACTGGCTTTCGAGCAGACTGTTGGATTGCCTGAGGACCAGATCCGAGCGTGGATTCGAACCAAGGAAGACCTCTGCAAGCTACATCGGCCGAGCGCCCCCGAGTCCTACGTGCCCGACTACTCATCTAAGGACGTCATGGTTCAAGCCGCCGAAATAATGGCAAGACGAGATCCTGGTGCGGATCAAGGCTAGTGGGCGTATTTCCGACAAAGCTCCCGGTTAAGTGGGATTTCTGGATAAGTGCCGGCACCTGCTACGCGGCGCGCCGGCTACGAGACTTTTTCCTGGGCGCTGTTGTTTCACGCTGCCCTAAAGCTTGTGCTGCGGCTGCGACCACGAGCATGTTCAAGCTCACTCCTTCCCTTTCAGCTTGGGCCACCAATCGGGCGTGCAGACTTTTGGGCATCCGCACCCGGAATTGTCCACTCGACGCAACCGGCGAACTCGGCCTCGGTATGGGGTCGCCGTGCTTGCGGCAACTCAGCAGGTAGGAACGCAGGGCATCCCGGCCATTTACTATGGCCTGTTCGGGTGTATCCCCGTCCGAATGGCACCCCGGAAGGTCAGGATATTCGATCAAGAACCCACCGCCGTCTTCAGCTGAGAGGGGGCGAATCGTGAATGGGTACTTGTCAATATTGGCGAACTCAGCCATGCTCGGAATCCTCCAGCTTGCTAATGAATTCTACGAAGTCACGCACGTACCAGGGCTTGATCGGAATGTGCTTAGGCACCGTTGTTCTGCCCGCCCTTGGGTGCCGGAATGTTACATGGCTTGTGGCACCCTGACTGTCAACATCAACCCCGAAGCGATGCGCGACGACTTCCAGGTCCTCCATACGCCAGTTGCGGGCATTCCTCCACATTCCCGCAAGGATTTTCTTGGCGTTGGACACGACTCAATGGTACCGAATACGGCACCATTGAACAATACCGGCTGGCTCGCTTGTCCCTGAAGAACGGGCGGCGCATGCGCTGGACGGGCGACCCGGCGGTGTGAGCGGTGGTACGGCTGCTAAACTGAACGTGATGCCGCAATTGTATACTCCCCTCCAGGCGCCCCAGCGCCTTCTGTTCGGGCCTGGCCCCAGCATGGTCGCGCCCCGCGTTTACCAGGCCATGGCGCAGCCCGTGGTCGGCCATCTCGATCCGTTCTTCTTCCAGGTGGCCGAAGAGGTCCGCAGCCTGCTCGGCTACGCTTTCTCCACCAAGAACCAGTTCAACATCGCCATCTCCGGCACCGGCAGTTCCGGCATGGAAACGGCCGTGGCCAACTTCATCGAGCCCGGCGAAAAGTTCGCGCTGCTCACCAACGGTTTCTTCGGCGACCGTATTGGCGAAATGGCGCGCCGCCACGGCGGTGAGGTGGTCCGCCTCGCCAAGCCGTGGGGCGAACCCTTCGACCCGCAGGAAGCCCGCGACTTCATCCGCCGCGAACATCCGCGCGTGGTGGCCTTCGTGCAGGCCGAAACTTCCACCGGACTGTACAACCAGGGGCAGCCCATCTGCGAAGCGGCCCATGAAGTGGACGCGCTCACCATCACCGATTGCGTGACCTCGCTGGGCGGCATGCCCGTGCTGGTGGACGAAATCGGTATCGACATCGCCTACAGTTGCTCGCAGAAGGGCCTCGGCTGCCCTCCCGGCCTGGCGCCCATCACCGTATCGCCGCGCGCCCTGGACCGTCTCAAACTGCGCCGGACGCCCGTGCAATCCTTCTATCTCGACTTACAGCTTCTCGACAGCTTCTACAACGGGCACAAGTATCATCACACGGCATCCGCCACCATGTTCTACGCCTTGCGCGAAGGCCTCGCCATGGTCGCCGAGGAAGGTCTGCCAGCGCGTTGGGAGCGCCACCGCAGCAACCACGAGGCTTTCGTCGCCGGCATCGAAGCCATGGGATTGAGCATGCTCGTTCCCGCCGGCCACCGTCTCTGGACGCTCAACACGCCGCGCCTTCCCGAGGGCGTGGACGATGCCAAGGTCCGCCAGTTCCTGCTGGAGAAATACAGCATGGAAATCGCCGGCGGTTTCGGACCGCTGGCCGGCAAGGTCTTGCGCATCGGCACCATGGGCTATAGTTCCACCGCCGAAAACGTGCAGCTCATTCTGCAAGCGCTCGCCGACGCCCTGCGGAATGCCTGAAAACGGGCAACGAGAGCAACAGCGGCAGGCGCTTCCGCCTGCGGTTGCGCCGCTCACCCAAACTCGGGGCCGCAGATGGCGTACTGCCGCGTGGGGATTCCCGGATGGATGTGTCCGCGCAGGAACATACGCACAAAGCGGCGCTCTTCCACGAACCCCGCCGATTTCAAAAAGTCGAGCCACTCCGCGACGAGCAGCGGCACATCCATAGCGAACGGTCTGCCGCCCAATGGCGAGAGGCAGCGTGTCACCATGTCCCGCGCGGTAGCGGCGTCGGCGGCCACCACCGGACCCAATTGGTGAAACAGCCAGCCCGGGCGTCCGAAGGTGTAGCCCTTGACCCCGGCCGCATCATCCACTATCCACGCGCACTCCGGGGCGCGGAGGAACAACGCCGCCAGCAAGCGGCCGCGGTCCGCGCCGAACACCTCGCGATCCCACCGGCAGACCGCCGCCAGGTCGCTGGAGAGCATGCGGCGCGCCGGTCCGGCGGGGCTGGGAAAACGAGCGCTATCGATGGCCGCCTTGGTGCGGACGAGGTCGTAGTCCTCCAGGAAACCGAATCGGCGGTAGAGCGGTTGGCCGGCGGAAGTCGCGTCGAGGCCGACGCAGGGAGCATCCCCGAGAGCGGCCAGCGCCTCGGTCAGCAACTGCGCGCCCAGGCCCGCGCGCCGTTCGGCGGGGTCTACCAGCATCATGGCGATCCACGCCAGGGCGTCGTAGCGCATATAGGCGGCAGTCCCCAGAACGTTGCCGGCTCTAGCCATCAGCAACCCGCCGCTGCCGGGGGAGTCAAGGAAAAGACGCCAGTCCTCTTCCAATTGATTCCATCCGCTGGCGCGGCAGAGGCGCAGGCCGCGAGCGATGTCTTCCCTGGTCATCGGACGGAGAACAAGAGGCGATGCCGGCACATCCTGCATACGTTCATACTACCTGCTCGACGCCTGGCGATGGCCTGTGCCGCCGAAGTTGCCCGGAGGGGGGCGTTTGCGCTATTCTTAAATCTCGATCACTCTGTAAGGATTAGATTTAGCGAAGATGGCGAATACATATTCCGCACTCAAGAGAGTGCGTCAGACGGAACGGCGCACCGAAGTCAACCGCAAGAACAAATCGCGCCTGCGGCACTGCATTCGCGCGATGCGTCGCGCATTGACGGCGAAGGATGTCAAAGCTGCCGCGGCGCTATTGGCGGCGACATTCTCCGTGATAGATCGTTCCGCCAAGAGCGGGATCATCAAGAAGAATACGGCGGCGCGGTATAAGAGTAAGCTGCACCTCCGGGTAAAAGCGCTGGCGGCCTAGCTCACCAATTCCATAATGAAGGTCTCCATGACGATGCGGTCGTCCGGACGCGCATCGCGGAGACCTCGGTCCGCTTTATAAATCAATCCCAGTGCGCGCTCCATCTGGGGCCTGGTGAACTTGCTTACCGTCTGGTAGACCTGTTCGGCGCGCGATCCCCACATGGCCACTCCCAGCCGCGAGAAGTGTCCCTGAATCTGTTGCGCGCTCTTCAGCCCGGCTTCGCGCGCCACCAGCGCCATGCGAAACTGCGTGGAGAGGAACGCCAGCGCCAGCGGCAGGTATTCGCCCTCGCGCGTCAGCGTATCGAGGATGCCGAGCGCGCGCGCCCGGTCTCTTCGGCCCAGCGCGTTCACCAGGGCGAACACCGTGGTGGCGCGCGCGTCGGGCACCAGCGCCGTGATGTCCTCCACGCCGATCGCGCGATTGCCGGCGTACAGAGAGAGTTTCTCGATCTCCACGGCGACGCGCGCGATCTCCGCGCCCAGCGCCTCGATCAATAGGTCCAGCGCGGCGGGTTCCATGCGGAAGCCGGCCTGGCGGATCAGCGATTCGGCCTCGACGCGGGCTTCCTGCGGCCCATATTTTTGCAGTTCGACGACGTCGGGGATGGCTGCGTAGAACTTGCGGACGCGGTCCTGCTTGCGCTTGTCGTCGCCCTCGAAATCGTGGCGGATGGCCTCGAAGATCAGCGTCACGCCGGGTGTGGGGTCCTTCAGGTAGGCGGCCAGCGGTGCGGCGTCGCCCGCGCCGGCCGCGCCAGGGGAATCGGCTTCGTCGTCATCGGCGGCAGCGACGCGTCCCCGGGGTAAGGCGAGTTCGGCGTTGACGATCCAGATGAGCCGTTCGCTGGCAAACAGCGAAAGCGCGCGCGCGTCGTCCAGGATTTCGGAGAGCGTGAGCTCCGCGAGGTCGTGCTGGCTCACGGCGTCGGCCGGGACCGTGGCCAGCAGGGCGTCCTTAATGCGGCGGCGCTCGTAGGCTTCCGGACCGAGCAGCAGGGTGGCGGGCGGGACGGTTCCCTTCTTTACGCGGGCCTGGAATTGCGCGGGGGTCATCAGAACTTCTCCAGGATGGCGCTGGCTACGCTCCTGGCGACGCTCTTGCTGAGCCGCACCATGGCGGTGCCGCTTTCGTCGAAGTAGGCTTTGGGGTCCACGGAGATTTCGTAGCGTTCGCGAAATTCGGCGCCAGCGCGGTTATAAAGCACTTCGCCGGTGGCGCGATTGGTGAGCGTGAGATTGAGCGTCACCACCGCTTCCACGGTGGTGGACCGGCCGTTCGCCGAGATGGTGGTGTAGGCGGCGAAGTTGTAGACGGTGCCGGTGAGCACGGCGTCGGCCTGATTGGGGTCGGCGACAATCTTGTACTTGGTGCGCGACAGCAATTCGTGGCCGATGTCGGTGGGCAGAGTCCGCGCCAGTTTGTAGCGCGGCGTCCGGTTGGAGAAGGCGGGAATGGCGATGGTCTGGATCGTCTTGGGCATCATGCCGCCGTGGCCCGATACGTGATAGCCGCAGCCGGTGGTGAGGAGTAATACGAGAGTTGCGAGACATGCTATTTCACCGCGGAGACGCAGGACCCGCAAGCGGGTACCCCGCAGAGGAAGCGCAGAGAGAAGCAAACCCAAGAACAGCCCGACGGAAGGAACAGGCTTCACCCCTTCCCTGGCGCGCGCGAAGGCAAATGGCGGTACCTGTTTCATCAGTCGATCTCGATTTGGTCTTCTCTCCGGAAACCCATCTGCAACTCGTTGGTTCTTCGTCAGAGCGTTCTCGCCAGCCTTCCAGCGCAGCGTGCGCCTCGCTGCCAAGCCACGAGATCTCCGCTGGCTCCGCGCTCTCAGGTTTTGACCTTCCCGCTGCTTCTCCGCGTCTTCCTCCGCGCCTCCGCGCCTCCGCGTCAAAATGCAGCCCTCAAGCCCGACACACCACGTGCCAGGTTTCCCAGCCCATTCCACCACGGACCCATCCGGTGGCATTGATCTCTGCGCTTCCTCTGCGGGGTAGCCGCTTGCGGGTCCTGCGTCTCGGCGGTGAATAGTCATCCTCGTTTGTTCCGGCTTTCCCGTGAGAGGGATATACTGTGCCCGCCTCATACCAGTTGCCGCGCCACCGCCACCGCGTTCTCCGCTGCCAGGCGGACGTTGTCGGCGACGAACCACAGCCAGGCGGCCTCGGGATGATTGCGATCGGGCGTAATGGCGCCCACCGCGATGCCTCCCTGTCCGGCCTGGCCGACGTTGGTGGGCGGCTCGAAATCGCCGCCGCGGACTTCAATAGAGTCGATCGAAAGCGAGCTTTCCAGCGCTTCCATATCGGGAGCGTCCACGAACTCCACCCAGGCCGAGAAGCTGTAGCCGTGAAACACCGGCGCCTGGATCAGCCGCAGTGAGGGCATGGGCGCGCCTTCGCCATCGCCGGGCAGAGCCAGCAGGCTGGCCAGGTGCCGCTCGATGCGCATTTCGGATTCCTCCAGGGAGACCGGCGCTTCCTCGCCATAGCGCGCCAGCAGGTTGAAGCTGAGCTGCGTGTCGAAAACGTCCTTCGGCAGGTTCTTGAAGGAGAGCAGACTCACCGTCTGCTGCTGCAACTCGTGCACGCCCAGCGCCCCGTGTTCGCTGGCCGGGGCGAAGATTTGGATCACCGAACTCCGAATCGGGTCGTTGGCGTGAAGGCGGCGCAGGAACAGGGCGAGCGCGATGGCCGCGGGGTGCGCGATCACGTGGACCGCCACATCGGCGGGATCGTCCACCAGCACGGATTCCACCAGCGGGGCGCGCAGGCGGGCGTCGGGGCGCTCCTCGGCGCTGTAGGTGAGATCGATCACCGCGGCGTCCGGCGGATCGCCCAGAAGTTCCAGGGCCTGGCGGCTGGAAGCGGCATTGCCGGCGAGGATGACGGCGCGGGCGTCGAGCAGGCTCTCCGCGTTGAGTAGGTTGACGATGCCGGGCTCGTCGCCGACGCGGGTGAGCGCGCCCGGTTCTTCGTCGACGGCGGCCACCAGACGCAGGGAAAGATCCCCTCCGGTGGTGGCCACGATGTCGCGGACCTCGCGGGCCAACAGCGTTTCGCTGCCGATCAGGGCAACGGTCGGTGGGTTAGGCAATCTTGATCTCCGGGGCCGGGTGCGCGGGTTTCAGACGGCGGCGCAGGATGCCGCCAATGCGGATCGCGATGCCGCTGGCCACGTAAGCCGTGGCCAGGGCGAGCAAAAGAAGCTGGGCGTAATTAAACATGCCGTAGATGAACCCGCCCACCAGGATAATGATGAGCGGCGAATAGGCCTTACTGAAGCTGATTCCCTTGAAGCTGTGGTAGCGCCACGTGCTCACCATGAGGAAACCGAGCAGCGCCAGCAACAGCAGCCAGGCCACGGAGAGCGGCCACCAGCGTAGAGGTTCGGAATCGCAGGCCCAGACCACCGCGGCCACCATGGCGGCGGCGGCCGGAATGGGGAGTCCGACGAAGTACTTGCGGTCGGGGCGGCCGGGGTTCTTGGGGATGGGATTCACCTGCACGTTGAAGCGCGCCAGGCGGCAAGCCCCGCAGAGCAGAAACAGGAAGGCGATCAGGTAGCCGGCGTTGAAGATCTGCCCGCGCACCTTTTCGCCGATCATGGGTTCGATGAATTGCACTCCCCAGGCAAAGGCGAGCACGGCCGGCGCCAGTCCGAAGCTGATGACGTCGGCCAGCGAATCCATCTCGCGGCCGAAGGCGCTGGTGGTGTTGGTCATGCGTGCGATGCGGCCGTCGAGACCGTCCAGCACCACCGCGGCGATAATGGCCTGCGCCGCCACCGTGAAGTGCGCCGCGGCGCCGGCCGCCGATCCGCTGGCCGCCAGCATGGCGCCCTGAAAGCAGCGGAGGATGGAGACGTAGCCCAGGAAGATGTTGCCGGCAGTGAAGAGTGTGGGCAGAGCGTAGGCCGCTTTGCGCGGCCGGTGATCCGGGGATTTCGGGTCTACGAACCGGTCTTTGAGACTCATTGAGGCTTCCGATCTAAACGCCGGGCAATTACGCTGCAACCGGCGGATACGCGCTGGCCGGGCCGCACGGTGATTTCCCACTCCGGCCCGAAGAGCACGTCGCAGCGCGAGCCGAATTTGATCAGGCCGATGCGCTCGCCGATGGCCACGTGATCGCCGGTTTTCTTGTCGAAAACAATGCGGCGCGCAATCAGGCCGGCGATCTGTTTGAAGATCACCGTAGTGCCGTCGCCGGTGACGGTGACCACGTTCTGTTCGTTATCGCGCGAGCACTCTTCGCGGCTGGCCACCAGGAATTTGCCCGGCTGGTACTGCACCTTCTCGATGGCGCCGCCGATGGGGGTGCGGTTCACGTGGACGTCGAAAACGTTCAGAAAAATACTCAGGCGGTTGAGCCCGCCCTCCGGTTTGACGGCCACCACTTTGCCGTCGGCGGGCGCAACAGCCACCGGCCCGGAAGGAATCTCGCGGTCCGGATCGCGGAAAAAATAGAGGCAGAAGAGCGCCAGTAGGGCCATCGGGGCCGCGAACCAGGGTCCGGCGAGCCAGCCAACCAGTGCCCCGGCGGCGCAGAACGCGAGCGCGTAGTAGATGCCAGTGGATACGATCTTCAAACTACTATTTTCGCATGGGCGGAGGAGGATGAGGATTGGCGTCTTTCCGACAAGAGCTAGAATGGTTGCGATGAAGCACCCACGTCTGGTCTTATTTTCCGCCGTCCTGCTCGCCCTGCCTGCCGCCGCCCAGGTGAAGATCACGCCCGCCGCCGGGAAGGTCTCCGTGGAGATCGATGGCAAACCGTTCACCGATTTCTACATGTCCGGCGAGGCCTTCAACACCCAGGTGACCAAGCCCTATCTGTGGCCCCTCCGCGCCCCTAGCGGAACCTACATCACGCGCGCGTGGCCCATGGAAGACGTCCCCGAGGAAGCCGCCGAAAAGAAGCCGCAGCGCAACGGCCCCCCGGCCATGGATCACCAGCACCAACGCGGCCTCTGGTTCGCCCACGATAACGTCAACAAGCTCGACTTCTGGAACAACGAGTGGTCCTACTTCGCGGACCTTCACCGCAAGAACCTGGGCCGCATCAATCTCAAGAAGGCCGGCGAGATGAAAAGCGGCAAGACGCAAGGCTCCATCGCCGCCACGTTCGAATGGACCGACATGGAAGGCACCAGCGCGATCCTCACCGAATCCCGCGTGATGACCTTCTACGCCGATCCCAAGCTGCGCTATTTCGACGTGGATATCACCCTCATCGCGCTCGTCGCCGTCACCTTCGGCGATGGTAAGGACGGCGCCTTCGGCATTCGCCTGCGCCCCGTGCTGCAGGAGGACAAGGGCGTTTCCCACATCACCAACGCGGAAGGCCTGGTGGGCGAGAAGCAACTCTGGGGCAAGCCTTCGGACTGGTGCGATTATTCCGGCGAGATCAACGGCGAAAAAGTGGGCGTCGCCATCCTCGATCACCCCGCGAACCCGCGCCACCCGGTGCGCTGGCACGCGCGCGCCTACGGACTCTTCGCGGCCAATCCGTGGGGCCTCTCGGTGTTCACCAACGACAAAACGCAGGACGGCGCGATGACCATAGAGCCCGGCAAGAGCCTGCGCTACCGCTATCGGGTGATCATCCACCCGGGTACCGTGAAAGATGCCGATATCGCCGGCCTCTTCACTAAGTACACCGCCGGACGCTAGTGTCCCTGGCCACGTGGAAGCGGCGGCTGCGCCCGCGGCCCCTCATCCAACAACTCGAAATCCGCGACCTCGTCGCCCGGGCGCTGGCTTTCGAGGAACATTTGCGTCAGCTCAGGGGCGAACTCGCCACGCCCGATCCGGGCTGGTACCCCTGGGACAGCTTCGGCAACCTGACCATGCTCGAACGCCTGCTCACCGGCCGCCGCCGCTTTCTCGATCCGCTCATCGGCGACCACCCCGTGCTCGATCTCGGCTGCGGCGATGGCGACCTCTCCTTCTTATTCGAGTCGCTCGGGTACCGCGTCTGCGCCATCGATAACCCGCCCACCAATTACAACCTCATGGCCGGCGTCGAGGCGCTCAAGATCGCGCTCGATTCTTCCGTCCGCATCGAACCGCTCGATCTCGACGGTGCGTTCCATCTGCCCGTGCGACGCTGCGGGCTCGCCCTCTGCCTGGGCATTCTCTACCATCTCAAGAACCCCTACCGTATCCTCGAAACCCTGGCCGGTCACGCCAACTATTGCCTGCTGAGCACCGCCATCGCGCGTTTCGTACCCGATCGGTCCACCGAGGTGAACCACCTGCCGGTGGCCTTCCTCGCCGGGCGCGACGGTCTGGGCGGCGACGAAACCAACTACTGGATTTTTTCCGAAACCGGCCTGCGCACCCTGGTCGACCGCTGCGGATGGGAGGTTTGCGACTGGCTGGTGGCCGGCAACGAAGGCTCCGCCCTTTGGAACACGCAGCGCGACGAGCGCGTCTTCTGCCTGCTGCGCGCGCGCGCCTTCCTCCCGCCGCCCGTCACCCAACTGGTGGATGGCTGGCACGTCCTGGAGAACGGCGCCTGGCGATGGACGAAGCGGAGTTTCTCGCTCACGGTGGCCCCCGGCGCCCAAAGGCTCAGTCTCAAAGTCAGGGTGCCGCCGAATCTGGAGTTGCCGCTCACTCTCACCGCGCGCGTGGGGGGAACGGCGATTGCCAGCCACACCCTCACCGGGTCTGGCGATTTCGAATGCGCCCAGATCGTCCCGCCCGGCGCCGAAGTGCTGGTGGAGTTCGAAACGGATCGCGCGCTCTCTCCCGACGCCACCGACGGACGAGAGCGCGCCATCCTGGTGCGGGGAATTGAGCTGGGGTAGAGAGGGCATCGCAAAGAAGAATGCCCCCATGAATGGGGTCATGGCAGCCTGAAAGGCTACGCTACAGCGAAGAGTGGTACATTAATCTCGCCATGACAATGCGCACCCTATTTGGAGTTCTCCTCCTTTCCGCCGTGCCGGCGGTTGCGGCCGATTCGGATTTCAACGGCCGCTGGGACATCACCACGCTGACCCAGCCCCGCCCGCGCGCCTGGTGGGTGGAACTCACCGGAGTCGGATCGCCCAAGCCCGCCGGCAAGTTCGTCAGCGCCTATGGCGGCGACATGAACACCCTCGACACCATCGCCGTGGCGAACGGCGAACTGCGCTTCACCATCGTCAACACCTCCCGCAATCCCAAGGGGCCCGCGCCGGTCTACCGCGCGCGCCTCGTCAACGGCAAACTGGAAGGCACCCTGGAAACGCCCGGCAGTTCCGCCGCGCCCTTGAAGTGGACCGGCGTGCGCGCACCCCTCATCGCCGATAAAGACGATGGAAGCTGGGTGGAAGGCAAGCCCATCCAACTCTTCAACGGCAAGGATCTTACCGGCTGGAAGGCGCTCAATCCCGGCGCCGAGATGAAGTGGACTTACAAGGACGGGATCCTGCGCAACGCTCCGCCCACCACCGATATCGTTTCCGAGCAGAAGTTCTGGAACTTCAAATTGCATTGCGATTTCCGCATTGTGGAGCACTCCAATAGCGGCATCGGATTGCGCGGGCGGTACGAGATTCAAATTCTGGAAGATTACGGCAGGCCGCCGAATCCCCACGGGGCAGGGGCGCTCTACAGCCGCGTCGCGCCCTCTGTCAACGCCAGCAAACCAGCCGGCGAGTGGCAGAGCTACGACATACGGCTGGTGGGACGGACGCTCACCGTGGTGCACAACGGCATCAAGGTGCTCGACCGGGTGGAAGTGGAAGGCCTTACCGCCATCGCCAATAATTCCGACGAGGCCGAACCCGGGCCGTTCATCCTCCAGGGCGACCACAGCTACGTGGAGATCAAAAGCTTCCTGGTGACGCCGCTGCTCAAGAAGTAGTCACTTCAACTGGTGCAGATAGTCGTAGCTCGGTTTCATTGCCCGCGGGTCCACTTCCACGAAGTAGTTGCGGACGCCGGCGCTCTTGGCCGCGGCGAATAACTTCTTCCAATCGACCACGCCGGAGCCCACCGCGACGACGGTTTTGTCCGCCGTGGAATAGTCCGCCAGGTGCATGGAGAGGAAGCGGCCGGGATATTTCTTGAAGTACGTCACGGCTTCGAAGCCCAGGCTGATCACGGCCACCTGGAATTGCATTTTGACCAGTTTGGCGTCGAACTGGCGCATCAGCTCGTCGTAAATGAGCACGCCGTCGAGTTCCTTGAACTCGTTGTCGTGATTGTGATACGCCAGTTGGAATCCGGCCTTCTGGGCGCGCTCGCCGACGTGGTTGAGATCCTGGGCGGCCTGTTTGTAATCGGCCAGCGTGGCGGTGGCGGGCAGTCCGAAACTGGCGAGCACCATCTGCTTGAGCCCGAGCTCCTTGGCGAAGGCCATGCGCTCGTCCAGGTTCTCTTTCAGCTCGCGGAACTGGTAGTGACAGCTCTCGCAGCGCAACCCCGCGCCCTCGATGGTTTTACGCATCTGCGCGGCGGTGAGAGAGGCCAGCGGGCGGAATTCCGTATAGCTGGGCGGCGAACACATTTCGATGGTCTTGAAGCCGATGCCAGAGAGCTGGCGCAGCGTGCCCTCGAAATCTTTGCCCAATGCTTCGCGCACCGGCCAGGTCTGGCAGCCGATCGGCATACCCAGCGGGTCGGCGTGCAGCGCCCGCGTCGCGGCCAGCGCCGCCGGCGCCGCGCCGAGAAATTGTCTTCTATTAAAATTCATACGGATTCGGGACTCCAGCCCTTGCGATACTCGCGCGAGAGATATTTGTTGGCTTCGGCGACGTTGGTGATCTTACGGTTCGCCGCGTCGTAGAACAAGCGCCGGCGCGTGCGCAGCGCCACCGCGTACAGGTTCACCGCCTCGGAAATTCCGCTGGCATTGAGGAAACTTCCTTCGGATTGCGCGCCGCCCTTGCAGGCTGCCGCCCATTGGCGCAAACCGGGCGACAACTGCGGGGTTTCGCGGGGAGCGCGCGCCTCGGCCCGGGCCACGCGGACACTCATCTTGCGCCCCTGAATCAGGCGCGGATTCTCCACCCGGAAGCCGGCCAGGATCTTGCCCTGATCGCCCACGAACATCATGGCCTCGGCGGGCAATTCCTGGTGGTCTTCGTCGAGTTCCGGCGGTGTGGGCGGCCGCATGCCGCCTTCGTACCAGATCAGGTCCACCGCGCCCCGCTGGCCGCGCGCCGGATACTGGAAGCGAACCACGCTGGCGGCGGGGAAGGAGAAATCGTTCTTCACCCCCGAAGCGACGCCGTCGGTCAGCACCTGCTCGTGGCTGGCCATCGGTTCGATGCTGGTGGGGCCGGAAAGGTCCAGCGCGCGGAACACGGTCCACAGGCTGTAGTGACCCATGTCGGCCATCGAGCCGCCACCGAAATCGTACCAGCCGCGGAACACCATATGGGTGTAGTTGGGATGATACGGCCGTTCGTGCTCGGGGCCCAGCCAGAGGTCCCAGTCGAAGCCCTCGGGGACCGGCGGCGTATCGGTGGGGACGGTTGCGTACTGCGGCCACACCGGCCGGTTGGTCCAATTGTGAATCTCGCGCAGCGTGCCGATGGAGCCATCGCGGATCCAACCGAGCACCTGTTCCATGCTCCCGTTGGAATCCCATGGCATAAAGTGGGTGGACACGCCGGTGGAGCGCGCGGTTTCGATGACGCGGTCGGCTTCCATCAGCCGGTTGGCGATGGGCTTGTGCACGATGACGTGCCTGCCGCGCTTCATGGCGGCCATGGCGATCACCCCGTGCAGGTGGTCCGGGGTCATGATCTTGACGGCGTTCAGGTCCTTCTCCTTATCGAACAGCTCGCGAAAATCGGCGTAGGCGGAGCAACCCTGGTTCCCGTAGAACGTGTCGACCATGCTCTTGCCGGCATCGCGGCCGCCGGGGATGGTGCCTTCGCTGCCCGCCCGCCAATCCGGCTTGTTGAGCGCGCGGCGGATGTCCCTGAGCAGCCCGTCGCGCGACCAGTCGCGGTACCCGGCCGCGAACTTGCACGGGTCGCAGACCGCTACCACCTGGATTTCGGGCGCAGCCAGGAGTTGCGGCAGTTCGCGCAGACCCTCCGTGCCGGTGCCGATGTGGGCCAGGGTGATCTTGTCGCTGGGCGGGACCTCTCCGGAGCGCGCCACCACGTGGCGTGGAAGGATGGTGAACGCAGCCGCGCCGGCTGCCGTTCCCAAAAACCTGCGGCGGTTGGAATCGTTGGACATATGCCTCCTGGCGAAGAGCGCTGGCCGCGGCGCACACCGCGGCACGGTCGTATCATAGCCGGAATACCGGTGAGGGTCCAGGGGGGTGGCGGCGGATGGCGGCAAATGTGGGTTTACGCGATGGCGCTCATGGGGATCGCTCCCGCCGACTCGACGCCCAGGCGGTGCCAGGTGATTTGGATCGCCGACTTGGTGGCGCTGCTCCGCACCACAAACCCAGTGGCACGAAGACGCATCGGATACGGTCCGCGGGCCGCGGGCCAGGGGACGGCCAGTTCCAGGTGGCATCCCACCGGAAGGGGTCCGCGACATTGGAAACTGATGCCGCTGGAACTCATGTCGTGAATCGTACCCGTAGCCCAACGGGGAGTGGATTGTTTGCGGGTCAGGCGAAACTGAACCGTCAGCGCCAGTTCAAACCGCCGCCTGGCGCGCCTCTCTATTTGCTTCCGCATTCCCATATGAATCCCCTCCCGCCCCTCCACCGTAGTGGAGGGGTGAGTACAAAACACGAGAAAGAAGGTTACCTTTGCTGGAACGACCTCCTTGCAATCTGTCCGCCATTGCGTAACCCACGTGGTTGCGTGCGCGCCGGCGCAAGTGGTGGGTACTTTTTACCTACCCTATGGACCTTTGCATAGAGGGTCTCGGCAGAGACGATTCAATAGACCCTCTGGTACGGAAAAAATGCAGGAAAAGAAGAGGGATATGGCATAGCCAATTCGGGCGCATCGAAGGGCGCCGGCGCGCCAAGGAATACCCCAGCGCGCCGGCGATGTCACTGGCCGGCGGAATCACCGCCCGGACGTCTTCCGCTAGCGTCCCGCTCTTACTGAATGTCGACGACCTTGCCGTCGCTGAAGGTGATCTTCAGGTCCTTGTACATATAGATCTGCTTCGAACCCAGATCCACGATCTTCTGCGGCTCGCCCTGGATCGCCTTCACCTGGTCGACGGAGAGGCCGAGGGTGAGGGTGGGAGTCGGCCCCGAGGGCGTGTCGCCGGCCTGGCCGACCGCCTGCTGTTCGGCACGGTCCGCCTCCTGGCTGACGCTGGTCAATTCGCTGGCGACGTTGGCGTCCGGCTGCGATCCTTGCACGAACGGCGTGTCGATGGTGCCCGCGCTGCCCTGCGGCAGCGGGGGCAATCCTCCTTGCCCTTGTTTCGCCTGCAGATCGCCCATACCGCGATCGATCGCCGCCACCATCTGGTTGTGCATCTCCTGCAAATCCTGGAGCTGCACCGACACCAGGCTGCCCCGGCGGCAGTCCATTCTGCGGCTCGCCAGCACGACCACATCGGCGACCGGGGAATTCATCGGGGGCGGGCCATTCATGCGCAGCACGTCGCCCTCCGAAATCGCGCACTCGCCCACATTCGAATTGACGAACAGCGTGGAGTGCGCGACGAATACGTGCGGCACATTGTCGGCGAAGATGTTGACGCCCTGCCCGCCTCCGGCGCCGGCGTTCTGCCCTTGGGCCCGCTCGAGATCGATCTGGCGGCGGACTTCATCGGCGATCGCCTGCTTGACTTCCGGCGTCATGGGCGGGGATTGGCCGCCATCCTGGTAGATGCCGCCGCCTGTCGCACGCGCGGCCATTCTCTCCTGGTAAGCGGATTCCAGGGTGGCGGCGATGAAGAAGTCGGTCAGCCACAGCGAGGGACTGGCGTATATGGGATACGGCGTGAAGTATCCGCCATAGTATCCATACCACGGGCTGCCCCCCCAACCCCATGTATAGGCGACGGGCCGGGCCCAGGGGTTGTAGGCGTACGCATAGAAAGTGGGCCGGTAGTAGCGCACCGGCGTGTAGACCGCCAGCGTGATCCCGTTAAAGACCCGCGGCCGGTAGATCATGGCCTGCGGGACGCCGTTGTAGATATACGTGCGTTTGATGATGGTGGTGTTGTTGATCACCACCGAGCGCTGCACATAGCCGTGGCCGGGCGAGCTCGCCACCACCATGGTGCCTCCCGGCCTGACCACCTCGACGCGCCGCGGCGCGTTGGGCGGATGGTAGACCGTGGTGCCATTGGACAAGTGGACCTGCCGCACCTGGCCGCCCGCATCGCGATGAACCACGTCGCCCGAAGGAGTGGTGAAAGTCCGGGCAGGCGGACCGCCGGGCCTGGCGCCCACCGCCCCGCCGGCCGGCGGATTGGTCCCGAACGTACGTCCCGGCTGCGCGCCTGGAGTGGACTGCGGAGCGCGGTATACGGACGGGTTGTTGGGCTGCGTCTGGTGCGTCGGCGGTGTCGTTGTCGTAACCCCGGGCCGCGGCTGCGTCTGGGAATCCGGGCGCTGCGGCCGCGATGTGTTCTGCTGTGCTGGTGGCGTGCTCTGCTGTACCGGTGGCGCGGTATGCTGCACCGCCGGCGCGCTCTGCTGCACCGGCGGCGCCGTATGCTGCCCCGAAGGCGCCGTATGCTGCCCCGAAGGCGCCGAATGCTGCGGCGAGCCGGTTTCGTTTTTCTTCTTGTTCTCCTGCGCCTTTTTTTCCGGCGGCTTGCTCTCCTGCGCATGCAGCAGCATCGCGGAGGAGGCCAGCGCCAAGCCGAACACGGCGCTTCTGGCAATCTTTAGGGGTATTTTCATTAATTCTGCTCCTTGGACGGCCCGCTATGCCTTCAATCCGACGCCTTGCGGTCGACTTCGAGTTCCAGGCCTTTTTAAAGATAAATCTTCTCAGCGTCCAGATCCACTACTTTGTTGACGTGGTTGGGCTGTCCCAGCGTTTCGGCCATCCGTCGTTGCGCCGCGGCGCACGGCGATTCAGGCCTCAGGAGTCCGACAGACTGGACCCGTTTCTGGTGGTGGGATTCGAGTAGTAGCTGGGATCCGCGAATTTTTCCTGAAAAATCCGCTCCCAGCGAGCGTTATCGCTGCACGTTCGGCAAGTGCAACCGCGAGGGCAGCCTTGGACCTTGTGTAGGCGGATGGGCTTAGGAGTTGTTTCCGCCGGAGCTCGGCGACGCGAGCCCCGTGCCGGCTGTCCGAGGCTGGCCAGCAGACTCTGGATGGTTTCAGGAGTGCCAAGTTGCATGGGTTAGCTGATCTCCGTGTGAATACCCGATATACTATCTAGTCCGATTCTGACAGGAATATGCCTGGGGGGAAAGGGATATCGTGAGTATTTAGCCGACCTTTTTTGCGGGGAATTCGGGTAGATCGAAGGATAACCAATACGGGTAGCCCCCGGTGGTACAACAAAGGTAGTCACGGAGAGTAACCGAACGTTATCATAAGTGGCAAGAACCGCCCGGGGAAGAGCCACGGGAACAGAGACTCGATTTGTGAGGATTCTGATAGCAGACGACAATCCGGTGTTTCAGAGCGTCCTCAAGGTGATGCTGACCAATTGGGGATACAGCGTCGTGGCGGCGTGCGACGGGAAGGAAGCCTGGCATCTGCTGCGCGCCGAGGACGCGCCCCGTCTGGCGATTCTGGATTGGATGATGCCCGGCGTGGACGGCATCGAAGTGTGTCGCCTGGCGCGCGCCCATTTCGGGCGCGGCGTCTATATATTGATTCTTACCGCCAAGACGCAGAGCGAAGATCTGGTGGCGGCCATGGAAGCCGGGGCCGACGACTACGTCACCAAACCGCTGAAGTCCCAGGAACTCCGCATCCGTCTGGCCGCGGCTTGCCGGATTCTGGATCTGGAGGACCGGCTGGCGCTCGCCTTGGGCCAGACCGCTTCGGCGGCGGCCGCAAGGCTTGACCTCAGCCCGGACATGTCCGGCAGAGCGTAACCGGTGCGCCCGTAACCTCGCCGAATGGCGGTTCCATACCCGCCATAGATATTTTCTTCTGGACTCCGCCGCCGGAAGCTGCTAATCTCCCGCCAATAGCGACCTGAAGGGGGCCTATGAACATTCTTCACAACGAACAGAAATGCGACCTTATTAATCGCGGGTTTACGCGCCGGAACTTCGGCCGGATCGCCGCCATGATCACCGCCGGAGCGACGCTGCCGTTCTACAACGAGCCGGCTCTGGCGCAGCTTTCCAAAGTCAACGCGCCCCCGGACGCCGTGCTTCTCAATGCCAATGAGAACCCGTTGGGACCCTGCAAGGAAGCGCGAGAAGCCGCCGCCAGAATGATCGACCAGGGCGGGCGCTACCGCTATAGCGAAGCCGACCGGGTGCAACAGATTCTCGCCCAGCAGGAAGGCGTCAAGCCGGAGTACGTGCGCATCTACGCCGGTTCCAGCGCTCCCTTGCACCAGGCCGTTCTGGCTTTCACCGGGCCGAATCGCCCGTTTGTCATGGCCGATCCCGGTTATGAATCGGGCGCCGCCGCCGCCACATTTATCGGCGCCGAGACCATCCGTGTCCCGCTGATGAAGAACAATGGCTACGCGCACGATGTCAAGGCGATGGTTGCCGCCAGCCCGACGGCCGGCCTGATCTACATCTGCAATCCCAACAACCCCACCGGCACGCTGACCCCGGCATCCGATATCGAGTGGCTGGTGGCCAATAAGCCGGCGGGCAGCGTGGTGATGATTGACGAGGCTTACACGCATATCGCCGGAGCGCCGTTCCACACCGACATGGTGGCGGCCGACAAGGATGTGGTGATTCTGCGCACGTTCTCCAAGATCTATGGCATGGCCGGCCTGCGCGCCGGCGCCGCCATCGCCCGTCCGGACCTTCTCCGCAAACTCGGCGGGTTCAGCTCCGGGATGATGCCGATCACCGGTATGGCTGCCGCCAGCGCCAGTCTGGAGGCGAAATACGTGATTCCCGAGCGGCGCAAAAAGATCGGCGATGTCCGCGAGGACACGTACAGCTTCCTGGAAAAGCACAATTTCAGCTATGTGCAGGGCAAGTCGAACTGCTTTATGATCGACGTGAAGCGCCCCGTGCGGGAAGTCATCACCGCCCTGCAGGGCGAAAAGGTCTACGTCGGGCGCCCCTGGCCGGTCTGGCCCACGCACATGCGCGTCACCGTCGGCCTGGCCGAAGAGATGAAGAAATTCCAGGACGCCTTCCTCAAAGTGATGGCGTGACAGGCGCCGCCGCCGCGCCGCCGTCACCTGACGACGGCCGCAGTCTCGCGGATGCCCTACGAGTGTGCGAGGACGGTCGAATGGGCAGCCTCTTCCTCTTTGTCGGCAATTCCTGCACCCGCGAGTTGTTCGTTGATGAACCAGACCTGAAGCTCGTTCCGGCGAAGAACGTCGCTCACCAGCAAGTCATTGGTGCCGTCGTCAGCGTCCGCGATGGCGGCGTGGGCGGCTTCGCGGGTTTCGCCGATGATGAGTTCGTGGGCCTGCAACAGACGGAACAACTGAATGGTGTGGTCTTCACGGCCCCGGGGCGGACGGGCAATGCGCGTGGTTTCAGCGACATCGGGAGCCATGGCGATGGCCACTCCGCCGAGGGTCTGAATGCGCTCGGCTAACGTATCGACCAGCTCTGCCTGTTCGCCGAAGTGCTTGTCGAAGAGCAGATGGAGCTGGTAAAACGTGGGGCCCGAGACCTGCCAGTGGTGCTTTTTGTACAGATCGCGCAAGGTCATGGTGTCGGCGAGAATCTGATTGAGGTTGGTGGCGCCGGCCAGGCGAGCCTTGTGATCGAGCGACAAGGGGCGGTTTGCCACGGTTCCGTACTTCTGGATTTCAGTCTCCTGCCCGGTGAAGGGCGACTTTTTGGAAGAAGGACTCTGTTTCATGGCAGTCATACGGTGCATGCCAAGGGCCTTTGGACATCCGTGCACGTTTCCGGGCGAGTAGCGGCATTGGCAGGTCAAGTGCTCCCCAAACGGTATGAAGAACCAAGACGATGAAACGTACAGTACCGTGGCGATCAGAGAGAAAGGCCTGGGTCCTGGTTCGGCGGGCCAGTCCGGTGACACGCAGGGATTGTCGGATGTCGCGGAAGCAGGCACCTTGAGCGTGCAAGAACTAGCCGAGGAAGGGCAAGGCTTCGAGGCCGGAGCGATCGAAGGCGTGGAAGACGCACCGGACGCGGACGTGGCTGAAGTCCACACGAAAGAAGTCCCCCAGGACGATGTGCCGGGCGAATATCAAGGGCAGGATTAGGCGTGGCAGTCGCCCCAAGTCTTGCGCTGGTATATTGAACTTGTATATATTCATTTGATATGCTCGGTGTAGATGCCATCCATCCTGGTACAACTCGACGAGGCTACGTACAAAGCCTTGAACCAGGTGGCGCCAGCGGCCAAACGGAAACGGACTGAGTTTATCCGCACCGCCCTCAAGGAAGCCATTCGAAAACGCGAATACACCGACATCCGTGAAGCCTACCGGAAGCAGCCTGACTCGGGTTCGGAGTCCGATTGCTGGTCGAACTGCGAGAAGTTCGAGCCTTGAAACAATTCGAGATCTGGTGGGCCGATCTGCCCAAACCCGCTGGCCGCAGGCCGGTATTGTTGTTGACGCGCGATGACGCTTACGCCTACTTGAGCAAGTTCATCGTGGCCGAGATCACCACCACAATCCGCAACATTCCGGTTGAAGTGCCTCTCGGCAAGCGGGATGGGCTTCCGGCCCCGTGCGTAGCCAATTTTGACAACCTGCGGACTGTCAATCGGGATGCGCTGGTCGAGCGGATCTCCAAGTTGGCCACGTCCCGGCAGGTCGAAGCAAAGCACGCCGCCGGCTACGCTTTCGGCTGGGACGAACTGATCGACGCTTAATGGTCGCGCTCGGTAATCAGGTCGGTGACGGCCAGCAGGGCGCGCTGATAGGGGGATTCGGGAAACTCGCCGATGGTCTGGCGGGCCTTGTCGGTGAAGGCTTGCGCGCGATCTTTCACGCGCTCGATGCCCTGGTACTTTTCCAGCAGGGCCAGAATGCGTTTGAACGGGACGTGCTGGTAGCTGCGGTCGCGTAGAATGGTTTCCACCAGGGCGCGCTCGTCCGCGGTGGCGCGCTCCAGGGCGTAGACCAGGGGGAGCGTCACCTTGCCTTCGCGCAAATCGCCGCCTACCGGCTTGCCGAGCGTCTTTTCGCGGGCGGTGAAATCGAGCACGTCGTCCACCAGTTGGAAGGCCATGCCCAGGTTCCAGGCGTACTCGCCCAGCTTTTCCACGGTGCCCGGATCGGCGTGGCCGGCCATGCCGCCCAAACGGGCGCAGACGCTGAACAGGCAGGCGGTCTTGCGGTCGACCAACTCCATGCAATCGGCTTCGGTGACGTCGATGCGGCCGATGCGTTCCAATTGCAGCAGCTCGCCTTCGACCATCATCTGGGTCAGCGGGACCAGCAGGTCGAGCACCTCGAAGTTGCGCTCGCGCAGGGCGATCTGGAAGGCCTGCATGTACATCCAGTCGCCGGCCAGCACGCAGGTGTGATTGCCCCACTGCACATTGGTGGAAGGCCGGCCGCGGCGGGTCTCCGCGGTATCGATGACGTCGTCATGCACCAGGGTGGCCGCATGGATCAGTTCGACGACGGCGCCCAACTGGATGGCCGACGTTCCGCCGTTGCCCACCAGCTTGGCGGAGAGCAGGAGCAGGGCGGGGCGCAGGCGTTTGCCGCCGGCCGATTGCAGGTACTGGCCGATGGCGGTGACCGCGTCCACCGATGCCACCGATTCCACGGTGATCCTCTTTTCCACCTGCTCCAGGTCGTCCTGGATCAAGTCGAAAATTTCGCGCGCGGTCAGAGCCTGTCCCAGCTTGCTCAAATTCATGTAAGTTAACCAGTTTAACCGTTGACGGAGCGCCCGCGCAAACACAGGGCGCGGAAATTACGAGTGGTACATGCGGCGATGGCCTCCGGCGTACTGCCGCGCACCAGTGCGAGACAGCGCGCGGTGTCCGCCACGAAGGCCGGTTCGTTGCGTTTTCCGCGATGCGGCACCGGGGCCAGATAGGGGCAATCGGTCTCGACAAGAAGACGGTCTTCGGGGGTGATTCGAGCGGCTGCGCGCAGGCTTTCGGCTTTGGGGAAGGTCAGCACCCCTCCGAAAGCCAAATGAAAACCGAGGTCGAGGGCCTGACGGGCTTGCGCGGTGTCGCCGGTGAAGCAGTGCATGATGCCGCCGTGGGGCAGGGAAGTCACCTGCGCCATGGTGTCCTCCCAGGCTTCGCGGGTGTGAATCACGATGGGCTTGCCGCACTCGGCGGCGATTTCCAACTGGCGCTCGAAGACGGAGCGCTGCACCTCGCGGGGAGAGAAATCGTAGTGATAATCCAGGCCGATTTCGCCGATGGCGAGCACCTTCGGATGGCCGGCCAGGTCGCGCAGGCGCGCGAAGGTGTCCGGTGTGGCTTTGGCGGCGTCGTGCGGATGCACCCCGATGGTGGCGTAGATGAACGGATAGCGCTCGGCCTGCTCGATGGCAACATCCAGACGCCCGCCGGTGCCGATGGCCAGCATCAGCTCCACGCCGG
This sequence comes from Candidatus Solibacter sp., assembly GCA_050014175.1. Classification (GTDB taxonomy): domain Bacteria; phylum Acidobacteriota; class Terriglobia; order Bryobacterales; family Bryobacteraceae; genus Solibacter. The sequence goes on along the minus strand of JBEKDV010000055.1, from coordinate 3,686 downwards.
CGGCCAGGGCGCGATCGATGACCTGCGCGCGGTCGGCGTCGAACTTCTCGTCGTCCAGGTGGCAGTGGGAATCGACCAGGCTCACTTCAGGCGCGCTCCTACCGGAATGTCCTCGTGGAAGCCGGCCAGGACGGGCTTGCCGCCTTCCACCGACGCCGCCACGATCATTCCGTTAGATTCGATGCCTTTCAGCTTGCGCGGTTGCAAATTCGCTACGATGACCACCTTGCGGTGGAGCAGTTGCTCGGGCGTATAGGCTTCGGCGATGCCGGCCACGATGGTGCGCGGTTCGGATTCGCCGATGTCCACCTTCATGTGCATCAGCTTGTCGGAGTTTTTGACGCGCTCGGCGAACATCACCAGGCCGACGCGCAGGTCGACCTTGGCGAAATCGTCGACGGCGATTTTCTCGCTGGCAGGCGCCGCGGGTTCCGGTTTTTTGCCGAGCAGCGCGTTCTGTTCGGCGGTGACCTTTTCCTCCAGCGCCCGCATGGACGCCACGGCTTCCTTCAAATCGATGCGCGGAAAGACGGGGGCGATCTCGCCGATTTTCTGGCCGGGCTGCAGCGTACCCCATTCCAGGGTTTCGAAGCGCACGGCGTCGAGGGAATCGGGCATGCCGAGCTGCGCCCAGATTTTGGGGGCGGATTGCGGCAGCACCGGACTGAGCAAGGCGGTGGCGATGCGCAGGCTCTCGGCGGCGGTGTAGAGGGTGGCGCTCAACTCGGTTTGCGAGGCCTGGTCGATCTGGCGGGCCAGCTTCCAGGGGGCTTTCTGCACGATGTACTTATCGACGGCGGAAATCAGCGCCCACACGGCCTCCAGTCCCCTGGAAAACTCGAAGGCGTCGAAGTACTGCTGTACCGCGGTCACCGTCTCGTTGGCCAGGGCGGCGATCGCCGCGTCGCTGCCCTCGGGGATTTCGTCGCCGCGGTACTGATGGATCATGGTCAGGGTCCGGCTGGCGAGGTTACCGAGGCCGTTGGCAAGGTCGGAATTGTAGCGGCCGATGAGGGCGTCGTAGCTGAACGTGCCGTCCTGGCCGAAGACGATTTCGCGCAGCAGGAAGTAGCGCAGGGCATCGGCGCCCATCACCTGGCGGATGGGCTCGCTGCGCACGATATTGCCGCGGCTCTTGCTCATCTTGTCGTTTTCAAACAGCAGCCAGCCGTGGGCGAAGATCCGCTTGGGCAGCGGCAGGCCGCCGGCCATCAGGAACGCCGGCCAGAAGACGGCGTGGAAGCGCGCGATCTCTTTGCCGATGAGGTGCAGGTCGGCGGGCCACAGGTCTTCGCCATCCACGGCGCTCAGGTAGCCGACGAGCGCGTCGAACCACACGTAGAAGACGTGCTGACCTTCCACCGGCAGCGGGATGCCCCATTTGATGGTGGTCCGGCTGATGGAAAGATCGTTCAGGCCCTGGCGCACGAAGGCGAGCACCTCGTTGCGGCGGGTTTCGGGCTGAATGAACTCCGGGTGCGTTTCGTAGAGCTCGATGAGCTTATCGGTGAAGGCCGACAGTTTGAAGAAATAATTCTCTTCGGTGACGGTCTCGGTGGGGCGGCCGCAGATGGGGCAGGGGTCGCCGGGCTTGGCCTCGTTGGCGTAGAGTTCGTCGGACACGCAGTACTGGCCGGTGTAGCTGCCCTTGTAGACATACCCGTTGTCCAGGCAGCGCTGGAACAGGGCCTGTACCACCTTGTGATGCCTGGGGTCGGTGGTGCGGATGGTGCGGTCGACGCGGATATTGAGTTTTTCCCACTGGGCGCGGAATTCGGCGGAGATGGTATCGGTGAATTCCCGCGGCGATTTCCCAGCGGCTTCGGCGGAGCGCTCCACCTTCTGGCCGTGTTCGTCGGTGCCGGTGAACATCACGGCGTCATAGCCCTGCATACGCTTGAAGCGCGCGATGGTCTCGGCGGCCATGGTGGTGTACGTGTGCCCGATGTGCGGAGCGGCGTTCACGTAATACAGCGGGGTGGTCAGGTAGTATTTCATCTGGATAGTTTCAAGTACGCGTAGTTGGCTTCGGCGATGATGTGCTTGAGCGCCACGCCGGTTTGCGCGGCCAGGCGGCGGCAGTCCTCGTACTCCGGGGCATAGCTGCCTTCGCTGGAAACTTTGATGCGCACTTTGCCGTGGGGCGTCTCGACCTCGGTAAAGGTGCGCGCCTGAACGCGGCGTTCGGCGGGATAGATGCGCACGCCCAGGGTGGAAGTTTCGGCGAAGATGAGTTGCGCGATGGCCTCGCGGTGCTCCGGTTTGGCGACGGCGCGGAGCAGGGTGCCGGCGCGGCCCTTCTTCATTTGCACGGGTTGCAGGGAGACGTCGAGCGCGCCGAACTCCACCAGGCGTTCGGTGGTGTAGGCGAGCACCTGGGGGTTGAGGTCGTCGATATTGGCCTCGATTACGCACACCGAGAGGGCTTCATCGGCGCCGGTAGGTTGGCCCAGAATGACGCGCAAGACATTGGCGTGATCGGGAAATTCGTGGTCGCCGGCGCCGTACCCGGTGGCGGTGACCTTCATGGGAGGCAGCACGCCGAAGCGGACGGCCAGGGTGACGGCTACGGCGGCGCCCGTGGGGGTGGTGAGTTCCAGCGCCGGGCCGCGCGCGTAGATGGGCACGCCGGTGAGCAGCAGCGCGGTGGCGGGGGCGGGCACGGGAAGCACGCCGTGCTCGGTGCGGACGGTGCCGGAGCCCACGTTGAGCGGCGAGCAGACGATGGTTTCGATGTCCAGCAGGTCGAGGGCGACGGCGGTGCCCACGATATCGGCGATGGAATCGGCGGCGCCCACTTCGTGGAAGTGAACCTTCTCGATGGGCACCTGGTGGACTTGCGCCTCGGCTTCGGCCAGCTTGCGGAACACGCGGATGGCGGTGCGCCTGGCGGGTTCGGCCAGGTTCGCCCGCTCGATCATCTTGATGATGGGAGTGAGGTGGCGATGGGCCTTGGTTTCCTCCACCGCCACGCGGTACTTGGTGGCGCCGATGCCGCCGCGCAGCACCTTTTCGAAAGAAACCACGGCTCCGGCATCGAGCGAAGCGATGGCGTCGGTAATGGCGGCCTGGTCGGCGCCGGCATCGGCCAGGGCGCCTACCAGCATGTCGCCGCTGACCCCCGAGAATGCGTCCAGATAACAGGTAATAGGCACGAACCTACATTGTAACGGGTTCGGGGGAGGGAACTGGCGGAGCCAATTGAGGAAGGGAACAAGGGTGGCTGGAGAATGTGAATTTGGCGCGGAGGCGCGGAGGCGCGGAGAAACACGCGGAGAAGACAGGAGAGGAAGTCAAAGACAAAGGCGAAGAGAGCGCGGAGGAAGCGGAGGACATGGAGAAAGAAGTCCGAGCTTCGCTCGGATGCACAAGGCGGAGCCTTATGCCACTGGGAGACACTACGGGATTGAGATGGGGTGGTTCAGGGTTCGTTGCGGCGGCCGGGGCTCCGCGGACTTATCGCCGTGCGTTTTCCGGCCGCCAGTGATTTGGTTGGAATCTACAAAGACGTAGGAGCAGTGCTTATTACCTTTGGCACATCGATCGTCCCCTCGTTTCGATTCGCAACCTCTGTATCCGATGGGGCGGCAATAGGCGCTATCCGAACACCACCGGGTATTATCAGTTCGAACTGAAATTCTTCCCGCCGGTCTCCTCCACGTAGGGGAACCACCGTGAGGCTTGTA
>JBEKDV010000054.1:0-29156 GCA_050014175.1 Candidatus Solibacter sp. | reverse complement strand
CAGCGTGACGCTGACCGGCGCCGTGGGCGCGGGCAACGTGACCAAACTGGCGAATCAGATCATGGTGGCGTGCAACATCGCGGCCATGAGCGAGGCGCTGGTGCTGGCCACCAAATGCGGGCTCGATCCGGAGGTGGTGTTCAACGCCGTCAAAGGGGGCCTCGCGGGCAGCACGGTGCTCAACGCCAAAGCGCCCATGGTGATCGCGCGCAATTTCAAGCCCGGCTTCCGCATACGGCTGCATCAGAAAGATCTGCGCAACGCCCTGCTGGCGGCGGAATCGACTAAGTGCGCCCTGCCGTTGACCAGCCTGGTGCAGCAGATGCTGATCGCGTTGATGAACCAGGGGCACGGCGACCTGGATCACTCGGCGATCGCGCTCTTCATCGAGAGCCTGGCCGCGGTGCAGGTAGAGCGGCCCAAGTAACTCCGGGCCAAGTATTACTCTGTTACACAATGACTGCGCCTTGTGGGGCAGGTTGGAGACCTGCGGCCGATTGTTAATCGGCCAACTGCTGCTTTGGCACGGGAGAGCGGCGGTAATCAACCGCCGCGCAGGTTACCAACCTGCCCCACAACGCTGAGCTATTTCACCACCAGATCGACAAACTGGACCCAGGGCGAATTGCCGCGCGGCAGCGTCCGGTAAGCATCCAACAAGCGCGGCGACTGGAGTGCGGCGCCGGCCAGTCCAGGCCACACCGTGCCGTCCGCGCTGAACCTCGAGATCTGCTGTTTCTTCCAATTTTCCGGATGCAGCAGGTAGGGCAACAGGTAGTCGAACGCGCGCTGCACGCCGATTCCCTTGGCGGTGGCAAACTCCCACAAGCGGACGCCATTGGTGGCGGCGATGCGGCACAGCACGGCGAAGGCATCCAGGTTCATATTGGAGTATCCCAGCGAATTGGTGCGCTCCTCTTCCCGCGGGCAACTGCCGTCGGGGCGGATCTCTTCGGGCACCAGGTAGGCGCGGTAGTGCTCCCAGGCCATCGATTTCGCGGCCTCGTCACCGGTCAGCGTGGCATAGGCCGCCACCTGCGCCGTCCACCAGGTGGCGTGGTTGTTGCCCGACTTTTTCTCGTCGAGCCCCTTCTGGCTGGTGGTCATCCACTTTAGGAAATCGGCATACCATTGGCGCACGCCATCGCCCACATCGCGGCCGAGCATCCCCGCCTGTTCGAGCAGCCACACGCCCTGCGCGGCGTGAATCATCGATACCGTGTCGATCAGCCCCGTGCCGCGTCCGGTAGTGATGCCGCGCACCGCCTGCCCGTACTCCAGGTTGGGATTCATGCGCGTCTTCGGGCCCAGGAACCACGTCGCGAGCACCCGCGCCGCATGCTCGCCGCAGGCGCGATCTTGTAGCAGGTACGCGCCCATGCCGAGCGCCAGAACGGCCGAGCACATATCGCCCAGGTCGCGCCGGTTGGCTTGAAAGCGCCCCGGATTGCGCTCGCCATCCTTGCGGATATACGGCCCCTTGGGATTCTTCGGGTCGGGCCACCAATAGGGGCCTTCGCTGTAGTAGTCGTTGGGGCCGGCGGTAGTGTTGTCCGGGCGCTCCGTGGTGACGCTCCACGGTCCGGCTTTGAGGGCGGCGGCGACATTCTGGCGTAGCGCGGGCGGCGCCGCGCCGGTGCGGAGTTTGGCCGCCTGCGCGGCGGTCACCAGGATGCCGCGCTCGCCGCCGGCGGCGAAGGCCGGCAGTGCCAGCAAGGCGGACGCGCTGCCGCAAAAGCGCCGCCGGGATAGGATTGCCATGATGAATAGAGTATCGGAAAGCGCCGCGGGAGGTGCGCGCAGTTTTGGAGAAGGCGTGGGCGTGGCTCATGCTTCCGGAGGGACTTTGCGCGGCCCGATGTGGCTCACTTCTACGCGTGGGACGATGCGTCCAGTTGACGCGGATGCGACTTACCAGGACCAATCGTAAGCCGGGCGGGACTCGTAGGCTATCGGCCCATCGGAAACAGGTCGACTTAATGTCCAAGGTAGGCTAGCCAGCAAGTGAGGACGCAAATCGCGGAGAACGCCACCGCCAAAAAGAGGTTGCCCCATCGAACGCCTCCCGACGATTTGTCGTCAGCGTAGACTGGTCCGAAGGTGATCTCCGGCCAATATTGTCCGGCAAATCCTGCGGCGAAAAGAGCAACGCCGATCATCATGGCACGGTTTTGAAGCCTGAAGCCAGCCGGCACGCCGAAACAAAAAATCACGAAGCCCACTGACAGAAGAACCCTGGGGACCGGCTGGAAACCGGCGAGGATACTCGCGAAAGCACCAAGCTTGGAGTCATCGGCCATTTCGTCGGGACCCGCCTACGTGATTATCGCATGTGATTATCGCATCGCGCCGATCAGTGCGAGGTGCTATTATGCGCCCAGATGCGCGGAGCGACGACCATCTTGCTGCTCGCCACCGTCGGCGTCCTCGGCTGCTACATCTATTCGATGCGGGCGACCATAGCGAGCCAAGACAAGCAGATCAGAGAGCTAAGCGAGAAGGCAAAAACATCTGGGCTTGAGCTTCAGGAGAAGTGTGCCAAGCGAGCAGCTCTCGTCTTCGAGGAGCGGGGATGGGCTAAGAAACCCAATGCCTCGTACGAAAATCACTACAACGAGGAACGCGGGAAATGTTTCGTCCTAATCGCCGACAAGGATGCGGAAAGCACGACCGGAATGACGGCGACCGTGACGTGGATATACCGGCAGCTTTTCGACGCCTTTGAAGGAAAGCAGTGCGCGGATTATAGCTGGCATTCGGAAGAGGGTAAGGGATACTCCACGGCGGCGGTTCACACGTGCGAGGTGATTGCCCGGTCCGGCGAGAAGAAGACGTGCAAATCCCTGGACGAGTTTGAAGGGCTCGTCAAGATCTACATGCAGTGACCGCTCGAGGCAATCAGGAACACCTGCGACCAAAACCCCTATCTTCTCTCTTCTCCCAGGGCCGCACGGGTGGTTTTTCGCCACGCCAATCCACATGCGAGGGATCTCTTTGCGGAGCTCCAAATTCGCTTAACATCTGGTTGAGGCGGGTGATGGCGGCAGACTTTGCACCTTCGAGCGTCATCTCCGCTCGCGGTTCAGTTAATGTTTCGCCATCAATTCCCCAGCACCATCCGGATGCCGATACCCGGTGAACTACGGCGCGGCATTCGGGGTGCCTGCCGGGACTAGCTGGGACGGTGTAAACGTATTTTTCGTACATCGTACCTTCCCCCCGATCCAATTATAAGCTGTAGGTTTTGGCACGGGCGACCGGATCGATCCCGTGACACGCCGATCACATCACAGGAGAGCCCCCGCTCCACCAGTTCCCGCCGCCTACAGGGCATCCTGAAAGTCATCCAGGCTGACGCCCGCCTGACGCAGGATACTTTGCAGTGTGCCAACCACCAAATTGCGATGCATCGGCACCGTGACGCGCCGATCTCCCTGGGTCAGCCGTACGTGAGAGCCCGCCTGTCTGATTACTGAGAAGCCGAGTCGCTCCAGCGCTCTCACTGCCTCCGTTCCCGAGATGTCCCGGGGCAGCTTCAAGCCTGAACCAGGATCGGGTCGCTGACGAAGTGGATGCGGATCCGACGAGGAGCGGTGCCATCATCAAAGTGAACGCCGACCGCCTCCGTGATCTGCTGCTGCAAATCGCGGAGGTCTTGGCCCTGTGTGGTGATGCCGCCTGCCCCATCCGAATCATCCCACCATGCCGTTAGAAAGCCCGATTGCTCGTCACGTTGGACTTGAAATGTGATTTCTTCCATGGCCTAAGAACATTATTCCATACAGGCGCTGGTCCCGCGCTGTTGGTGAGGTATGCCTTGGTGCTACGGTTAGCAGGACCTCGTAGCCGGCGCGATCCTGGCGAACAGCGACTCTTTTGCTTCCTCCAGGGCCTGGACCGCCATTTCGTGTGTGACCGTTGGGAACTGCCGCAGGAATTCACCCAGGGAATGGCCACCTTCCAGGTAGTCGATGAGATTCTTAAATGGAACGCGAGTGCCACGAAAGCAGGGCATGCCACTCATCACGTCGGGGTCGCTCACGATCGCCTGTTTTTCCATAGTCTTCATTCATTCTAGCGTCTGGATCGACGTTGGGTACGCCTTCGGTGTCAAGATCGCTTCTTCCATCCACTCTTCGTGCGTGCCCCGCTCGACAATCTTGCCGCGCTTCAGCACCACGATGGCGTCCGCCTGCCGTCAGCCATACCGGACGGCTGGAAACTGAGGTCTTGGTGCGTCGCGCAAAGGTCTTTTGCGAAACACTCAAGTCGAGGCTAATCCTCGGCCTTCCTGGCCCGCCTGCGAAGTAGAGCGGTGTCATCGGCCGGGGAGGGATGCATTGCAGTTGGAGGACCGCCGCGGAAGTTGTTGATGGCCTCGATCAGCGCGTCAATCATCGAACGCCGGGAGAATAGCGCGACTACGGCGACGAGGCCCAAAAACACGACGATGGAGCCGGTCTGTCCCATGCTTCCTCCAAGCTACCACGCATTTCGATCGGTGGCGTCGCAAACAGGGTTTCGGCCGCGATTCCTCGTCCAGGGTCGTGGGGTGGCGCTTGACTCGTTGTGGCCGATAAGCTACAATTAACCATTGAATGCCGCCAGTCGAGTATTCGTTACGGCACTACGTCGCGGCGAATGGAAAGCGTCCATTTGCGGAGTGGCTGTACTCCTTGTCGGATCGAAATGCCGCGGCGCGAGTGCAGATTCGCCTGGAGCGGTTACGCTTGGGCAATTTCGGAGATGCTCGATCTTTGGGAAAGGGACTATCGGAACTGCGCATTGATATCGGTCCCGGATACCGGGTCTACTTCACGGTAGAAGGCAGGTCGGTCGTGCTGCTGTTTTGTGGTGGGGACAAAACTACTCAACCAAAGGACATTCGCCGCGCTAGAGAATATTTGGTGGATTACCGGAGGAGGACAGATGCCTAGAAGTGCTCCATATGACGATCTTCTGATGGACATGCTGAAAGACCGGGAACGGGCGCTCGCTTATCTCAACGCCGCGCTTGAGGAGCAAGACCCGAGAGTTTTCCTGATCGCGTTGCGCAACGTCACGCAGGCACAGGGGGGCATAGCCGAGGTCGCCGCGCGTTCCGGGCTGAATCGCGAGAGCCTGTACCGGGCGCTCTCCGCAAAGGGCAACCCAAGCGTGCAAACCTTGACCGCGGTTCTGGGGGCACTCGGAGCCCGGTTGGGCGTGGCGGGAATCGAACGGCCCGTGCCACTCTGACGATCGGCGTCAGATGGCTTCCAGCTCTTCTTCCAGCATCTGCTTCTGGCAGAGCGCCGCGTAGTATCCGCCGGCCTCCACCAACTCCTCGTGCGTGCCTCGCTCCACGATCTCGCCGCGCTCCAGCACCACGATGGCGTCCGCCTGGCGCACGGTGGATACGCGATGCGAAATCAGGATCACCGTCCGCCCGCGCATCACCCCCGCCAGGTGCGTCAGAATCTGCTCCTCGGTCTGCGTGTCCACCGCCGACAGGGCATCGTCCAGAATCAGAATCCGCGGCTCGCGCAATAACGCCCGCGCGATCGCCGTGCGCTGCTTCTGCCCGCCCGAGAGGGTGATGCCGCGTTCGCCCACCAGTGTCTCGTACCCCAGCGGAAAGCCTTCGATATCGCTGGCCAGCCCCGCCATTTCCGCCGCCCGCCGGATCCCCTCCGGCGTGGCGCCCTCCACGCCGAAGGCGATATTGCCGGCGAGGGTTGCGCTGAACAGGAACGTCTCCTGCGGCACGAAGCCGATCTGCCGCCGCAACTCCGCCGGGTCCACCCGCCGCAGGTCGATTCCATCCAACAGCACCGCGCCGCTCGTCGGGTCGAACAGGCGCGGCAACAGGTTGACCAGGGTGCTCTTGCCCGATCCGGTATGGCCCACCACGGCCAGCGTAGTGCCGGCGGGGATGCGCAGATCGATGGCGCGCAGCGCGGCGCCGCTAGGGTAATCCACCGTCACGCCGCGGAACTCGATTTCGCCGCGCACCGCGCCCAGGCTCACCGCGTCCGGCGGCGCGGCGATGGATGGCTGCTCCTGCAGAATCTGATTGATGCGCTGCAAGGACGCGCTGCCGCGCTGCATCAGGTTGACCACCCAGCCCAGGGCGATCATGGGCCACACCAGCATGCCCATATAGGTATTGAACATGACGAAACTGCCCACGGAGATGCGGCCCGCCAGCACCTGTTGGCCGCCCACCCAGAGCACCACCAGGAAGGTGATGCCGATGAGCGCCTCCAGGAGCGGCTGGAACAGGCCCTGCACGCGCACCAGCCGGATGTTCTGCGCGATGTACGCCCGGTTCAATTCCGCAAAGCGGCGCATCTCGGCTTTCTCCTGCACGAAAGCGCGGATCATGCGCACGCCGGCCAGGTTCTCCTGCACGCGGCTGGAAATGTCGCTGAACATGGCCTGGATCTTCTCGAAGCGGTCGTGAATGACGCGGCCGAAGAGGATCACGGCCAGGCTGACCGCCGGCGCGGGCATGACGGCGAAGAGGGCCAGGCGCCAATCCACGCGCGTCATGATGGCGATGGCCAGAATGAAGGTCAGGCTGGTTTCAAACCAGTACATGACGCCGGGACCGAGCATCATGCGCACGGCGTTGAGGTCGTTGGTGGCGCGCGCCATGATGTCGCCGGTGCGGGTGCGGGCGTAATACTCGGGGGAAAGGCGGATCAGGTGGGCGAAAAGATCGTTGCGCAGGTCGAATTCGATATCGCGGGAGGCGCCGATGAGGATGACGCGCATCCAATACTGAAAGATGCCTTTGAGCAGCGCCAGGCCCACCAGGTAGCCGGCAAAGCGCACAAAGGCCGCGCCGCCGCGGAAGGAATCCACCGCGCCGCGGATCATCAGGGGCTGCAGCGCCTGCGCCACATCTTTCATCACCAGGCACAACCCGCCCAACGCCATGCCCCGGCGGTACCTCCAGAGGTACTTGCGGACGGTGTGCAGCGATTCCCACATGAGCTAGATCCCGAACAACGAGGTCAGGGTTTTGGTCCACTCCAGAAAAAAAGTTTTCTGGCCGTCGCGACTGTGCCACCAGGCGCCGGCGGTGAAGAACTGGTCGGGTGAGGCCACCGTGCGCAGATCCGGACCGCCGCCGCGCCGGCGCTCCGCGCCGAGGTAGATGCGGCGTGCCCGGCCGGTGTGATAATCGCTGGTCACCAGCAGGAAGCTGTGGATATTGCGTTGCTTCAGTGCGTCCAGAATCGGCACCGCTTCCTCGCGGGTGGAAAGCGCCGTGTGATACACGGGTATGAACCACTCGGCTGGGTATCCCTGGCGGATGGCGAACTGAATCGCCAAATCGGCTTCGTTGAATCCGTAAATACCAGGCGGTCCGCTTACCAGGACGCGCGGGACGTAGCCTTGCTTGACCAGTTCCGCCCCTTTGACGATCCGGTTTCCCCATTGGTCGCCCCCCAGCACCACGGCGATTTCGGCTTTGCCGGGGCCGTCATCGTGAATCAGCGCACGACCGAGCGCAGTCAGCCAGATATCCCGCGCCAGAAACGCCACAGCGGCCAGAATCACCAGGACCAGCGCGGACTTGATAGGGAAAGAGCGGCGGGATTCCACGAACTACTTCTCGTCCGTGGAGTTCTTCTGATCGAGGTTGCCTACGGTTTTCAGCCGTTGGTACAGGCGTTCGACTTCGGCCTCGTCCTCGGGGCGGAGGATGCGGTAGCGAGGCATGGGGGCCTGTTGTTTGCGTTCGCCGCCAGGAGCCAGAACTTCGCCCCAGTACTGCCGGTAGGGGATGCCGTCGATCAGGGCGTCGCGCGAGAGGCGCCGCAGGTGGCGCAGCAGGCTGTTGCAGCTATCGAGGTCGCCTGGATAGACCAGCAGCAGGCGCGAATCGTCAAACAGGGTGATATGGGTGAGCAGAGGGGAAATCCACCCGGTGCGGTCCAGGCGCCGGATGTCCATCCAGGGTATGATTCGCCCGCCGATGGAGACGTACCCTTCGTGGATCTCGATGGCCGGACGGAAAGCCATCAACAGCAGCAGGCCGGCGGTGAGCAGGAACAAACCGGCGGGGACGTAGGCAACCGCAACATGGATTTCGACACCCAGCCAGCCGCACAGGCCCGCCAATACCACCGCGCTCAATCCGAACCACCGGTAGTGTCGCGCTGGCAGATAGCGAGTCATGGCAAACGTGCCCTTAGTTTTAGACTACTCCCGAGACGCCACCCCGTCAACGTGCGCGTAGCGTTTGGACCCCGCGCAGGGTGTAATGAATGCCGCTCCAAACGGTAATAGCCAAGCAAACCCATAGCATTGCGGACGAGATGGCGTGCAAAACCGGCCCCGGCCGGATATTTTCGACCATACACGTCACGACCGTCGCAATCTGCACGAACGTTGATATTTTCCCCCATCGGCTGGGCGGGAACTTCCTGACGTTGGTTAATGCCATCACCCCCACCACCGCCAGCAGGATGTAAATATCGCGCCCCAGAACCACCGCCACCAGCCACCAGGGCACGCTTCCGGTGGCGCCCAGCGCCAGAAAGATCCCGCTGAGCAGACACTTGTCGGCAATCGGGTCGAGGTAGGCCCCCGTCTGGCTGGCCAGCCGCAGAGCGCGGGCGACGGCGCCATCGATTACGTCGGTCAGCGCCGCCAGGAAGAACAATTCCAGTGCCCGGGTGTTCCGCCCGTCCAGGATGGCTCCGATGACGTACGGAACCAGAATCAACCGGATCAAGGTGACGAAATTGGCGAGGTTGAACCAGCGCGGCATGTATTTATCGAGTGTAACGCGGAGCGCTATAATCGGTCCGAACCGGAGAGCTTATGCGCCATACGAACGGAATCGAGGTTCTGCTCGGGGACTTTACGCACGCGGGCCGGACATTGTGGAAAAGTCCGATCTTCGCGGCCACGGCCGCCCTAACGCTGGCTCTGGGGATAGGCGCCAGCACGGCGATTTTCAGCGTGACTGATGCCGTGCTGCTACGGCCCCTTCCTTACCGGAACCCGGACCAATTGGTGCTGGTGTTCTGGGAAAACCGGCAGGTGAATCGCAAGAGTTTTATCTATTCCAATGCCGATTTCTTCGACTTGCGCGCCGGCACGGGGGCAATCTTCGAGCGTCTCGGAGGCGTCACCTCGTTCCGCGCGTTCGTCCCCCGCGAAGATGGCAGTTCGGAACAGATCGGCAAGGCGCTGGTGACCGCCGATTTTTTCCGGCTGATGGGGGCCAAAATTGCCTTTGGCCGCGATTTCACGGAAGCCGACGCCGTGCCCCAGCCGGCCCAAGCGGAGGTTCTGATTCCGCCGGGCAGCGCGGCCATCCTCAGCTATGAATACTGGCAGCGGCGCTATGCCGGGAGCACCGCCGTACTCGGTCGGGAGATGCCCGGCTCGGGCGGCCAGAGAGGTCCCCGGATTGTCGGTGTGCTGGCGCCCGGTTTCAAGCTGTTCCTGCCCGGTGTAAGCGTTGACGCCGCCCCCGATTTTTGGGTGGCCAACAATATCGGCTACGACGCTGCCCATCGGAACCTGCTGACGGTGGGGGCGGTCGGCCGTCTGAAAAGCGGTGCAACGCTGCGGCGGGCGCAAGCCCAGCTCGATGCTCTGGCACCGCAAGTGCGGAAGAATTCTTTCGATCCGGCGGCGGCCCTGCGGCTCGAGCCGATGCGCCGCTACCTGGTGGAGGAGGTCCGTCCCGCCATTCTCGCCCTGATGGGCGCGGTCGTCTTTCTTCTGCTCATTGCCTGTGCGAATGTGGCCAACCTCCTGCTGGTGCGGGCATCGCTGCGCGAACGGGAGCTGGCGGTGCGCGCCGCGCTCGGTGGAAGTTGGCGGCGCCTGGTCTCCCAGATGCTGGCGGAGTCGCTACTGCTTGCGGGACTGGGCACACTGCTCGGTGTGGTCTTCGCCTGGCTCGGCATCCACCTGCTGCTGGGATTTGCCCCGGCGACCCTGCCGCGCATCGCGTCCACGGCCATCGATTGGCGCGTCTTGACCTTTGCGGCAGCGGCGGGGTTGGCGGCCGTTGCCCTCTTCGGCGTGATGCCGGCCCTGCGCGCCGCGCGGCCCGATCTGAACCAGGTGCTGCACGGCGGCCGCAGCGCGGGATTGGCGGCGGGCCGCCGGCTGCGCAACATCGTGGTCGTCGCCGAAGTCGCGCTCTCCTTTGTCCTGCTCATCGGGTCGGGCCTGATGTTTCGCAGTTTCGTGGAACTGCGCCGCGTCGATCCCGGCTACGATCCGCGCGGACTGCTGACCTTTTTCGCTACCCGCGAGTGGTCACTGACCCGGCAGCAGGGCCGTCTGGAGCTGCTGCGCGAAATTCGCGACCGCCTGCGCGCGCTGCCTGGTGTCGAGAGTGTGAGCGAAGCACTGGCTGTTCCGCTGGGCGGCGGCCCCCGCCCCGGGAAACCGGCTGCCGCCCAGCCGCGGCCCACGCCGGCAAGCTCCGAGGGCGCCGATTTTCAGCAGGTGCTGCCCGGCTATTTCGAAACGCTGCGCACACCTCTCGTGGCGGGGCGAACCTTCACCGAGGCCGATAACGCGCCCGGGCGGAACGTGGTGGTGATCGACCAGCTTCTCGCCGCCAGGGCCTTCCCCAACGAATCCGCAGTGGGCAAGCGCATCCTCATACCGCTTCCGGATTCGCCGTGGGCCGAGGTCATCGGCGTCGTGGCGCACCAGCGGTTGGCCTCTCTGAGCGATCCGGGCGGGGAAACAATCTACTTTTCCGACGGATTCCTGGGTATTGGAGTGTCGCGCTACTGGATGGTGCGGGTGGCCGGCGATCCGGCGAAATACGCCGCCGCGGTGCGCGCCGAGATCGCCAGGGCCGATCGCCAAATGGTGATCTCGAAAATGCAGCCCATGGAAGCGCTGGTGGATCGGGACCAGGCCGGAACGCGCCTCTCGCTGCTCCTCATCGGCATCTTCGCCGCCATCGCCGTATTGCTCGCCGGCGTCGGGCTCTATGGTGTGCTGGCCAGCGCCGTGCGGCAGCGCACGGCGGAGATCGGCGTCCGCATGGCCCTCGGCGCGGCGCCGGCCAGCGTCTTCCAACTGGTGGTCGGCCACGGACTGCGTCTCACCGCGGAGGGCCTTGCGATCGGCTTGCTGGCGGCCCTCGGATTGACACGCGTAATGGCCGGCATGCTGGTAGGAGTCCACGCCACCGACCCGGCCACATTCGCGGCGGCGGCCCTGGGATTCTTTCTGGTGGCTGCGGTTGCGTGCGGGGTGCCCGCGGCCCGCGCGGCCGGCCTTGACGTGAACGAAGCGCTACGGGAGGAGTAAGAGTGTGTCTGGAAATAATCCGTTCATTTCAGGCAACCGCTCCTGTAGAGTAGCCTTTCAGGCTGCCATGCCCGCTTTCGAGCGGGCATTCTTCCATCGACGCCTTCCCTGTTTGGTTCCGGCTTCCGGGTTAGGGTTAGGGAGCGGTTGGCCAAGCTATTTCTTAACGACCCTTAAGAGTATGTGCGGGCGAAGACCGCGGGCGTTCAATGAGGTTTGTGGGGCCGGGAGGTTCGCCGGCCCACTACCGTAGACAGGACTAAGGAACAACACAAAACTGTCCCATGGCCGGGGCGTTCCGTTCAATAAGATCGCCCCGCCATGGAGGACATTCTCTTTGTCTTTTGCTATCTAGTCAGGCGAGCGCGGGGATTGTCTCAAGTTTCTTCACTTCCCCCGCGCCTTCCGAAGGTTCGCACGAATAAATCCCCGGCGGCACGCCCCACTGCCGTTGGTAAGCTTGCGCGATGCTCGCGCGGAAACTCGCGGCGGCCTCCGCGCGCATAAGCGTTACCGTACATCCTCCGAATCCGCCGCCCGTCATGCGCGACCCATATACGCCATCGATAGCCAGCGCGGCATCCGCCAGGAAATCCAATTCCGCGCAACTCACCTCGTAATCGTCCCGCAGGCTGCGGTGCGATTCCACCATCAGCTTGCCCATGGCCGTTACGTCGCCGCGAGCGCTGGCTTCGGTGAAGCGGTTGACGCGCGCATCTTCGGTGACCACATGGCGCGCGCGCCGCGCCACCACTTCCGGCAGGCGCGCAGCTACGCTCTCGAACTGCTCCGGCGAGACGTCGCGCAGAGTCCGCACATCGGGGTAGACCGCCGCGATGCCTTCCACGGCGAGCGCGCATTCCCTCACCCGGTCGCGGTACGCCGATCCCGAAAGCGCGTGCTTCACCATGGTGTTCACGGCGATGAAAGCGATGCCCTCGGGCAGTTTCACCAGGCGGTGCCCCAGGCTGCGGCAATCGATTTCCACCGCCGAATGGGCGCGCCCGAAAACCGAGATGTACTGGTCCATGATGCCGCACGGCATGCCCACGAAATCGCGCTCGGCGCGCTGGCAGAGCTTGGCCAGCTCCAACGGGTCGAACGCGCGCCCGGCGAGTAGCGCCAGGGCGGCGGAAACCTCCAGCGCCGCCGAGGAGCTCAGGCCCGAGCCATCCGGCACCGTGCTGCGGATCAGCAGATTGGCGCCCTCCACCCCCACGCCGGCGCGCACCAGTTCCCGCGCCACGCCGATGGGGTAGTCCGTCCACTCGCCCGTGCGCTCCACCGAGCCCAGGCTCGACGCGTCGAACTCGCGCAGTTCCCGCCGGTCTTCCGAATAGATGCGCAGCTTGCCATCGCCCGAAGGCGCCGCGGCGATGTACGTGGCCAGGTCCAATGCCACCGGCAGGACGAAGCCGAGACTGTAGTCGGTGTGCTCGCCGATCAGATTGACCCGGCCAGGCGCCCGGAACACCCGAGGCTGCCGTGCGGGGCCGAAACGCTCGTGAAATGCGCCGATCATAAGTCTTCGTGTTTGGACAGCCTGCTGAGCCCCAGCATGATGAGGCCGAATGCCAGCATGACCAGCCCGCAATATAGATTCACATTGGAATCCGTCAACGCCGCCCGTTCCGACGGCGCGAAAACGCCCATAGCCACCAGGATCAGGCCGACTATGGAAAAGTAAAAGCCCGTAGGCACTCTGAGATCCAGCATATTAGGCGAACCAGAAATTAAGGAATAGAGCCAATGCGCCGATAGCGATGGCCAGCGGTACCGGACGCTTGTACCAAACCACGCCCTCGTCGTGTTTCAATTCGGTGAAACCGTACACCAAACCGGTAAGCTCCGCCTCCGGCCGCGGCTTAGAGGCCAGGCTGACCACGATGGTCACCGTCGTACAAACGGTAAAGGCCACGATGGCGACCCAGAAATTCTGCGCCATGGTAGAGGGGAACGTGTGCAACGTGACCATCCAGCCGCCCTTTCCTTCGGCCATCGTGCAGCCGTGAGTAGCGGCCGCCGCCAGCATGCCGCTCAACAGGCCCGAGAAGGCGCCGTGGCCGGTAGTGCGCTTCCAGAACATGCCCAGCAGGAAGGTGCCGAAGAGCGGGGCGTTGACGAAGCCGAACACCAGTTGCAGCAGGTCCATGATGCTGTTGTAATGCTGCGCCACGTAGGCGCAACAGATGGAGAGCGCCACGCCTGCCACCGTGGTGACCTTTGCCACGGTGAGGTAATGATGGTCGGCTTTGCCGGGCCGGATGTAGGCCTGATAGATGTCGTAGGTGAAGACGGTGTTGAAGGCGGTGACGTTGCCCGCCATCCCGCTCATGAAGGATGCCATCAGGCCGGTCAGCCCGATGCCCAACATGCCGGCGGGGTAAAACTTGGCCATCAGGGTGGTCAGCACCTGGTCGTAATCCGGCGTGATGGCGTCCTTCATGGGCAGCACGTAGCCCAGCGCCATTTGGGAGAGCGCCAGCGCGGCGATGCCGGGCACGATGATGATGAACGGCAGCAGCATCTTCGGCAGCGCCGCAATCACCGGCGTGCGCCGCGCCGCCGATGCCGAGTTCGCCGCCATGGCGCGTTGGATCACCAGGAAGTTGGTGCACCAGTAGCCGAACGACAACACGAAGCCGAGCCCGGCCACCAGGCCGAAGATCTCGATGCCCATGGGGTTCTGGTTGGTGTGCGCAATGTACTTCCAACTATGGGTCATGACGTCGCCGTTCATGCCGTTGGGCAGCGTCATGGTCTTCAGCCGCGCGGCCATCCCGCTCCATCCGCCGGCCTTCATCACTGCCATGATGGCCAGCGGCGAGAATCCCATGACGATCAGGAAGAATTGCAGAACTTCGTTATAAATCGCGCTGGTCAGGCCGCCCAGGAAGGTATACGCCAGCACGATGGCGGCGGAACAGAGCACGCTGGCGGTGAAACTCCAGCCCAGAATCAGGTGCAGCAGAAGGCCCAGCGCGTACATCGAAATCCCCGACGAGAACACCGTCATGACGGCGAACGCCAGCGCGTTCAGCGCCCGCGTCTTCTCGTCGAAGCGGAGTTTGAGATACTCCGGCACGCTGCGTGCCCGGCTGGCCCAGTAAAACGGCATCATGAAAAGCCCCACGAAAATCATCGCCGGAATCGCGCCCACCCAATAGAAGTGGGCCGTCATGATGCCATACTTTGCGCCCTGCCCGCTCATGCCCACCAATTCCTGAGCGCCGAGATTGGCCGACAGGAAGGCGAGGCTGGTGATCCACACGGGCACCGAACGGCCGGAGGTAAGGAAATCCCCGCTGGTGGAGATCTTACTCTTAAGCCTCCAGCCGATACCGAGGACGAAACCGAAATAGATGGCGAGTATCGCGTAATCGACTACAGCGAGTTTCAACGGTGGACCTCTGTATTGCCACGAATTCTACAAAAACGGAAACCTGAGCATATCACACGCCACGGGTGGGGCAGGCGCTTCCGCCTGCCAATTCCCCCCTTACTGCGAATCCGCCGGAATCAGGTTCACCTGGACGGCTTGCCGGCCACTCTCGGAGACGCTCACGGCTTCGCCGCGGCTCTCCACGGGCTTCAGAAAGTCCGGGTCCATCCACGAGCCATACTCCGCCTCTTCCCAGGCGTAGACGCGATACTCGCCCGGCACTACGCCCTTGAACGTAAACTGGCCGCTCAGATCGCTGGTGATGGTCCGGTAGAATCCCTCGCGATCGCGCCGCTCCTTCTCCTGGGGAACCAGCACCACCATCACCGCGGGCGCCGCCTTCTGCGTGTTGGGGTCCACCACGCTGCCGGTGACCTGCCCCGCGTTGGGGCTGAGCACGATGTCCAGCGGCGCCGGAGACGCATCGGCCACCTCGAGCCCGCCCAGCAGCACATCCAGGTTGCCGGAACGCATGCTCTTGACGTAGAAGCCGTCGGGCAAGCCGTTGAGAGAAACCGTGTAACGATCGGGCCCGACGTCGTCCATCTGAAAGTTGCCATCCTCCTTCACCTGTTGCGTGGGCATGGGGCCGAACAGGACGCCGCCGGCTTCCGCCGGTTGCAGCGTCAGACGCACCTGGGCGGTGCCCTGCGTGGATTCGCCCTCCACCCGCACCCGCCCGCTCACCCCCACGCCGCCGCGGATGGTCAGCAAAATCCCTTCCATGTTGGATCCGCCCACCTGAATCGCCGTTCGCGTGGCGAAATTCTTCCCCGCCGTCATCGCCGTGCCCACCACGTAGTACGCTCCCGGCGTCACGCCGCGGAACTCGAACGTCCCCTGCGGGCTCACTGTGGTGCCGCGCGTGAAACCGCCGCCGACCATCGTCGTATTGCGCGCCGAGAGCTGGACGTTCAGATTCGTCCGCGCTACGTTCTCTGCGACGCCGGGTGTACGGATCTCGCTCGTCACCCGCCCGCTCACCGTCACCGTATGCATCTTCGCCAGTTGGAGATCGATGTTGCGCAATTGCGCGCCCGCCGCCACGTCGATGGGCGCCGCGCCGGTGGCGTCCGCGTTGCGCGGAAACCAGGTGGTCACGTACTCCTCGTCGCTCTGCGGCTGCATGGCATTGGCGCGCAAGGTGGCGCTCACGTAATAGCGTCCGGGCGGCAGGCCGAAAGCGCGGTATTCGCCCAAATCGTTGGTGGACGCTCCGTTCGCCCGCGCCATCTGTTTGCGGCCGTTCATATACTGCTGCCGCATTACCTGCACGTCCACGCCGCTCACCGGCTCGCCCTCCTCATCCAGCACGCGCCCCGCGATCACCCCGTGCGGCGTCAGGCGCATGTCCAGGCCGCTCGATTTCTGCCCCGGCTCCAGCGTGAGCATGGCGCCCACCTTCCCCGGTCCCCGCGCGCCATATTGCGTGACGATGAACCCGCTGCGTTCCGCCGAGAGCCGGTACTTTCCGGGCGCAATACCCGTCATGGCGAACCGCCCCGCGGCATCCGTGGTGACCGTGTTCATGACCTGGATTGTGGTCACACCCGGCGACATGTCGGTTCGCCGCAAGTACACCAACGCCCGCCGCAACGGTTCTCCGGTGGCCGCATTCGTTACCTGGCCGCCGATCGAGCATGGGTCTTCCGGCTTGGTTTGGGCCGCCAGCGCCAGCGGCAACAATAGAAGCGCACCCATCCAACGCATGATCTCAGGGTGGCACACCGTGCGGCACAGTGGGGCGGACCCCCGGGTCGGGGTGCCCTCTGGGCCGGGTCCCCCTGGACCCGCCGCTTGCTTATTGCTCTTTCAGGGCGGGGAACAGAGCACGGTCCAGAATGCGCCGCGTGAACTCTTCCATGGTGAGGTATATGTCCTGCTCGCGATCGCGGTAAAAGAGCTTATCGCTGGGCAACAGTCCGACTTCCACCGCCATCGAGTACTCCCCGCGCTCCACCCGGAATCCCGGCATCTCCGGCACGCAGATTACCTCGACCTTGCACACAGCCTGCCACTTGCCGTCGCGCTCTTCCCGTACCGTCACCTTGAGCCGGTCGGCCAGTAGCACGATTTCCGCCGAATTTGCGCCGAAACTCGCCGTGTAGTCTTGAATGCACTCGCCCAGGTGGGCGTGGAGATCCCGCAGGGCGCCCGGCAGCCGTCCCAGGTTGTTCGCCTGGCGCTCCCGCCGCTCCGTCTCTTCCTGAATCCGCATCTGTAGCCACTGGAAAGCCATGGTTAGCTCCATGGTAACGTGAAGCGCGCGGCCCGGGCGCTCCACAGCGCGGGCGCGGAACTACTCCGCTACCGCGATGCCAAGGCTCTGCAGGAAGCGTGCATCTTCCGCCTTCGACCGGCTGTCCGCCTCCACGTCCGGCGGCGGACACGCCTGCTCGCACGCGTCCAGGGACCGGGAAATGAAGAGCACGCGGTTGCACGTGGAGCACCAGAAGTGCACCACCATGTGCCGGTCGCTGGTGAAACCGATTTCGAGGATTCGATCCGGTGCCTGTCCGCAATAACAGGCGAGCTGCATGGCTCTATAACCCATGTGTCACTTATCCCATGGACGCCCGCCGCGTCATAGGACCAATTCGTGCCTCTTGTACTGCCAGCGTACCGGGCAGGGAGTACTAGCCCAACTTGTTCGTTTCAGCCTGCGCTAGCCGTCAAATGCCGCTACGTTATAATACGGGTTCACGAGATTATGGCAACCACTCCGAGTACCGTCGGCCCCTTCGTCAACGAGCCGATCACCGATTACCGCCAGCCCCAGAACGTCCGCGGCATGCGCGAAGCAATTGAAAACGTTCGCGCGCAACTGGGCCGCGAGTACGACTCGGTGATCGGCGGCGAGCCCATCCGCACCAAAGACAAGATTGTCTCCATCAACCCGGCGAATCCGTCCGAAGTCATCGGGATCCACCAGAAGGCCGGACTCGAACACGTCGAGCCCGCCATGCAGGCGGCGCTCGCAGCCTTCGAGAAGTGGCAGTACGCTTCGGTTGCGGAGCGCACCGCTGTACTGTTTCGCACCGCGGCCATCCTGCGCCGCCGCAAGTTCGAATTCAACGCCTGGCTGGTGCTCGAAGTCGGCAAGAACTACGACGAAGCCGAGGCCGACACCGCCGAAGCCATCGATTTCCTGGAACTCTACGCCCGCCAGGCGCTGGTGCTCGACCGCGCCGAACCCATCGTGCAACTCCCCGGCGAGCGCGACTTCCTGCGCTACATCGCGCTCGGCGTCGGCGCCGTAATTTCGCCCTGGAATTTCCCTAACGCCATCGCCCTCGGCATGACCGGCGCCAGCCTGGTCTGCGGCAACACCGTCGTCCTCAAACCGTCGAGCGATTCGCCTACCATCGCGGCCAAGTTCTTCGAAGCCCTGGTGGAAGCCGGCATGCCCGCCGGCGTGGTCAACTTCTGCCCCGGCTCCGGCGCCACCTTCGGCAACGGCCTGGTGGCCCATCCCAAGACGCGCTACATCGCCTTTACCGGCTCGCGCGATGTCGGCCTGGACATTCACTCGCGCGCCGCGCAGCCCCAGCAGGGGCAAATCTGGATCAAGCGCACCGTGCTCGAAATGGGCGGCAAGGACACCATCGTGGTGGATGCCGATGCCGATCTCGATTCCGCCGTGCAGGGCGTCGCCGCCGCCGCTTTCGGATTCCAGGGGCAGAAGTGCTCGGCCTGTTCGCGCGTCGTGGTGCACCAGGATATCTACGAGTCGTTCCTCGACAAACTGAAGGCCGCCACCGAGACCATCGCCATCGGCTTGCCCGAAGACAACGTCCGCATGGGCCCGGTCATCAACGAAGGGGCCATGAATTCGATCCTCGGCTACATCGAGATCGGCAAGCGGGAAGGCCGTCTCATTACGGGCGGCGAGCGCGCCCCGGGCGGCGGCTATTTCATCCGGCCCACCGTCATCGCCGATATCGCTCCCATGGCCCGCCTCTCGCAGGAAGAAATCTTCGGCCCGGTTCTGGCCGTCGTCAAGGCGAAGGATTTCGACGAAGCCATGGCGATTGCCAATAACACCGAGTACGGACTTACCGGCTCGGTGTACACCACCGCCGAAGATAAGATCGAACGCGCCAAACGCGAGTTCCACGTCGGCAACTTATATATCAATCGTAAGTGTACCGGCGCGGTAGTCGGCGCCCACCCCTTCGGCGGGTTCAAGATGTCCGGCACGGATTCCAAGGCCGGCGGAACGGATTACTTATACCTGTTCAGCCAGGCCAAATCCATCGGCCAGAAGCTAGCGTAGCGTAGCCTTTTAGGCCGGGTGCCCTATGGGCGGCCCCGATTCTTCGGTGCATTCTTTGCTTTGCTACACCCTACTTCACCTTCCACTCCTGAATCCCCATCGACACGTTGGCCTGCGCCTGTAACTCCAGCCGTAGCCCGGTGGTCGTCACCGGTTGGAACGTCACCCGGTTGTACTGATTCCGCTCCCGCCCATAAACGCTGGCCGCTTCCACCGCCTTCCACTGGTCGCCATCCTTATACAGCAACTTCCACGAGGCCGGCACGCGCACCCCGCCGTGACCCGTATCGTCGAACCAGTAGACGCTCGTTTCCGACACCGTGGCCGCCTTCTCGAACTCGAGTTCCACCCACTCCGCGCTGCCGTTCTTCGGCCACCAGTCGAAGTACGCTGCCGGATCGTCGCTCGCCGTGGGATCTTCGCCGTCGATGATGTTCCGCGGATTCTTGCGGCTGTCGCCCGATACCGTGATCTTCGCGCTGCTGGTCGGCGTCGGGGGGCCCAACGGTTTGGCCGACGCCTCGCTGTTCGGTATCCACACCATCATCTGCCCCGGTCCGCGATTGGCCCAGGCGTAATACGGAATCGCCTTGAATTCCTGGTCGGTCTTCGACACCTTGCCCGCAGCGTCCGTGGTCAGGGCGGTGGCGCGCCCCGTGATCACGGTGACGCCCTTGAGCAATTTCGCATCGTACGCCGCCGTCAGTTTGGCCGTATCGGAAAGCATCAGATTGCGCACCTTCCCGTTCGGATTGTCCACCCACTCCGCGGTGTAAACCAGCGGCCCGCGCTGGATCGCCACCCGTCCCTGGTCCGCCGCCACGGCGCTGTGGGCCACCACGCGCCGCACCGGCATCGGCAGGCTGAGTTCGATGGTATCGCCCGTTTTCCAGGTGCGGTCTAACGTGACATAACCTTTGTCGAGCTCCATCGGCGCCGCCTTGCCGTTCACCTTCACCACCGCGCGCTCCGCTACCGTGTCCGCGAACTTGTAGAGATCGCTCGGCACCGGTTCGTTGCGTGCCCAGCCCGGGATGCGAACGTTTATGGCAAGTTTGCCCGCGGTGCCGGGATTGACGGTCATCTTCACCGACCCCTCCCACGGGTAGCGCGTTTCCTGCGTCACCTGGATGGTGCGCCCGTTGTCCATTTTGATATCGGCGCTGCTCGCCACGAAAAGGTTTACGTAGAGCCGATCGCCGCGCTGTGCGTAGACGTAACCCGGCACGCTGGCCAGAAAACGCGTGATGTTCCCCGGGCAGCAGGCCACGCCGAACCACGGGCTGCGGGTGTGCTGCCCGTTCGATTCCAGCGGGTTCGGGTAGAAGAAGCTCTGCCCATCCAGCGAGACGCCGGAAATCAGCCCGTTATATAGCGTGCGCTCCATCACGTCGATGTAGCGCGCATCGGCATGCAGCAGGAACAGGCGGTGATTCCAGTAATCGTTGCCCACCGCCGCGCAGGTCTCGTTGTACGCCGTCATGTTGGGTAGTTCGTAATGATTGCCGAAGGCCTCGCCCGAGGCCCTGGCGCCGATTCCGCCCGTGATGTAGAGCTTGCTGCGCGCCACGTCCTCCCAGATTTTATCGATGGCGTTTACATACGCGCCGTCGCCCGTGAGCGCGGCGACATCCGCCATTCCGGAGTACATGTACGTGGCCCGCACCGCGTGGCCCACCGCCTCCGTCTGGTCCACCACCTTCGCCTGCGACTGATTGTAGGGCCCCGCGCCGCGCAATCCGTCCTGACCGCGCACGTCGAGCATGAACTTCGCCAGATCCACGTAGCCCTGATGCCCGGTCACGCGATACAACTTCGCCAGGCCCATCTCGACGATCTGGTGTCCCGGCCAGATGGATTGCTTGCCCGGTCCGAAGGTGCTTTCCAATAGCGCGGCGCTCTTCAGCGCGATATCCAGCAGGTTGCGCTTCCCGGTGGCCTGATAGTGCGCCGCCGCCGCTTCATACAGGTGGCCCAGGTTGTACAGCTCGTGGCTGAGTACCGTCTCCATCTCCCAGCGCTTCGTGCCCGCCCAAGGGTGCGGATGCAGGGGATCGATGGTGCGCGTCGTGTAGAGATAGCCATCCGGCTCTTGCGCCGCCGCGATCTTGGCGATCAAGCCATCGACATAGGCATCCAACCTGGCGTCGGGCTGCACGCTCAGCGCGTAGCTCGCGCCTTCGATGACCTTGTAGATGTCCGTGTCGTCGAAGGGATACCCCGGCGCCTTTTTGTTGGCCAGCGTTGCCCCGCGCAGCGCCGCCGCCGCGCGCACGAAGTTATCCACGCGTCCCGTCTCTTCGTTCTTGCCAAAGGCGAACGGGATGGTGACGGTGCGGTTGATGTCGATCCGTGGCGCCCAGAAAACGTCGTTGAAGTGAACGCTCGTGAACGGTACCGGCTTGACCGGATAATCGCGCGCCGCCTGCTGGGCGCTCGCCCCGAAGCTTCCCAGCACTGCCGCCAGGACCATGGGAATTAGATATCGCATAAAAGTTCTGACCGAGATTAACACAGGTGGGGCAGGCCCTTTGGCCTGCCAACGCTTCCCTTACTGCGCATCCTGCGGAAACGGTGGGGCGGACTCCCTGGTCGGGGTGCCCTCTGGGCCGGATCCCCCTGGACCCGCTTCTTGCCGGCGCAATCAGCCTCATCCGCAACGGTGCAGTTCCGACGTGCCCTACCCGATCGACCGGATCGCGCCGCCGTCCACTTGCAGCGTGGCGCCGGTAATGTAGCCTGCCGCGTCGCTCAATAGGAACACCGCCGCCCGCGCGAACTCTTCCGGATCGCCGTACCGCCCCAGCGGGATGGCGCCCATCGACCGTTTGCGCTGCTCTTCCAGCGTGATGCCCGCGCGTTTGGCGTTGGCGTCGTCCAGATAGGTCAGCCGTTCGGTCGCAATCCGGCCCGGCACCAGTTGGTTGACGCGAATCTTCTTGGCGGCAAACTCGTCGGCGAACGTCTTCACCATCGCCGACACCGCCGGCCGGATGACATTCGACAGCCCCAAATTGGGAATCGGATTCTTCACCGACGAGGAAGTCAGCATCAGGATGCTGCCTCCGCCGCGCGCTTCCATCGTGGGCTGCACCACGCGAACCGTACGCACCGCGCTCAGGATGAGCAGCTCGAAAGCGTTGCGCCATGCCGCATCGTCGAAACTCGACGCCGCGCCCGCCGGCGGACCGCCCGAGTTCGTCACCAGCATGTCCACGCCGCCGAATCGCTCCACCGTGGCGCGATGCCAGGCTTCGATAGCCTCGGCGGAAGCGACGTCCGCCA
This sequence comes from Candidatus Solibacter sp., assembly GCA_050014175.1. Classification (GTDB taxonomy): domain Bacteria; phylum Acidobacteriota; class Terriglobia; order Bryobacterales; family Bryobacteraceae; genus Solibacter. The sequence goes on along the minus strand of JBEKDV010000054.1, from coordinate 6,861 downwards.
CCGACCACATCGCCTGCGCGCCGGTCTGTTCCGCAATACGCGCGGCGGCGGCGCGAATGGTCTCCGCCTTGCGCGCCGCAATCGAAACCTGCGCGCCTTCGCCCGCCAGCGCTTTGGCGATGGCAAACCCCAGCCCCTGGCTGGCCGCCGCCACCATCGCAACTTTCCCTTTGATTCCTAAATCCATGGTGTCAGTGTACCGTCATCCATCTGAAATCAGCCTCCGGAAAAAAGGAATTGGGCCACAGATCAACGCGGATGAACACGGATAAAGCAGCTCTTTGCCTATCCCCGCTTATCGGCGGCCTCCATTTGAGCAACCTCGTCAACCGGGCGGGCTGTCGGGGCCGCGTGACAGAACCCGCGCCAGCAGTTCCTGCGCTTCGCGCTGGATGGCCCGCAGATGGTCTTCACCCACGAAACTCTCCGCGTAGAGCTTGTAGACGTCCTCCGTGCCGGAGGGGCGGGCGGCGAACCATCCGCGCGCGGTGGACACTTTCAATCCGCCAAGAGCGGCGCCGTTGCCGGGCGCGGTGGTCAGCATGGATTGGATGGGGTCCCCGGCCAGTTGGTGAGCGGTGACCTGGTCCGGCGAGAGCTTGGCGAGGAGGGCCTTCTGCTCCGGCGTAGCCGGCGCATCGATGCGTTGATAGACCGGCGCGCCGAATTGCTCCGTCAGCGCTTGGTAGATCTGGCCCGGGTCCTTGCCGGTGCGCGCCATCATCTCGGCCGCCACCAGGCCCATGATGATGCCGTCCTTGTCGGTGGTCCAAACCGTGCCGTCACGGCGCAGGAAACTGGCGCCGGCACTCTCTTCGCCGCCGAAGCCGAGCGAACCGTCCAGCAGGCCGTCGACAAACCACTTGAAACCGACCGGCACTTCCACCAGTCGCCGCCCCAGGTGCGCCGCGACGCGGTCGATCATGAGGCTGGAGACCATCGTTTTGCCGATGCCGGCATCCTGCCGCCAGCCGGGGCGATGGGCGAAGAGATACGAGATGGCGGCGGCCAGGTAATGATTGGGATTCATCAGGCCGGCAGAACGCGTGACGATGCCGTGGCGATCGTGGTCGGTATCGCAGGCGAACGCCAGGTCGTACTTGTCCTTGAGCGCGATCAGGCCCGCCATGGCGTAGGGGGAAGAGCAATCCATGCGGATCTTTCCGTCCCAATCGACGCTCATGAAGCGGAAGGTGGGGTCGGCGTCATCGTTCTGGATGGTGAGGTGGAGGTTATAGCGATCGGAAATGCGCCCCCAATAGGCCACGCCGGCGCCGCCCAGCGGATCGGCGCAGAGATTGAGGCGCGCGTCGCGGATGGCGTCCATGTCGACGACGGCGGCCAGATCGTTGACGTACGCGGAAACGAAATCGTGACGATGAGTGGAGGAAGCCGCCAGCGCCCGCGGGTACGGCACGCGGCGCACTTCGCGCAGCGCGTCGGCGAGAATCCGGTTGGCGCGATCCTGAATCCAGCCGGTAGCGCTGGTATCGGCCGGACCGCCATTAGGCGGATTGTACTTAAACCCACCATCGGCCGGCGGGTTGTGCGACGGCGTAATCACGATGCCGTCGGCGAGGCCGGCGGTGCGGCCGTGGTTATACGTCAGCACCGCGTGGGAGAGCGCGGGCGTGGGAGTGTAACCGAGGACATCGTCCACCATTACCTCGACACCGTTGGCGGCCAGCACTTCGAGTGCGCTGACGAAGGCCGGTTCGGAGAGCCCATGCGTATCTTTGGCGAGGAAAATTGGACCATCGGCGCCATTGGCCGCGCGGTACTCGCAGATCGCCTGGGTGATCGCCAGGATGTGGCCTTCGTTGAATGCGCCATCGAACGAGGAGCCGCGATGCCCGGAGGTTCCGAAGCTCACAGGCGCATCCGGCGCAAGGCTATAGTAGGCGGTGATCAGACGGGGGACATCGACCAGCATGGAGGGCGGCGGGCATTTGCCCGCAAGAATATCGAGGGCCACGACACTAAGGTACGCGCGTTGCCCCCCCTCGCGCAATCATGTTAGCTTGAAAATTAAAGAGTTCGCGACACCATTTTACGCAATTCTAGTCCGAAGGAGAGAAACCTCATATGCCATTAGTCTCAATGCGGCAGCTTCTCGACGAAGCAGCCAAGGGCGGGTACGGAGTTGGCGCGTTCAACGTCAACGACATGGAACAGATCCAGGCGATCATGGAGGCGGCCAGGGAAACCCAGTCGCCGGTGATCGTGCAGGCGAGCCGCGGTGCGCGGGCCTATTCGCAGGATCGATTCCTGTATCACCTCATGATCGCGGCAACCGAAGTCTATCCGGAGATTCCGACCGTTCTGCACCTGGATCACGGCAACAGCGTGGCCACCTGCAAGAGCGCCATTGACATGGGCTTCACCAGCGTGATGATGGACGGCTCCCTGATGGAAGACGGTAAGACGCCCTCCAGCTTCGAGTACAACGTGGCGGTGACGAAGGAAGTGGTGGCACTGGCGCACGCCAAGGGCGTCACGGTGGAAGGCGAGATCGGCTGCCTCGGCGGGATCGAAGACGGTCACGGCGCGGGCGGCGACGGATTGAGCCACCTGACGGATCCGGATCAGGCCGTGGAGTTCGTGAAGCAGACCGGACTGGACGCGCTGGCCATCGCCATCGGCACCAGCCACGGCGCGTACAAATTCAGCAGCAAGCCGACCGGCGAAACCCTGAAGATGAAGCGCCTGATCGAGATCCACAACAAGCTGCCCAACGTCCACCTGGTGATGCACGGTTCTTCCAGCGTCCCCAAGGACCTGCAGGACATCATCAACCAGTACGGCGGCAAGCTGAAACCCACCTGGGGCGTGCCGGTGGAAGAGATCCAACTGGGCATCAAGAACGGCGTGCGCAAGATCAACGTCGATACCGACAACCGTCTGGCGATGACGGGCGCCATCCGCAAGGTCTTCGCGGAGAAGCCCGAAGAGTTCGATCTGCGCGGCTACATGAAGCCGGCGCGCGAGGCCATGAAGAAGGTGGTCGCCCTGCGTATGACGCAGTTCGGCCAGGCCGGCCACGCCAAGGACTACGCGCCGATTCCCATGGAACAGATGGCCGCGCTGTACAAGAAGGAAGCGGTCACCGTTTAGCCCGAAATAAACCAGCCCGGCGCTGGGGCGCGATTCGATCCACCCCGGCGCCGGAGGGTTATGCCGCCTCGCGGATCTCCACCGACAGGCACTTGCCGAGCACCCGGAAGGCAGATTCCAGTTGGTCCAGCCGGGAGGCATGGCGCAAATCGAGCAACCGGTCCACCTGGGGAAGGTGGCAGTTGAGCCGGCGGGCGAGCTCCGCCTTGCCTACCTTGGCGCTTCGCATCGCGGTATAGAGGGCTAGCTTGGCTTCCGTCAATGCCGGCAACGTCACAAATGGCCCCCGGCCGCCGGCGCGGGGTACGGGTATATCGCGGCGAAGGTCGATGTAGCCCATGAGGACCGACTCAATGGCGTCAGAAGCGCGCAGGAGTGCTTCTTCTCGGTCCTCACCGAAGGTGCAGGCCCCTGGGACGTCCGGAATCTCGGCCAAAATCGTATTGTTAGTGTCCTTGGAAAGTTTGACGTGAAAACGAAGCATGACCGGCGATCCTTTCTTACTACTTTAGCCCCAACATTTTCTTGATGTAGTTCTCCAGACCTTTTCCTATTTCCTTGCCCGCTCCGTGCATCGGCAACGAGGTGACATGGGTGCCCAGCCCTACCGTCAGGTGGCCGCCCTTGCCAGGTCCAAACGTGCAGCCTTGTTTTTCGAGCCACCGTTTGAATTCGGCGCTTGTCATATTTCAAGAATACAACAGACGTGTTGTGTTGCCTGGGTTTCCTAGTGACTGAGCTTGTCGCGCGGCGGCTCGTACGCGTAGAAGTCCTCCGTGAAGCGCCGCTCGTACTCCGACAGCAGCTCGCGGATGCGCGCGGCCGATGGGGATTTCACGATCAGGCCCGCGTGGTGATCCTGCACCAGGCGCCAGACGATTTCCGCATCCTGGTACGCCGACGTATCGGGATGCTGCTGCCGCGCCAGCGAGATCAGCAGGGCCGCGTAGTCCCGATCCGGCACCGGCGGCCGGTATCCGCCATCCGCGCCCGCCACCTCCACCTTGGCCCACTCGGCCCATAGGTTTAAGCCCGTAGCCGCTTCCACCAGTTCCGCGATGTGGGCACCTCCCACCCGCGCCGAAGTCTCCAGGAAATAGATGCGGCCATCGGATCTCGCCTTGATGAATTCGGTGTGCGACACTCCGCGGACCATGCCCAACGCCGCCATCACCCGCTCGTTCTCCGCCACCAGGCGCAGCGCATCGTCGCTCTCGCGCTCCAGAATGCCGGTAGTGAAGATGCCTCCTCCGTGCGATACCTCCATCGGCGGACGCCCGTAGCCGGAGGCAATCGCGAACACCACCTGCTCTTCGGAAACGATCGAGTCCACGTGGAAGATATCGCCCGGGACAAACTGCTCCAGCAGGTAGAAGGACTGCATATCCCCCAACAGCTCGATGGCGGGCCACAACTCCTCCGCCCCGTGAATCTTTTTGATCCCGATGGCGCCCGCCATGGAGCGGGGCTTGAGCACCCAGGGAGCGGGCGTGTCTTCCATGAAGCGGTGCAGCGCATCGTAATTCAGCACGTGGACGAAGTCGGGGACGTTGATGCCACTCTCGTGCGCCTTCATGCGCATGGCGAGCTTGTCGCGGAAATGCCGCACGGTGGTCTCGCCCATTCCCGGCAGGCGCAGGTGCTCGCGCAGCGCAGCCGCCATTTCCACGTCGAAATCGTCCAGCGCCACGATGCGGTCGATCGCCCGCGTGCGCGCCAGGTAACTCACCGCCTTGATGGTGTCGGCGCGGTTCCACGCGTGGTCCTGGTCGGGCATGTAAAAGATCTCGTCGATGCGGTCTACGGGCCACTCCGCCTTGCCCTGGAGGCTCAGCGAGGTCACTAGCCAAACGCCGCAGCCCTGGCGTTTCGCCTGGCGTAGAAATTCGTGGCCTTTCTCGTAACTCGCCAGACACAGAACGTTCATCTTGGCTCTCCCGAATCTCCATCCCGCCGCTCGCGCGGGAATAGATATTGCAGCACCTCGCCGAAGCGGGCACCCCAGGCACGCTCATGGTGGCCGGCGCCCGTCACCTCGCGGCAATGCAGATCGACACCCTCGCGCCATCCCTTTTCCGTCAGCGCATCGCGCAGCAATTTCAGATCGGCAATCGACTGCTGGGGCGCATCGCCTTCTTCCGTGCCCGAATCCAGCCAGATGCGCGCCCGCGCCTCGAATTTGTAGGCCCGTACCATTTCCAGAATAGATCGATTGTCCCACCATACCGATGGCGAGAGAATGGCGAGCCGGCCGAAGACGCGCGGATACAGCAGCCCCGTTTCCAACGAAACCAGCGCCCCCAGCGAGGAGCCGCCGACGCCGGTGTGCGCCGCCGAGCGGCGCGTGCGGTACTCCCGGTCGATGAACGGCTTCAGCTCGTGCGCCACCATCCTGGCGTAGCGCTCGCCTTTACCGCCTTTCCTGCGGCGCGGGTCTTTGGTGGGCGTGTACTCGGAGATGCGCCGGACGCCGGTGTTGTAGACGCCCACCACGATCAGCGGCTCGATGGCGCCGCGCAGAATCAGCTCGTCCGCCGTGACATCGGCGCGCCAATCGTGACCGCCGAAAGCCGTGTGGGGATCGAAAAGATTCTGCCCGTCCTGCAAATAAAGCACCGGGCAGGGGGCGGCGCCGGAGTCGTATCCGGGGGGAAGGTAGACCACGATATCGCGCGGCGTGGAGAGGTAGCGCGATGCGAAGCGGGGATGCAGACGGATCCGCCGCTGTTGTTTGGCTCGATTTGCGGACAACGCACTAGTGTAAGTCATTACCAACCGGACTTGCCCGTCCCTGTTCCCAACCGCTACGATGGCCAGGGGATGCAAAGAGAATACATTAAGTGGCACAGCCCGTCTCTTCACCGCGAGATGGAGCTCCTGGCCTTTGGCCACCGCGGGTTTCCCGTGCTCGTATTTCCGACTTCCGGCGGCCATTTCTGGGAGTACGAAGACCGCGGCATGGTGAACGCGTTGCGCCCGAAGATCGACCGCGGCGAGTTGCAGGTGATCTGTGTGGATTCGGTGGATCAGGAATCCTGGTACAACCGTTCGATCCACGCGGCGGACCGCTTGCACCGCCAGAACGCCTTCGATGCCTACCTGGTAAAGGAGGTCGCGCCCTTTGTCCGCGACCGCACCAGTTGGCCGCAGATGGGCACAACGGGGTGCAGTTTCGGCGGCTATCACGCCATCAACTTCGCGCTGCGCCATCCCGACCTGGCGACCTACGCGGTCAGCATGTCCGGCGCATTCGACATTCCGCGGCGTTTCCTGGACGGCCACTACAACAACGACGCCTACCTGCACAATCCGCTGGATTACCTGCCCGGGCTCGAAGACCCCTGGTTCCTGGAACGCATGCGGCGCAACTACTACGTGCTGGCCATCGGCAACCAGGACCCGCTGTTCGATCAGAACGTAAAAATGGCGCACGTTCTCGGCAGCAAGGGGATTCCGCACGTCATGGACGTCTGGGAAGGCTTTGGCCACGATTGGCCGTGGTGGTACAAAATGGCAGAGAAATTTTTCCTCTAAGGAGACCGCATGGCAACAATCGGAGTGCTCTACGGAATGGAAGAATCGTTCCCGCCGGCATTGGTGGATCACATCAATGCGCGCGGCGTGAGCGGAGTCGCGGCCGGGCATCTCAAGGTGGGTGGCGTGCGAATGGCGGAGCCGTGCGGTTACGACGTGATCGTGGACCGCATCTCGCACGATATCCCGTTCTACCGTTCCTTCCTGAAAAAC
>JBEKDV010000053.1:0-30294 GCA_050014175.1 Candidatus Solibacter sp. | reverse complement strand
CTCACAAGATCAGCCAGGCTTGGCCTGGCGCACCCGATGAACGCCGATGAACACAGATAAGCAATCCTGTTTTATCCGTGTTCATCTGCGTTCATCGGCGGCCAATGTTTTTGGCTCTTTTAGAAATAAATGCGCGCGATCGCCTGGATGGTGCGGAAACGGTTGGCGGTGGCCGTGATGGTGCCGAAGCCGCTGGCGCTGGCCTGCGTATTCGGGGCCGCAAACACCGGGTGATTGGGCAGATTGTAGGCTTCGAAGCGGAGTTCGAAGCGGCGGTTCTCGCCGAGCGCGAAGCGTTTCAGGACGCTGGCGTCCAACTGGTTGATGCCATCGGCGCGCAGGTTGTTGAAGGTGGTCGGGAAGGTGCGCAGATGGTAGTTGAAAGCGTCGGCGGCCTTGGTGTCGAAGGCGGTGGTGTCGAACGCGGTGCCGTTGACCTGGCGACTGTTGAGGTTGAGGGGCGCGCCGAAATACACGTAATCGCCAGGGCTGGTGGAACTGGCGTTCAGAAACGTGAGCGGTCCACCGGTTTGATACTGGTACATGGTGGTGAGCACCCAGTCACCGATCAGCGTGTTGGCCAGGCGCGATTGGAAGTGCAGCAGCTGGCCCTGTCCGACGGGCAGCGCGTAGGTGACGGCGGCCACGAAGCGATTGGGACGGTCGGTGGGCGAGACGCGTTTTTCGGGACGCGGGTCGCTGGAGTTGAGCCACGAATCGAACTCGATGAGGCGCGAACGGATGTAGTTGGTGGTGAGGTAGAGGCCGCCGGACACGCGCTTCTGCAAACGCACGTTCAGGCTGTGGAAGTAGGAGCTGCCGGCGTTGAGGTTCTGCTCGATCACGCCGCCGGAGCCGTTCCAGCCGGTGGAACTGTCGCCCACCGGGAATTCGGGGTAGCGCGCCAGAAGCTGCACGGGCGTGCTGGAAGAGCTGTTCTGGCTGGTGGCCAGACCGGCGAACGGGTTGGCGATGGAAGTTGTCAGCGCGGTCTGCGCGGGGTCGCGCACGCCGAGCGTGCTCAGGTCCTTTTGTGGGATGCCGTTGAGCTGGGTGGCGGCCACCGGCAGGTGCAGCGAGTGGTTGCCAATGTAGAGCACTTCCAGCATGGTATTGGGCGTAAGCGTCGAAATCCCAGCGCATCGAGTAGGGGCTGAGCATGTTCGGATTGAGGAACGAGATGTTCTGTCCGGCGAAGGTGGCCAGACCCGCCGAAGAACCGGCGGGCCGCGTGAAGCCGGCGGGGAAAGGATTGCTCAAGGTGCTGACGCCCGCCGCCAGAGGAGTCACCGCGCCGCTCGGAACGGTGACGGTGGTGGTCTGGCTGAAGCCCTCCTGATTGAGCTCCGGGTTGGTGGAGTAGGTGCCGGTGATGGCCAGGTTGGCAATCGTCACCGGCGCCACGAACACGCCGAAGGCTCCGCGGAATACGGTCTTGCCTTTCAGCAGTTCCGGCGTCCAGGCGAAGCCGACGCGCGGGCTCACGATGTGGGAGTTGTTTTGGTACACGGCGTTGTTGCCCGGGCTGGCGAAGGTGAGGCCGCCGAGCACGTTGAACGCGCTGGCCGGAATCTGCGCAATCGGCGACTTGGCATACGCCGCCATGGCCGCCGGCGCCAGCGGATTCACGGAGGTGGTATCGAAGCCGTCGGCCGTGCGTCCCCACTTCTCGTGGTACGGCCCGTCGTGATCGAAGCGCACGCCCAGGTTGATGGTCAGGTTCGGCTTGATGCGCCAATCGTCCTGCACGAAGCCGGAGCCGTAGTAGGAATACCAGGAGCCGTAGGTATTCAGGTCGTAGGTGCTGGTGTAAGGCAGTCCCAGCAGGAAGGACGCGAAATCCTGGCCAATCACCACGGTGGATGAGGAAGTGCTGGCCGGACGCACCCAGCTATTACCGGAGAAACTGAAGGTGCCGGTGGAACTGCCGACGGTGAAGGTGTTCAGGCGGTATTGCCGGAGGTCCGCACCAATCTTGAGGATATGGTTGCCCTTGATTTTCACGTAGGTGGTGAAGAGTTGGAAGGATTGCGACGGCAGATTGTTGCTGCCGCTGGAGCTCAGCGCCTGGAAATTCGAGTTGCTGCTGAAGGAAATCACGGGCATCTGCATGTACAGCGCGTTCGACGCCAGATACGAGGGGAAGCCCAGGGCGGTGGGATCGTAGCCCGTGCTGGGCGAAGCGTGGGCTTCGGCCATGCGCGTGAAGTTAGCCCGGAAATCGATCATGTTGGAGGAGTTGATGGTGTAGACTTCATCCACCGAGCCGCCCCAGTTGTTGCGGAAGAGCACGCTGCCTTCCGACGCGTTCTCGAAGTAATTGTTCTTCACCTGGCTATAGCCGGTCCGCCGGATGTTCATATACATGCGGCTCTTGTCGCTCATGTTGTAGTCCAGGCGGCCCAACTGGTTGTTGTAATCGTCGTTGGTGGTGGCGCTGTTGCCGAAGTTCTGGTAATCGTCGGGGCGAACCGGGACGGCCAGGTTGGGTTGCGGGTAGAACTGGAGGTAGTTGAGCGCAATCGGGTTCAACTGGCTGGTGGGAATTTTGTTGCCGGCATACGGCGTGCGCGAGATGGTGGTGCCGCTCAAGGCGCCGCTGTAGGGGTCGTAAAGCTGCGTGGAACTGCCGTCCACGGCCAGCAGTTTGCTGAAGTCGCCGGTGCGTTCGGCGGCGGTGGGAACGGTGGTGAAAGTAGGGTTGGGCTGGCCGTCCTTCATGGCTTCGTAGGCGAAAAACCAGAACAGCTTGTTGCGCCCGTCGAAGACTTTGGGAATGTAGATGGGGCCGCCGGCCGTCACACCGTACTGGTTCAGGTGGCTTACGGGGCGCGCCACGCCTTTGGCGTTATTGAAAAAATCGTTGGCGGTGAGCGTATTCGGTTCGTTCTGTTCCCACAACGTGCCGCGCACGACGTTGGTGCCGGTTTTCAGCACCTGGTTGAAGGTGCCGCCGCCGGAGTGTCCGTTGGCGGCGTCGGAATCGAAGGCCTTGACGCGTAATTCCTGCACGGCGTCTTTGGGCACGCTGAAGGCCAGGCGGCCGTCCCAGGTGGCGTCGGGGGAACCATCGATCTGCAACTCGCTGGTTTGGGCATATCCGCCGGCCACGCTGAATCCGGCGGCCCCGCCGCTATCGAACGGATGAATCAGGCCGGGCTGGCCGGTGCCGATCACGCCCAGCGACAGTGTCGCCAGCGCCATCGGCGTGCCGCCGTTGAGGGGCAGGTCTTCCACTTCCTTGGTGGTGATCGATTGGCCGGCGGAGGCGTTCTCGGTGTTCAATTGCGGCGCATCGGCCGTCACTTCCATGGTTTGCGTGACCTCGCCGACTTCGAGGCGGATATCGATCACGGTATGGTCGCCGGCGCCCAGGTGCACGCCCTTGCGGATGAACTCCCTGAACCCCTGCACCCGCGCCGCGATATCGTAATCGCCGGGCAACAGGAACGGCGCGGTGTACTGTCCGGTGGAATCGGTGACGGATTCAATCTTGGTGCCGGTGTGGGTCTCGGTGACGGTGACCTTGCCACCGGCGATCGAGGAGCCGGTTGGGTCGGTGATGCTACCGCTGAGGGTACCGCGGAATTCCTGTGCGAAAAGCCCCAACGGAAGGATAAACGATACTGCAACTGCCTGGCGGAACTTCATTTCCTGACCTCTCTGCGACCTTCAAATTGCCCAGAAATTCGGGCCTGCCCCGTGGATAGCCGTGTAATTCAACTGTATTCACTGGCACATGGCGCGTCAAGGTATCTTAGGTAAACAGACCTTTTAGTCGCGCTAAAGAGTCGGACGGAAGCGCGGCGATGGAAGAATGCCCCCACGAATGGGGTCGGCCCAGAGGGCACCCCGCCTGAAAGGCTACGCTACGGAGGAAAGGCTACGCTACGGAGGCGCGCAAGAATTCGGTTCGGCTGCGATCGGGCTAATTGATCTCCACTACCGTCTGGAACATCTGCGTCGGCAAAGTGATGCCGCAGGTCTTCAGGCGATCGTAAAACTTCGGCCGGATGCCGGTGGCGCGGAACCGTCCGCGCACTCTTCCGGCCTCCGTGATGCCCGTCTTCTCGAAGAGGAAAATGTCCTGCAGCGTAATGACGTCCTGCTCCATGCCGGTGACTTCGGTGATGTGCGTGACGCGGCGCGTCCCATCGCTGAAGCGCGAGGTCTGAATGAAGAGATCGACGGCCGAAGCGATCTGCGCCCTGATGGAACGAACGCCCATGTTGGCGTTCGCCATGCCCACCATCACCTCCAGGCGGCCGAGGCCGTCGCGCGGCGTGTTGGCATGCAGGGTGGTCAGCGACCCGTCATGACCCGTGTTCATCGCCTGCAACATGTCCAGCGCTTCCTCGGAGCGCACTTCTCCCACGATGATGCGGTCGGGACGCATGCGGAGGGCGTTGATGACCAGTTGGCGGATGTGAATCGCGCCCGTGCCTTCCACGTTGGCCGGGCGCGTTTCCATGCGCGCCACGTGGGTCTGCTGCAGGCGCAATTCGGCGGCGTCTTCAATGGTGACGATGCGCTCGTCTTCCGGGATGTAGGAGGAAACCGCGTTGAGCAGGGTGGTCTTGCCGGAGCCCGTACCGCCGCAGATGAGAATGTTCAGGCGGGCTTTGACGCAGCCTTTCAACAGTTCCAGCATGCCTTCGGTCATGGCGAACTTGGCCACGAGGTCCTCGCCTTTGAGGGCGTGGCGGCCGAAGCGCCGGATGGAGAGAAGGGGCCCGTCCACCGCTACCGGCGGAATGACCGCGTTGACGCGCGAGCCATCGGGCAGCCGAGCGTCCACCATGGGCGACGATTCGTCCACGCGGCGGCCCACCCGCGAGACGATTTTCTCGATGATGCGCAGCAGGTGCGAGTCGTCCTTGAACTCCACCGGCGTGCGGTAAAGCTTGCCGCCGCGTTCCACGTAGACGAGGTGCGGCGTGGTCACCAGAATGTCGCTGATTGTGGGGTCTTGCAGCAGCGGTTCCAGCGGGCCGAGGCCGAAGACCTCATCCAGGATCTCTTCGATCACACGGTCTTTTTCCACCAGGCTGAGGGGTGTCTTCTCTTCGTCGACCAGTCTGGCCACGGCCGTGCGAACTTCCGCGCGGACCCGTTCGCCGGACATGGAGGAGAGCGCTTCCAGGTTGATGCGGTCGAGCAGTTTGCGGTGGAGAGTGAACTTCAGCTCCTGGTATTCCGGAGTCGATTGTTCACTGTTGAAGAGTCGATTCACCCAACCGGTTTCCCGCTGCGCGCTGGCGCGCGAAACAGGGTCCATTACAGATGCCATATTCTTCTTCCTTTGTGGAGAACTGTTTGGTAGAGAGGGCACGAGTGTTCAAGGATGAGCCGAATAGAGTCTCTTCCCTATTCGCTGTCCAACGCAGTCCGCGAGGATCTGCTTGGACTGGCACTGTACGCGCGCGGACGAAATGCGCACCTGTCAGAACGGCGAGCGCGGCGCGGAGCAGGACAAAGAGGCGCCGCCGGCCGAATGGAGCATGACTCAAACTACGCTGGAATGGGCGCGGCGCGCAAGTACACTTCAGTCAACTGAGGGGCGCCGGCGCCAATCCGCCGCGGCTTACGAACCTGGCCGCCGACCCAGCCTACTTGTAACCGGTCACGGACCCTTGTATAGTTAAGTGGCTCTTATGCCCCCGGTTCGGCCCCGGTCGACGGGCTGCAAAGGTGTCGGGGCTGGGAACGCGCGCCATGGCGAACGTCCCCAAATTTTGAAGAAAACCATCGTAAAGATGAAGTAGAGGAAACATGAAAGAAACAGGTACCGTAAAGTGGTTTAACGCCGCCAAAGGCTTCGGATTCATCCAGCGGGAAAATGGCGAGGATGTTTTCGTACATTTCTCCGCCATCGAAGCCAGCGGCTATCGCTCGCTCGACGAGGGCGCTCGTGTGTCATTCGTTGTCAAGAAGGGCCCGAAGGGGTTGCAGGCGGAAGACGTTAGCTTAGCCTAGGAATTCCACAACATCTTCTAATCAACACGGCGAAACAGCCGAATCCTCAAGAATCTGGCAACCGGCCAGCGCTCCGTGCGATACCTTTTCTAATGCGCCGATTGGTTCGTAGCTTTAGAAGGGGATTGGTGTATCGCGCGGAGCTGCTGGAAGTTCACTTTGAGCAGATGCCCGACCGGTTGACAGCTCATAGTGGTTTTTGGGCGCGTCATGGCCGCGCTACCAGCGGATTTCCTCTTTGCCGGTCAACACCAGGCTGAGTATGTCCGGCCGGGAGCGGTCGAATTCCAGCGCCACGGCTTTGCCGGCCCACAGCCTGGTAATCGCCAGCGAGGGTAGAATCTTGTCGGCGCTCTGCCGCATGGTACGCAGCAGTCCGCGCAAGTCCGAACCGATCGTCACGGCGACAGGGTTTCCGTTTACCTTCACCAGCAGGTAAGGATTGACCCCGACACCGCGCGGAATGGCGAGACAGACCGGTCCGTCCGGCCGATCGCAGGTTTCCAGATCCGTGGGCAGCGTTGCGCGCGTGCGCGCCGCCGCCAGGACTTCGCTCTGGTCCGACTTGTAAAACAGGCGGTAAAAGCCCATTTCCGGGGAGAACTGGAAGTAGTTCCTGGCCGGCGCCGGCAGGCTTTCCACCTTGCCCCCGATGTTGGTCACCGCGGACGAGGGGACAATCGTGAACCCGCTTCCGGCGGTTTTCGGACGAAGGTCGTACCATGCAGTCTCCACGCCAATCAGGTCGGGGCTCGATTTTAACTCCACCGTCAAACCACCGCCTTCTCCAGTGACCTTGCTGCCTTCGAAGGGCGCCGCATCCGGAGGCGCGCCGTCGCGGAGGATCGGGCTGATCACCTGCAAGCGGTTGCCGGCGCCGATTTCGACGTAGTTCGGCATGCCGACCAGGCCCAGCAATCGCAGGTCGGCGCCGCTGGGCAGCGCCATCGATTCCACAATCCGCGCCGCCAGCACAACGCCTTGGCCCGGCGCGATACACCCCTGCGATTCGGCCTGCTCCGTCCAGGTGGTGAGCCATCCGCGCGGTTGGGTGACGAGCGCGTCGCGGCGCACCGTCACGGTCAGGCGCCGTCTTGGTGCCTGCACCGTGACGGCATCGCTATCGGGGAAGCGCGACCGTCCGGCAATGGGCGCGGTGAAGGTGCGCTGCGCCAGGTCGGAAGCCACACCGGGAGGCATCAGGGTGCGCCCCACCAGCCGCCACGTGGCCGGGAAAGGCCGGCGGACCGCGCATGCGCAGAGCAGCAAAAAGGGCAGGACGAGCGGGGCTCGCAGCATGCTAAAAATCTAGCACAGTAGGGGCAGTCCTGCCAGGGGTGCTTATTTGCGTTGCAACTGCACCAGCGGAGCGGTGTGACTCGGGCCTACCGGCGACACCGGCAGGGTCTGCGGATCGCGCCAGGAATCGATGGCGCCGGTCTGATGGGCGCAGGCGACGGTGCAGCGCGGCGCGCAATGCTTGGCGGTGCGGTACTCGCGCCGGATGTCCTCGACCGTGTACTCCAGGAGCGGTTTGCCGGGATAGCCGCGCTGCTGCGAACAGTAGTGCACCAGGCCGTCTTCGCAGATGTAGAGATAGCGCGCGCCGGCGCGGCAGCGCCAGTGGTTCTCTTTGCCGTGCGCGATATTGTCCTGGAAGCCGTTGATGCGCGCGTAGCTGGATTTTTCCATGGCGCGCATGGCCAGGTAGACCTCGCGCTCCACGTCCTCTAACGGCTGGAGCTGTCCGTCGCCATCGTGAATGATGCCGACGGTGGACGTGAACCCCAGCGCCAGCGCCCTTTGGCCGATCGCCAGGGCGTCCTGCGGGGTGTGAATGCCGCCCCCGACCACGGAGTTGATGTTCACGTGGAAATCGGCGTGTTCGGCCAGCAGCAGCAGTTTACGGTCGAGCACCTTCAGGCTCTTCTTGGAAACGGCGTCCGGATTGACGTTGTCGATGGAAATCTGCAAATGCTCAAGGCCGGCGCGATTGAGGCGCTGGATGCGGTCCGCGGTCAACAGGTAGCCGTTGGTGATCATGCCGGCGATCATGCCGTGGCTGCGCACGCGGGCGATCAGCAGGTCGAGATCGGGGTGGAGCAGGGGCTCGCCGCCGGAGATGGTAATGATGGTGGTGCCGAGCGAGGCCAAGTGATCGAGCCGCGGGTACATGGCGTCCACCGGGACGGGCTTGGAGAAATCGTCGAACTCGTTGCAGTAGGCGCATGCCAGGTTGCAGCGGCGCATGGGGATGACGTGCGCCAGGATGGGATGGTCCGTGGAAGCCAACCCTTTGGCAATCATCCGGAGTTCGCGCGCGCGCCGGTGTGCGGCCAGAAACGCGCGACGCATCTGTTTGACTGGAAACATACGGCAAAGACCTTGTTATTAGATCACATAGGCGGGGCCTTGCCGAGTGGTACGGGGCGATCGGGGTTTAACCGGGGTTGAACGGTTCCATTGGTCATCAGGCCGGGGCGCTCCCAGCCCGCGCCGCACGCCCAATCGATCGCCGGCGATGGGTTGGCGGGCGGGTGTCATCCCACCGTTGCAGCCGCTCCTCACCCCTTCCACCAGCGAGGCGATTTGGCGGGCGCTGCCCGTCCCTTGCCGACGTCTCCGGCGGTGGGGCCCGAAGGCCCGCCCCCATCTCCGCTGTTGCACAATTTGACACCCGTCGGGCGCAGGTGATAAGTGTAGGAGTCTTCATAAGGATAAGAGATGGCTGACGAGCAAAAGCCCGGGGGCTCAGAGGCGACCCCTCCCCCCGGGGGCGAGGCCGCGGGGCAACCGGCAAAACCGGCCGCCGATGCCTCGAAACCGGCGCCTCCGAAGGCCGCGGCAGGACCTCCGAAGCCGGCGGCGCCGCCACCCCCTAAGCCGCCCGCCATTATGGCCGCCACGCCGTGGGAGAGCGATCTCGCGCGCGAACTCAAGGAGACCTTCGGCGAGGACATCAAAGAAACTTCCACCTATCTCGGTCAGAATTTCATTGTGGCCAAAGCGGGCTCGGCCATTCCCATCCTGGAATACCTGAAACTGGAGTCGGATTTCGACTACCTGGTGGATATCACGGCGGTGGATTGGCCCAAGCGCGCCGAGCGCTTCGACGTGGTCTACATTCTATATAGCTTCTCGCGCAACGAACGCGTGCGCATCAAGATCTTCATCGCCGACGGGTACCAGCCGGAGACGGCGGTGGGCGTCCACCTGACCGCGGACTGGCTGGAGCGCGAAGTCTACGATATGTTCGGGATTGAATTCGCGGGGCACCCCAACATGAAGCGCATCCTGATGCCCGACGAGTGGCAGGGACACCCGCTGCGCAAAGACTACGGAATTCTCCAGCAGGACCAACGCTGGGTGCAGGAAAATCTGGGAATCGAAAGCGGCCAGTGATCTCGGTATGCCGGACTCAACTTTTCTAGACTCCACCGAATTAGTGCTCAACATGGGCCCGCAGCACCCCTCCACGCACGGGGTGTTGCGCGTCATTCTCAAACTGGATGGCGAGAAGGTGCTGGGAACCGAGTGCATCATCGGCTATCTGCATCGCGGGGTGGAGAAGATTGCCGAGAACCGCACCTACGCGCAATTCAATCCCTACGTGGACCGCATGGACTACGTGGCGGCCATTTCCAACGGGCTGGGCTATTGCCTGGCGGTGGAGAAAATACTGAACGTGGAAGCGCCGCCGCGCGCGCAGGCGGTCCGCGTGATCCTCACCGAGTTGAATCGCATCGCCAGCCACCTGTTGTGGCTGGGCACGCACGCGCTCGATATCGGCGCCATCACGCCGGTGTTCTACTGCCTCCGCGAACGCGAGGAGGCGCTCAAGATCTTCGAAAAGTATTGCGGAGCGCGCCTCACCACGCATGCTTTCCGCATCGGCGGGTTGCTCTACGAGACCTACGACGGCTTCGAACAGGACATCCGCGATTTCTGCGCCATGTTCGTGCCCAGGGTGGACGAATACGAAGAACTGCTGACCAACAATCGGATCTGGAAGGGTCGTTTGAAGGACGTCGGCATCCTGAGCGCCGACGAGTGCAAGGAATACGGCGTGACCGGCCCCGTGCTGCGCGCCGCCGGCGTGAAGTGGGACGTGCGCAAGGCGCAGCCCTACTCGGGCTACGAGAAGTACGATTTCGAGATTCCCATCCGCCAGAACGGCGACACCTACGACCGGTACATCGTGCGCATGCAAGAGATGCGCCAATCGGTACGCATCATGCAGCAGGCGGTGGAAGCCATCCCTGAAGGGCCGATCATGGGCAAGGTGGGTAAAGTGATCAAGCCGCCGGTGGGCGAGGCCTACGTTTCCATCTAGGCGCCCAAGGGCGAGCTGGGTTATTACGTGGTGAGCGACGGGAGCACGCAGCCGTACCGCGTGCGGGTGCGGCCGCCCTGCTTCGTGAATTTGCAGGCGCTGGACCGCATGATCCGCGGCGGCCTGGTGGCGGATGTGGTGGCGGTGATCGGGACTCTGGATATTGTGTTGGGCGAAATCGACCGTTGATGGTGGTTTATGCGCGGTTTATTGAATAAGATTTTTCTCGTAGATCTGTTCCAGGGGCTTTGGGTGACTTTCCGGAACCAGCGCCCGAAATACATCTACACGGAGCGATATCCCGAGGAGCGCCCGAAAGTTGCCGAGCGCTACCGCGGAGCCCCGCGCCTCAACATCAACCCCGATAACGGCGAGACGCTCTGCATTTCCTGCAACCTGTGCGCGCTGGCCTGTCCGGAGGCGCTCATCGTGGTGACCAGCGAGCGCAACGAGACCACCAAGCGCAAGGACCTAACCACCTTCACCTACGACACCTCGCGCTGCATGTTCTGCGGGCTTTGCGAGGACGCCTGCCCGGTGGACGCGCTCGAACTGACGCAGGATTTCGAAATGGCGACCTACACCCGGGAAGGCCAGATCTGGGACCGGCAGATGCTGGAAGAGGGGCCCAAGCCCACCCAATACAAATGCTGACCGACACGATTCTGTTCTACATTTTTGCGTTGATGGTGCTGGGCGGCGGTGTGCTCACCATCACACGGCATAGCGCGATGCACGCGGCGATCGCGCTGATTGTGACCCTGCTGGGCGTGGCCGGACTCTACCTGCTGCAACAGGCGGAGTTCCTGTTCGCGGTGCAGATCATCCTGTACGTGGGCGGGATCATGCTGCTGTTTTTGTTCGTCATCATGCTGGTGAATCTGGATCAGGCGGCCAAGCAGCGGCAGTTCAACAAGCAGTGGATCGTCGCCCTGGCGGCGGTGGCCGCGGTGGGCGCCCAGGTGGCTTATTTCATCCACAAGGGCATCGACTCGTTCCATTTCGCGGCGCCGGTGGTGGCCGGAACGCCGGCCGGGCTGGGCAATACGGAACAGATTGCCGATGCATTGTTCGGGGAATACCTGCTGCCGTTTGAAATCGCCTCGGTCCTGCTGCTGGTGGCGGTGGTGGGCTCGGTGGTGATGGCGAAGAAGAGGATCTGACCATGCACCCGATTACAACGGTTCATTATCTGGCTCTGAGCGCGGCCCTGCTGCTCATCGGGACGGTGGGCGTGCTGACGCGGCGCAATATCGTGATCATTCTGATGTCGATCGAGCTGATCCTCAACGCGGTGAACATCAACCTGATCGCCTTTTCGCACGCGCTGCAAAATGTCAACGGGCAGGTTTTCGCCATCTTCGTGATTGTGGACGCGGTGGCCGAGGCGGCGGTGGGGCTGGGCATCCTGATCGCGCTGTTCCGCAATAAGGAAACGGTGCAGGCGGATGAAATCGACTTGCTGAAGTGGTAGGAACAACGTGAATTTTCTCGAACTCATCTGGCTGATTCCCCTGTTCCCGCTCCTCGGAGCGGCGCTGATGCTGCTGTTCGGCAAGACGCTCGACCCGCAGCCGAAAAGCGAGGTCGCCGTGGCCCCCGGCGTGGAGCCCATTTTCGAGCACGGGCACGATCACACGCACGATCATGGGCATTCCCACGATCATGCGCACGGGCACGATCTGGAGCACGGGCACCATCACACCCACTCGCCGCTGAAGTTCCTCATCGATCTGATCTGCCCCGGAATGGTCCTGCTCTCGTTCATTTTCTCGGCGGGCGCGGTGTGGCAGCTTTCCCAGCAGGCGAACAAGGTGCAGGAAGTGATCAACTTCACCTGGATCGCGGGACTGCCGTTCCACATGGCCAACGGGCAACTGGCCTCGTTCCAGATGGACTGGGGCTTTCTGTTGGACCCGCTGAGCTCGGTGATGATCCTGGTGGTCACCGGCATCGGTTTCCTGATCCACGTCTACTCCACCGGCTACATGGCCCACGACAACGGCTACTACCGGTTCTTCGGCTACCTCAATCTGTTCGTCTTCTTCATGCTGATGCTGGTATTGGCGAACAACTACGTGCTGCTGTTCGTGGGGTGGGAAGGCGTGGGGTTGTGCAGCTACCTGCTGATCGGTTTCTACATTCACAAGAAGTCGGCGGGCGACGCGGGCAAGAAGGCATTCATCGTCAACCGGGTGGGCGACGCGGGCTTCATTATCGGCATGCTGCTGTTGTTGAGCACGCTGGGCACGCTGCGCTTCACCGACGTCAATGGGTTGCTGCGCAGCACGGTTTTCCCGCCGGCGGCCATCGGCACGCTGACCATCGTCTCGCTGTGCATGTTCTTCGGCGCCACCGGCAAATCGGCGCAGTTCCCGCTCTACATCTGGCTGCCCGACGCCATGGAAGGCCCCACGCCGGTCTCCGCCCTGATCCACGCGGCCACCATGGTGACCGCGGGCGTATATATGGTGGCGCGCTCCTCGGCGCTGTTCGAGCTGACCCCGGTCACGCTGCACGTGGTGGCCGGAATCGGCGCGTTCACGGCGATTCTCGCGGCCTCCATCGCCCTGGCGCAGAACGATATCAAGCGCGTGCTGGCGTACTCCACGGTCAGCCAGCTCGGCTACATGTTCCTGGCGCTGGGCGTGGGCGCGTATTGGGTGGCCGTGTTCCACCTCTTCACCCATGCCTTCTTCAAGGCCCTGCTCTTCCTCGGCTCGGGCTCGGTGATCCACGCCATGAGCGGCGAGCAGGACATGCGCAAGATGGGCGCATTGCGGGACAAGATCCCGCTCACCTACCGCACCATGTGGATCGGCAGCATCGCCATCGCCGGAATCCCGGGCCTGGCCGGCTTTTTCTCCAAGGACGAGATTCTGTGGCAGGCGTTCAGCTCGCCCAAGGGCTCGACCGTTCTTTGGGCCGTGGGCATCACCACCGCCGCCATGACCGCTTTCTACATGTGGCGGATGATGTACCTGACGTTCTACGGCAAATCGCGCGTAGCGCCGGAAGTTGCCTCGCACATTCACGAATCGCCGGTGTCGATGACCGGCGTGTTGAGCGTGCTGGCGCTGGGCAGCGTGCTTGCCGGGTGGCTGGGCGTGCCCAAACTCTGGACGATGTTCGGCGAGGGATTCCGCACCTTCGAAAACTGGCTGGCGCCGATGTTCTCCGCTGGCGCCGGCGAGAGTGTCAAGGAAGCGGTCCATGAAGGGGCGCATTCCGCCTCCACCGAGTGGACGCTGATGCTGCTGTCGATTGCGGTCGCGGTGGCAGGCATCCTGGCCGCCAAATATTTCTATATCACCAAGCCGGAAATTCCGGAGGACATCGCCGCCGCGGTCCCCGGCCTCTATCGCACCATCTACAACAAGTGGTATGTGGACGAGATCTACGATTTTCTCTTCGTCAACGGGCTGTGCAAGGGTGGCGGATTGCTGCTGGGCGCGTTCGACCGCAACGTGGTGGATGGCGGCGTCAACGGCGCCGGATGGTTCACCCGCCTGGCGGCGACGGTTTCGGGCTGGTGGGACACGTGGGTCGTCGATGGCGCGGTGCGTTTGGGCAGCTTCCTGGTGAAGATGTCCTCCTACCCGGTGTGCATTCTGCAAAGCGGGCGCGTGCAGGGGTACGCCTTCTTCGTGGTGATCGGGGTCCTGGTGTTCTTCGGCTATTACGTTGTGCGGTAACCATATGGACCAGCACTTACTCAGCATCATTTTACTGACGCCGCTGGCCGGGCTCGCGGTCCTGCTGTTCATCCCCGGCGCCCGCAAGGACCTGATCCGGCTGTGGGCGAACCTGGTCGGTTTTGCCGGGTTTCTGATTTCCCTCCCGCTGGTTTCGCGCTTCCAGTTGGGGCACCCCGGGTATCAGTTCGAAGAGCGCGCGGTGTGGATTCCCACGCTGGGCGCCAATTACCACATCGGCATAGACGGCATCAGCCTATTGCTGATCATGCTGACCACGCTGATGGGGTTCATCGCCATTCTCGCCTCCTGGAACGGTATCCAGGATCGCGTCAAGGAATACTACGCCATGTTCCTGCTCCTGCAGACGGGCATGATCGGCGTATTCATGTCGCTGGACTTTTTCCTGTTCTACGTTTTCTGGGAACTGGTGCTGGTGCCCATGTACTTCATCATCGGCGTATGGGGCGGACCCAGAAAGCTCTACGCGGCCATCAAGTTCTTCATGTATACGCTAGCGGGCAGCGTGCTGATGCTTTTAGGCATCCTAACGCTCTATTTCGCGCACTTCAGCCAGTTCGGCTTCTACACGTTTGAGATTGCCGAACTGATGAAGCTCAACCTGCCCCTGGGCACGCAGCAGTGGGTCTTCTGGGCGTTCTTCGTCGGCTTCGCCATCAAGGTGCCGATGTTCCCGTTCCACACCTGGCTGCCGGACGCGCACGTGGAGGCGCCCACGGCGGGCTCGGTGATTCTGGCGGCGGTGCTGCTGAAGATGGGGACGTACGGCTTCCTGCGTTTCTCGCTGCCGCTATTGCCCAAGGCATCGATGGACCAGAAGATCGTGCAGATTCTGGCGATCCTCTCCATCGTCGGCATCGTCTACGGGGCGCTGGTCAGCCTGATGCAGGCGGACTGGAAAAAGCTGGTGGCGTATTCCTCGGTGAGCCACCTGGGGTTCTGCACGCTGGGCATCTTCTCGATGAATCCCAACGGAATTGCGGGCAGTGTGCTGCAACAGGTCAATCACGGGATTTCGACCGGCATGCTCTTCCTTGTCATCGGCATTATTTACGAGCGGCGGCACACGCGCGACATCAAGGAATACGGGGGCCTGGCGCACGTCATGCCCAAGTTCGCCATCATCTTCGCCATCGCCATGCTGAGTTCGGCGGGACTGCCGCTTTTGAACGGGTTCGTGGGCGAGTTCACGATTTTGCAGGGCGCCTTCGAGGCTAACCCCATCTGGGCGGCGTTCGCGGTGACGGGCGTGATTCTGGGGGCGGCGTACCTGCTGTGGTTGTACCAGCGGACCATGCTGGGACAGGTGACCAACGGCAAGAATCTGACCATCCCGGACATGACGGCGCGCGAGGTGGCGCTGTTCGTGCCGCTGATCGCGTGGGCGATCTGGATCGGGATTTATCCCAAACCCTACTTCGATATTTTGCGGCAGCCGGTGGCGGAGATCGTGGAGCGCGTGCGGCCGGGCTACTTCGGGGGCGCGGTGCAGAATGCGGGCGTACCGGCGGCGCAACCGCTCCCGGCCCAGAGGGCACCCCGTCGCGGCTCCGATCAGAGCCGGGCGGTTTCCTCAGTTATTTCCCAGGCCCCGCGCGCCGGAGGTGGCCAATGATGGACATGAGCCAGTTCTACACCACAGCGGATCACTTCTCGATCATCCCGGCGGTGATGCTGGCGCTGTTCGCCTGCGCCATCCTGCTGTTCGACTTCCTGATTTTTCCCGATCCGCGACAGCGCAAGTACCTGCTGATTTTCGTGGTGCTGGCGGAACTGTTCACGGGCTTCGGGCTGTACCGGCAGTCGGTATGGCTGGCGGCCAACGGCGCGCCCGAACTGAGCGGCTTCGGCGGCTCGATCACGGTGGATGGGTTTGCGATCTTCTTCAACTGGATCTTCCTGATTGCAGCCGTCATCGTGGCGGTGGCGTCGTACAAGTACCTGGAGGTGGCGGGCGAGCACCACGGGGAATACTACGCGCTGATGCTGTTTGCGCAGTGCGGCATGTATTTCCTGGCGACGGGGACGGACCTGATCACGCTCTTCATCGGCCTGGAGCTGATGGCGCTGTGCTTCTACGTGATGGTGGGGTTCCTGCGCACCGACCGGCGCTCTAACGAGGCGGCGCTGAAATACCTGATTCTGGGCGCGTTCTCCAGCGGTTTTCTGGTCTATGGATTTTCGGTGATGTACGGTATGGCGGGCTCCACCAAACTCGCCATGATCGCGAGCGCGATTCAGCAACGTCCGGCCTGGGACCCGATGGTTTTCCTGGCGCTGACGACGACCTCCGTGGGACTGCTCTTCAAGATTTCGGCGGTGCCCTTCCACATGTGGGCGCCGGACGCCTACGAAGGCGCGCCGACCACGGTCACGGCGTACCTTTCGGTGGGGTCCACGGCGGCGTCGATGGCATTTCTGCTGCGCATCTTCCTGGGCCCGCTGGCCTCGGCGCGCGACGTGTGGGAGCCGCTGCTTTCGGTGATCGCGGTGCTCACGCTGACGGTGGGCAATCTCGCGGCCATCAACCAGACCAACATCAAGCGCCTGCTGGCGTACAGTTCCATTTCACATGGCGGCTACATGCTGCTCGGCCTGATCGCGGGCAACGACACGGGGATCAACGGCATCGCGGTCTACATCATGGTGTACACCTTCATGAACATCGGCGCGCTATTGGTGGTGGTGGCGATGCGGCGGGCGAACATCATCGGTGAGGACCTGGACGATGTGGCGGGCCTGGTGCACAAGAACCCCTGGTACGCGTTCCTGATGCTGATTTTCCTGCTCTCGCTGGCCGGCATTCCGCCCACCGCGGGATTCCTGGGCAAGTACTACATTTTCCTGGCGCTGATTCAGACCAAACACTACGCGCTGGCGGTGTTTGCCACGCTGTACGCGGCGGTGGCCGTCTATTACTACTTCAAGATTGTCCGCAGCATGTTCAATCGCGATGCCGATGAAAAGGCGCCGGCGCTGGCCGGCAGTTTCGGCCTGCGACTGGCGCTCGGGCTGACGGGCGTGGCGACGCTGGGCATAGGGCTCTACCCAGAGCCGTTCCTCGAGTTTGCGAAGACTTCGCTGTTCCGGTAAAACGCTTATGAATACGGTCCTCAACCATCCGCTGTTCATGCCCATCCTGGTAACTCTGATCATCATCGGGGGCGTCCCGCTGGTCGCCGGCTACATGTCGCTGGTGGAGCGCAAGGTGCTGGCGGATTTCCAGGTGCGGCTGGGCCCCATGCGGGTGGGCCCGCACGGCCTGTTGCAGCCGATCGCCGACGCGGTGAAACTGCTGCTGAAGGAAGACATCATCCCGGAGGCGTCCGACAAGGCCATCTTCTGGTTCGCGCCCTGCGTTTCGACCATCACGGCGCTGAGCGCCTTCGCCGTGATTCCGTTTGCCAGGACGATTTTCGTGGCCGACGTGAATGTCGGCCTGCTGGTGATCTCGGCCATGTCGGCGGTGGGCATTCTGGGCATCATCCTGGGCGGCTGGAGCTCCAACAGCCACTACCCGCTCCTGGGCGCGCTGCGCTCGGCGGCGCAACTGGTGAGCTACGAGGTGGCGCTGGCGTTCGCGCTGGTGAGCGGCGTGATGGTGGCCGGAACGCTGAGCATGCAGGGCATCGTGCAATCGCAACTGCATCGCGGGGTGTGGGGGATTTTCGCCAACTACGGGTTCATGATGGTGCCCTTCGCCCTGTACATCATCGCGGCCACGGCGGAGACCAATCGCGCGCCCTTCGATATGCCGGAAGCGGAATCGGAGCTGGTGGCCGGCTTCCACACGGAGTACTCCGGCTTCCGCTTTGCGCTCTACTTCCTGGCCGAGTACGCCAACATTCTGGTGATTGCGAGCGTGGCGGTGACCTTGTTCTGGGGCGGCTGGCTGCGTCCCTTCCCGAGCGTGAAGTGGCTGGACGTGCCCTTGAACTACGGCACGCCGCTGGTGCTGTTTGTGGGCTCGGGTCTGGCTACGTTCACCCTGATCAAGAAGCTCAAGGACGCGATGCAGCGGAA
Organism: Candidatus Solibacter sp.; assembly: GCA_050014175.1. Lineage (GTDB taxonomy): Bacteria > Acidobacteriota > Terriglobia > Bryobacterales > Bryobacteraceae > Solibacter. The sequence continues at coordinate 12,246 of JBEKDV010000053.1, read as the reverse complement.
GGTGCTGCTGGCGGTGGTGGTGATCCTGGTGGCCCTCGGCGGCATCATGGCCATTCCGGTGGTGAACACCGCCATGATCGGGCTCTTCTGGTTTCTGGCGAAGGTTTCGGTTATTATCTACATGATGATCTGGTTCCGCGGCACGTTCCCGCGTTACCGGTACGACCAGTTGATGAACATCGGGTGGAAGGTGGCCATCCCGGTGGGCATGGCGAGCGTGCTGGTCAACGCGGTTCTGGGGATGCTGGGGAGCCACCAGAGCTAGAGCAGGCTAAGAGGGGGGAGGGCGCATGTGGACCTACGACCAACTGAGCGGAGCGCTCGGTAAGGACGGACAGCAGGTGGCTACCGGGGGGTACTCCGGATTCGGCCAAGGCAAAAACAACCCGGATATGGAGAATGTTCCCGATGTCGGCCCCATTCCCAGGGGCATTTACGACATCGGCCCCATACACGACACGACGACGCACGGTCCGCACGTCATGGCGCTCACGCCGGAGCCGGGCACGGATACGTTGGGCCGCGACGGATTCCTGATCCACGGCGATTCGGTGGAGAATCCCGGCACGGCTTCTCACGGTTGCATCATTCTGCCACGCACGGTGCGGGACCAGATCTCGGCCTCTGGCGATACTCAGATCCAAGTGGTCTGCGCGGCAGAGGCCCCGGCAGGCGCTGCGGAATAAAAAGAAGCGTCCGAGTTTCACTCGGATTGGCAGGCTGAAGGCCTGCCCCACCAGGCGCGCACGTTGCGGGAGCGAGACCAAGGCCTCATAATAGCTGGTACCGCTTATTTGAAAGGTTCTGCGACGGTCGCGGGAATGGTCTGCCCCACTTGTAATGCCGCCAATCCGGATAATCTGCGCTTCTGCGGGCACTGCGGCCGGGCTTTGCAGCATGCGGCCGACGACGCGCAGACCGTGATGCTGGACGGCTCGACGGTGGCGCAACGCGCCGCCCCCGCCGAGCCAGCGACCGCCGCCGGGCTGATTACGCCGCCTCCGGGCGATTCGCAATCGGCCACCTGGGGCGCGCCGGCCGCGGGCGCCGTACTGCCCACGAACCTGGCGCCGGGCACGGCGTTCGGTACGCGCTACCGCATCGAGTCGCTGTTGGGTGAAGGCGGGATGGGCGCGGTGTACAAGGCCTACGACAACGAACTGGGGCGCACCGTGGCTCTCAAGCTGGTGCGGCCGGAGCTGGCGAGCAATCCGCAGACCATGCAGCGATTCAAACAGGAATTGCTGCTGGCCAGCCGGATTTCGCAAAAAAACATTCTGCGCATACACGACCTGGGCGACGCCGGCGGGGTGAAGTTCATCACCATGGCGTTCGTGGAAGGCTGCGACCTGGCGGGGCTGATCGAAAAGGAAGGGCGGCTGGATTTCGGCCGCGCGTTGAAGTTCACCCGCCAGTTGTGCGCGGCCCTGGAAGCGGCGCACAACGAAGGGGTGGTCCACCGCGACCTGAAGCCGCAGAACATCCTGATCGACAAGAGCGACAACATCTACGTTTCGGATTTCGGACTGGCCAAGAGCCTGGAATCGGAAGTCACCATGATGACGCGGACGGGGCAGATCCTGGGCACGCCGCGGTACATGTCGCCGGAGCAGGTGGAAGCGGTGGAGGTGGATCATCGCGCGGACATCTATTCGCTGGGCCTGATCGTGTACGAGATGTTCACGGCGGATATTCCCTTTCGCGGCGAATCGGCGATGCAGCTCATGTACCAGCGGGTCACGGCGCCGGCGCGGGATCCGCGCACGGTCTTTCCGGAGATGCCGGACTATCTGGCCCACATCATCCTGAAGTGCCTGGAGAAGGATCCGGCCAAACGGTACTCTAGCGCGCGGGAGATCCTCGACGATCTGGACGCGCAGAACGCCCCGGCGATAAGTTCGCCCGCGAGTTCGTCCTTGCCCGGCACGGTGGCGGGGGCGGCGGGGGCGTGGACGGCGGGGGCGAAGGCGCCGAAGGCGGGGACTGCCACCATTAGCATCGAGATTCCCAAGCCGACGGGGCGTTGGGGCATTCTCGGCGGGGCGATGGTGCTGGCCATCGGGCTGGCATTGGCGATCCCCGGCGCGCGCCACTGGATTCTGGGGCCACCGCGAGGATCGGCGCCCGGCGCGCCCAAGCACTCTCTCGCGGTGCTGCCCGCCAAGTACGTGGGCGACGATGCGGAAAAGTACGTGGCCGATGGGGTGGTGGAGACGCTGGGCGCCAAGTTGGCGGGGCTGAAAGACGTGTACGTCACGTCGGTGGCGGCGGGCGACCCGACGATGGGGCTGAAGGACGACGCGAAGATCGCCAAGAGCCTGGGCGTGACGCTGCTGGTGAGGACCAGCGTGACCATATCGGGGGACCAGATTTCGATTATCGTGGCGATGGATTCGGTCGGGAAGCAGGGCGGCAACCTTCTCAAGCGCGAGTCCGGCGGCTCCTTGCGGGAACTGCTGGCGGTGGAGAACAAAAGCTTCAATGCGCTGGTGAGCGCGCTCCAGATTGCCGAGAGCAAGGAAGAACTGGCGCGCACCAGGCAACCCACGGACGCCGTGGATGCCTACGATTTCTATCTGCGCGGGCGCACCCTGCTGCGCGGCAAACGCACCGCCGAGACCATGACCAAGGCGCTGGGGTTTTTCGAGGAAGCCATCAAGCGCGATCCGCGTTTTGCCCAGGCCTTCACCGGCAAGGCCGACGCCAGCCTGGCCATGTACAACATCACCAAAGAAAACACGTGGACGGCGGAAGCCTTGCAGGCGGCGCAGGCGGCCGAGGGATTCAACGATTCCCTGCCCGAGGTCTACTACTCGCTGCTCAGCATTTCCGCCGCCACGGGAAAATTCGAAGAAGCGCTGGCCTACTACAAGCACGCCACTCTGCTGGTACCCAATTCCGACGAAGGGTTACGCCGGCTGGCGGAGGCTTACCGGGTGGCGCACCAGCCAGAGCAGGCCATCGCCCGGCTGGAAGAGGCCACGCGCCTGAACAAGAACTCATGGCGCAACTGGAACCAGCTCGGCAGGCTGTACAACGATTCCGGGCAGTACGACAAGGCGCTGAGCGCGTACAGCCAGGTGACGGTGCTGGCGCCGGACCTCTCCACGGGCTGGAGCAACCTGGGGAAGGTCCACTATTCGCAAGGCAAATGGAGCGAGTGTCTGGCGGAGTACGAAAAGGCGATCAAGCTGGAACCCAAGGCGCTCTACTACTCCAATCGGGGGGTGGCTTACTTTTTCCTGGGACGCTACGCGGAATCGGCCACGGATTTCGAGCAGGCTATCAAGATGAGCCCCAAGGAAGCCAGCTACCGCGTGAACCTGGCCGACGCCTACCGGTGGAGCAACCGGCGGGACCTGGCCGCCGCCAGCTACGACGCCGCCATCAAGCTGGCAGCCCAGACCCTGCAGGTGAGTCCCAACGACACCGACGCGCTGGGCAATCAGGCCAGCGCCTACGCTAAGACGGGCAACGGAACTACCGCCTTGCAGTTGATCGGGCGCGCCCGCAAGCTGAATGCCGCCAACATCGATCTGATGTACACGGAGGCCTCGATTTACGCGCTGGCCGGCCGTAACAAGGAAGCGGTGGCGAGCCTGCGCGAAGCCTTGCGGCACAACTACCCGCTGGACGAAATCATGAGCGATCCGGAGCTGGCCGGGCTGCGCAAGACCGCGGATTTCGCTCAAATGGCGCAGGAATTCTCCAGGAAGGCCGCCCAATGATCCATCAGTCCTAGTACGCGTTCCCTTTTCGATCGCGCGCGGATGGTCAACCTCAAGTTGACTCCGCCCGGACGCTGCGTAACCATGGGGTAAAGCGCTCAACGAAGGCTGCGAAAGGGCCACGGAATGTTAAATAGACGATTGTTCTCGGGTTGCGGCGCGATCGTGTGTGTGGCGGCATCGGCATGGGGCGGCACCATCCAGGACCCGGCTGCCGGGGTGGAGTCCGACAACTTCAGCTCGCCCATCAGCACCTTCAGCGGCACATTCGACCCAACGGCCGGCAACGGCATACTCGGCCTGTATAACGACACCGGGGCCATTATCACGGCGCTCTACCTGCACACCACCATCGCCACCGGCTTGAGCGCCGCCGATATCAACGACTCCTTCACCTGCAACTCCGGGTCGGCAAGCCCGTTCTTTCTGTATTGCGGATTCAACTACATCAGTTCGACCGGGAGCCTGACGATCGGTTTTTATGGCGTGAATCCGCCGGATGGCGATGAGCTTACCGGAACCGATGCCGAGCTCAACGAGCAGGAAGGCATTCCGCCCGTGGTGGGCGCGTGCCTGCTCACCCCCGATGCCGTGAACTGCGACAAGGTGGGTCACTTCGCTTTCGTGTTCAACGATGGTTTCGTGCAGACGACAGACGCGTCCAACGGATGGGTGGCATCGACGTTAAGTTCGGCGGACGGTGTTACCCCGCTCTTCAACGGGCCGCCGGTGTTCGATGCCCCGCAATTCACGGATGCCCCGGAACCCGGTTCGCTGCTGCTGCTGGGTGGTGGACTCTTCGCGCTTGGCGTTTTACGGCGGCGGCCTTAATCCAGCCAGGCTTCCTGGCGATACACCGGCGCCTGCGGGATTGTGCCGAAGCGGCGTTCCCGGCCGTGGAATTCGCGCACCGCCGCCGCTAGCGCGGACGCATCGAAATCCGGCCACATGGTGCGGGTGAACACCAGTTCGGCGTAGGCCGATTCCCAAAGCTGAAAATCGCTCAGCCGCCGCTCGCCGCCGGTGCGGATCAACAGGTCTACGGGCGGTCCCATGGCCCGCTCCAGAGCATCGCGGGAGAGTTCCGGCAGACCGCGGGCGGCGGCCAGGATGGCGTCCCGCGCCGAGTAATCCACGGCCATGCGAAGCCACAGGCGGCGTCCCGCCGCGGTGGCGGCTTCGGCCCGGGCGATGGCGGAGCACAGCTTCGCGTCCAGCCGGTCGCGGCGGCCAATCACCTCCAGGCGCACGCCCTGTGCAATGCAACGCGCCGTCTCGGTTTCCAGATACCCGGCCATCAGGCGCATGAGCGCGTCCACTTCCGCCGGCGGACGCCGCCAGTTATCGCTTGAAAAGGCGAACAGCGTGAGGATGCCGACCCCGGCGTCCGGCGCCGCCTCCACCACCCGGCGCGCCGCCTCCACCCCGGCGCGATGTCCCAGGATGCGCGGCAGTCCGCGGCCCATCGCCCACCGCCCGTTGCCGTCCATGATGATTCCAATATGCAGAGTACTTTGTATATTAAAGTCAATAGGCATAAAAAAATCTCCCTACTTTTCGCGCGTGGCCTGGATGAGCGCTTCCATGTGGTCCAGGTAGCGGTCGAGCGCGCGCCGCCCGGCCACCGTCAACCGGTATTCGGTGTGCGGTATGCGGCCTGCGAAGCTCTTGGCGCAGGACACATAACCCGCTTCTTCCAACTTGCGCGCATGGACGCTCAGGTTGCCGTCGGAGGTGTCCAGCAGTTTCTTCAGTTCGATGAAGGTCAGCGACTCGTTCACGGTGAGCGCGCTCAGAATCCCCAGGCGCAAGCGTTCGTGGACCAGGCGGTCGAACTTGGAGGCATCGCCAACCCCCTCCAGCACGGGACGCTTCTCACGATCGCGCCGCATGGTGTTCGGTTTACCCGCCATGTTTCACCGCGATCACGATTCCAAAAATCACATGCAGCCCGCCGAAGCCAACCGGCAGCAGCACCTCGTTCCATCCCGGCAGCAGGAGCGCCACCGTCCCCACGAACATGAAACAGGCGCCCATCACGGGCACGATCCGCACCGATGCCGATCCGCCGGAAAGCACCGCGGCGCCATAGAGCAGCAGCCACACACCGGGTAGAAATCCCGAGATGCCGGCGCGGTAGAACACCGCCGTCAAAACCGCTCCGGCCGCGAGCGCGGGAGCGAAACCGGCTACGAACTTGCGGCCCGGCCCGGAAAACAGGGGAATCTGAAATCGCCGCGATTTCAGCGCCGCGCCGGAAATTCCGATGGCCATGGCGAGCAAGGCGGCGGCGGTCCAAACCACCAGCCAACCGCCAGCGCTGGCCTGACGGCTGGCCAATCCGGACGCCAGGATTGCCACGACGCCCATCAACACGCCGCCCTTGCCGGGGACCGCCGTGAACCTTCCGGCGCGCTCCAGCGTCTGCCGGATGTACTTCAGATTGTCCATGGCGTGCGCGTGCAGTTCGGCGGGTTCGGTCCGGGGCGTCACCATCGCTTTATTAATGATAGCGCGGATCCGGGATGCTTTCAAGTACTTTTCGATATAAAGGTACTGGCGCGCGCCCGATCCATCCCCGCTTACCGTCAAACCCCATGTTTTTGCCAGGCGCCCCGGAGCAGGCCGATCAAATCGGACCAAGAACATAATTTAGTCTGACTAACGGCTACAGTCTGGGCGGCGATCAGCCGATTAGTTATCCAGGACACAGGAGACTCATGGAAGACCAGGATATCGTCAACGAGTTCTTGATCGAAAGCAGCGACAATCTCGGCCGTCTGGATCAGGAGATGGTCGAACTCGAGCGCCGGCCTCGGGACGCCGAGTTGCTGGCCAGCGTATTCCGGACGTTTCACACCATCAAGGGGACCTGCGGCTTCCTGGGCTACGGCAAGCTGGAGCGGGTGGCGCACCAGGCCGAGAACGTGCTGTCGCAATTGCGGTCCGGATCGCTGACCCTGACCTCGGGTCTGGCATCCCTGGTCCTGGAGGCGGTGGACGTCTTGCGCCGCCACCTCAAGGCGATCGAGGCCACCGGCAAGGAGGCCGTTGAGGATTCCAGCGACCTTTGCCGGAGGCTGGAGGAAGCGGCCCGCGCCGGCGTCTGCACGGCAGCGGCAGCGCCCGTCCCGCCGCCGGAGGCCGAGGCCGCCGCGCAGAAGGTTTCGGCTAGTGTGGCGGATTCGGCCATCCGCGTGGACGTGCACCTGCTCGACAAACTCATGAACCTGGTGGGAGAACTGGTGCTGACGCGGAATCAGATCCTCCAGTTCAGCGCCCAGCAGGAAGGCTCCACGCTCAGCGCGACTTCGCAACGGCTCAACCTGATCACCTCGGAGTTGCAGGAAGGCGTCATGAAGACCCGCATGCAGCCCATCGGGGTGGTCTGGAACAAGCTGCCGAGATTGGTGCGCGACGTGGCGACTTCCTGCGGCAAGCAGATCGCCCTGGAGATGGATGGCGCCGACACGGAGTTGGACAAGACCATCATCGAGGCCATCAAGGATCCCTTGACCCACATCGTGCGCAACTCGGGCGACCATGGCATCGAGCGGCCGGAGGTCCGGCTGGAGCGGGGCAAGGCGGGGCAAGGCGGCGCAAGGCCGCATTTCTCTCCGCGCCTTTCATGAGGGCGGGCAGGTCATCATCGAGATCGCCGACGACGGGGCCGGTGTGGACACCGAAAAGGTCAAGTCCAAGGCCGTTCAGAATGGCCTGATTCGTCCCGACCAGGCGGAGCGGATGGGGGAGCGGGAGGCTTGGAACCTGCTGTTCCTTCCCGGCCTTTCCACCGCCGAAAAGGTGACCAACGTCTCCGGCCGCGGCGTGGGTATGGACGTGGTGCGCACCAACATCGAGAAAATCGGCGGCACCGTGGACCTGTCCAGCCGTCCGGGCGAAGGCACGACGGTCAAGCTGAAAATCCCGCTGACGCTGGCCATCATTCCCGGGCTGGTGGTCACCCTGGGCGACCGCCGCCGTGGGCTTCGGAAACCCGATGTCGTCGACAGCGCCGAGCAGTTCGTGATTCCTCAGGTCAGCCTGGTGGAACTGGTCCGGCTGGAAGGCGAGAGTGCCCTGCGGTCCATCGAACACATCCGCGGCACCACGGTCTATCGTCTGCGGGGCAACCTGCTGCCCATCGTCTATCTTCGCGAGGTGCTCGGGCTGAAAGGCCTGGAGGCCGAACCCGGTGTCGTCAATATTGCCGTGTTGCAGGCCGAGGACCGGCAGTTCGGGCTGGTGGTCGAGGGTGTCAAGGATACCCAGGAGATCGTGGTCAAGCCGCTCGGCAAACACCTCAAAGGACTGAACTGCTACGCCGGGGCAACCATCATGGGGGATGGGCGTGTGGCGCTGATCCTGGACGTCTTGGGGATCGCGCAGAAGTGCGGCGAAGTGGTCTCCGGCCGTGAACGCGCCCGCGTGGAGACCGAAACGCGGCAGGAAAACGCCGTCGGCAGCCGGCAGACTTACCTTTTGTTCCGCGCCGGCCCGTTCCAGCGGCTGGCGGTGCCCTTATCGCTGGTGGCGCGCCTGGAGGAATTTCCGCTTTCCCGCGTGGAGCGCGCCGGCAACCGCCTGGTAGTGCAGTACCGTGGCCGGATTCTGCCGCTGGCGCCACTGGCGCCGATTCTGGAGCCCGGATACGCGGATACCGCGGGAAGCCAGGACCCTGTCCAGGCGATCGTTTTCAACGACGCGGAACGGCGGATCGGCTTGCTGGTCGATCAACTGGTCGACATCGTCGACGACACGGTGACCGTCCGCCATGCCACCGGGCGCAAGGGATTGTTGGGATCGGCGGTCATCGGCAAACGGGTTACCGATATGCTGGACCTGGATGCCGTGATTCGAGATGCGGCCGACGAGTGGCGGCGGCACGAGACGGACGCGGTCGGCGGTACCACCGTGATGCTGGCCGAAGGTTCTCCCTTTTCGCGCGGCATCCTGCGCGGATCGCTCGAGATGGCCGGCTACCGGGTGGTGGAGGCGTCCACCACGGCCGAAGCCCTCAGCCAACTGGCACGGGTCAAGGTGAATGTGGTGCTCACGGCCCTGGACCTGCCCGGCGGCGGAGGCTGCGAGTTCCTGGAAAAGATGCGCCGCGAGCCTTCCCTGGCTGCGGTTCCAGCCCTAGCCCTGGCGGATTCCGCCGAAAACGCCGGCATTCAGGCCACCCATCCTGGTTCCTTCCAGGACTACCTGATCCGCGGTGACCGCGAGGCCATGTTGCGCTCCATCCACCGACTGGCGAGCGCCCTGAATGCCCAGCCGGCAGCCCTCGAACTCCTCGGGGAGAAAGGTTAATTCAATGGCCGCTACGGAAACCGCTTCATTGCTGGAAAGCGCGAACCAGGCTCTGAGCCGGCAGTACTCCACCTTCGACGTCGCCGGATCTTACTTCGGCATCGACGTGCTCCAGGTGCAGGAGGTGCTGCGCTACCAGGATATGACCTCGGTGCCGCTGGCGCCGGCGGTCATCGAGGGGCTCATCAACCTGCGCGGCCAGATCGTCACGGCGCTGGACATGCGCCGCCGCCTCGGCCTGCCGCCGCGGGCCGATGGCCAGACCGCCATGAACGTGGTGGTGCGCACCGAAGAAGGCGCCGTCAGCCTGTTGGTCGACGAGATTGGCGACGTGGTCGAGGTGGACTCGGCGTCTTTTGAGCGCCCGCCCGATAACCTCGACCCAGCCATCCGCGATCTGGTGCGGGGTATTCACAAACTCAAGGACAGGCTCCTGCTGGTGCTTGACATCGGTCAAACGCTGAACTTGGGCGCTCAGGCGGAACCGGGCGAAACGGCCGGGCCGAGGCGATTCTGATGGCGTTCACGTTCTTCTTTCGCGATTTACAGGCGCTTGAACTGGCCATCGACCACGTTGCCCCAAATCTGGCCGGGCGCAGCCGCCCCAGAATTTGGGACGCGGGCTGCGCCATGGGGCCGGAAGCCTACACGCTGGCCATCCTGCTGGCCGGCCGCCTCGGGCAGTTCGCTTTTCGCAATCTGCGAATCGAGGCCACGGACATCGACGAGACGGATCAGTTCGGGGATGTTGTCCGGCAGGCGGTCTATCCAGCCGGGGAACTCGAACGGATGCCCCCGGGAATCCTGGAGCAGTACTTCGAACCGGCGGGCGTGGCTGGCGCCTATCGTCTGGCCGACCGGATTCGGGCCAGCGTGCGGTTTCAACAGCACGATCTTCTCTCGCTCCGCGAGGTCGACTCCGGCTTCAGCCTGGTGGTGTGCAAAAACGTGCTGCTGCATTTTTCCCATTCCCAGCGGGTGGAGGTCATCCGGATGTTCCACCGCTCCCTGGCGCCGGGTGGCTACTTCGTCACCGAACACACCCAGAAACTCCCCGCCGAGGCCACCCCGCTGTTTGAACAGGTGGTTCCCCACGGGCAACTGTTCCGCAAGTTGGAGGTGGCGGCTTGCGCGTGATTCTCCTGCAAAACTCCGGGCTGGTTTACACCTCGAACGTGCACCTGGTGCTGGGCGACTGGAGCGCCATCGGCGACGTGAACACGCTGGTCGACGTCGGCCGCGATACCGCCGTGCTGGAAGCCCTCGCACACGCGCCCACCGGGGTCGGCAAACGGGCCGTCGAGCAGGTCGTCCTGACCCATGGACACTACGATCACGTCGAGTTGCTGGGCGCCATTCGCGACCGGTTCCAGCCCACGGTTTGCGCCTTGCACGGCTTTGTGGAAGGGGTCGATCGCGAGCTTCGGGACGGAGACGAATTGCAGGCCGGCGACCGGTCCTTTGAAGTGCTGCATACACCGGGGCACTCGAGCGATTCCATTTGCCTTTTTTGCCCCGAAGAAGGTGTGCTTTTCGCCGGAGATACCACGCTGCTGATCCACTCCGCCGATGGCACCTATGAAGAGAGTTTCGCCGCCGCGCTGGAGAAGATTTGCGCCCGCAATGTCCGGGCCATCTACTTCGGACACGGCGCGCCGCTGCTGGGGGACTGCAAGATCCGCCTGCGGCGGTCGTTGGAAATCGTCAAAAAAAGTGTGAAACGCGGGCGCGGATCGCTCGACACAAATAAGTTAGGAGACGTTCAATGCGTACGAAAACATCTGGCCTGTTGTTGATCTGGCTGGCCGCGGCGACCGTGAACCCCGCCTCCGCGCAGGAGGCGCGGGGCGGGACGCCCCCGGCGACCGTGCCGGCCACGGGCGATCTGGAGGAACTGAAGGGGCAGCTGGAGGCGCAACGGGAGCACCTGCGCAAGCTGGAGGCCGAGATTCAGCGCCAGCAGGGGCTTCTCGACCACGCCGCGGGGAACGCCGCGAACCAATGGCCGGCGGACAACCTGGTCGCGCGCGCTCAGTCCGTGATCGCCGCCGGCGCCGTCCCGGCGTCGCCGGCGGCTCTCCACGCCCCGGAAGCGGCCGACGCGTCCCTTGTCAATCCGAAGCCTGCCGAGCAGGCGTCGCCGCTGTCGTTTCGCATCGGGATGGCGAATCTCACTCCGCTCGGCTTCCTGGACTTCACGACGGTCACGCGCTCCACCGCGCTGGGAAGCGGCATCGGCACGAACTTTGGCGGCATTCCCTTCCGCGACACGGCGCAAGGCGGCCTGACCGAGACGCGGCTCAGCGCCCAGAACTCGCGCATCGGACTGCGGCTAGATACCAAGTTCCGCGAAACGAAGGTGTTGGGCTACCTGGAGGCGGACTTCCTGGGTTTCGTTCCCACCAACGCCGCCGTCAGCAGCAACAGCGACACCCTGCGGCTGCGGCTGTACTTCGCGGACCTGCGGAGGGGCAAGATCGAGGTTCTCGGTGGGCAGTCCTGGAGCATGCTGACTCCGGGCCGCAACGGCATCTCGCCGCTGCCGGGCGATCTGTTTTACTCGCAGAACATCGATGTGAACTACCAGGCGGGCCTGGTGTGGTCGCGCGACCCGCAATTCCGAGTGGTCTACCATCCACATGACCGGGTTGCGATGGGCCTGTCGCTGGAGGCTTCCGAGCAGTACATAGGCGGGTCGGCGGGCGGCGGGATGGTGGTGCTGCCCGCGGCGCTGGCGACGCCGTATAGCAACCAGTTGAACAACGGCGGAACGACGCTGAGCGTACCCTCGATGCGTCCCGATATTGTGGCCAAAATCGCCTTCGATCCCAGTGTGAACGGCCGCCACGCGCACGTCGAACTGGGCGGCGTGGATCGCGCCTTCCGTGCCTTCAACACGCTCACCGGGCAGCATTTCAGCCAAGCCGGCGTCGGCGTGCAGGCGAACCTGCTGGCGGACCTGACCAGAAACTTACGCCTGGTGAGTGCCAACTACTGGAGCGACGGCGGCGGGCGCTGGATTTTCGGCCAGGCCCCGGACCTGGTGGTCCGGGGCGACGGCAGCATCTCGCCGGTTCATTCCGGCTCGGCCATCGGGGGGTTCGAAATCCAGGTGAACAAGACGCAGCTTTCGGCCTACTACGGCGGCATCTACATCGGCCGGAACGTGGCCATCGATCCATCCAACAACAAGCCGGTCGGCTAC
>JBEKDV010000052.1:0-29377 GCA_050014175.1 Candidatus Solibacter sp. | reverse complement strand
GTCACCCTGCTGCGCAAGGAGATGGCCGAGCATCCCGACCTCCTGACGGAATTCGAGGGCAAAATCACAGATACCCAGCTCGTCCGCGCCGCCGCCGCTTGAGAAAATGTAGAAACTCCAGGCCGCGGACTATAGTCCGCGCAGGGCGACTATCGTCACATCGTCGCCGCGGGCCGCGCCGCTGAATTCGTTGACGTCGTCCACGATGGTCCGCACCAGCGCTTCGGCTGGCTGCCCTTGATTGACGCGCAGCGTGTGGATCAGGCGGTCCTGTCCGTATTCGCCGCCGCTCTCGGCGCCGGCTTCGGTGACACCGTCGGAATAGAGCAGCAGCGTGTCGCCGGGGTTCAGGGTGAGCGCGGCTTCGGTGCAACTCCAGTGCTCGAAGGCGCCGAGCATGGTGGCGGTGGAGTCGAGAATTTCGAGTTCGCCGGTGGCGCGCAGCAATAGCGGCGGACAGTGTGCGCAGTTTACGTAGCGGACCTGCCGCGCGGCATCGTCGTAGACGGCGAAGACGAGTGTGGCGAAGCGTTCGGCGGCGGTGGATGCGAAGAAGTGCCGGTTGATGGTGGCCAGCACTTCGGCGGGACGCCCGAGCGCGTGCGGCGGCTGGCTGCGGAAACAGGCCTGAAGATTCGCCATGAGGAGCGCGGCGGGAACGCCTTTGCCGGACACGTCGCCGAGCACGAAGCCGATGCCGCGGCCGGGCATTTCGAGGAAGTCGTAGTAATCGCCGCCGACTTCGCGCGCCGGCAGGCAGTGGCCGGCGTAGTCGAGCGATTCCAGACGGCGCAGTTTGCGCGGGAAGAGCTGCTGCTGCACGTTGGCGGCGATCTCCAGTTCGCTCTTTTGGCGGCGCGCGGGCTCGGCCTGTTTGCGGATGGTGGCCAGGAGGCGGTTGTTGTCCCAGGGCTTCTGCACGAAATCGCAGGCGCCGCGGCGCATGGCCTCCACGGCCAGATCGACATTGCCCCACGCGGTCATGACGACGACGGGGACGGTGTTGCCCTGGGCTTCCAAGCTGGCCAGCAGGTCCATGCCTTCCTGGCCGGAGGTGGTGTCGCGGGTATAATTGAGATCGGTCAGGATCAGGTCGAACGGGCCGCCTCCACGGACGGTTTCAAGCAATCGCCGGGGCGAATCGGCGCTGACGGCCTGCCAGCCCTGGCCCTTGAGCAGGAGGCGCAAGGCTTCGAGCACGTCGGGTTGATCGTCGCAGACCAGTACGCGGTAAGGTTTGGTTTCAGAATCCATCAGTCATCCACCCGTCAACGGAGCACGTTGCATGCCGCACGGATCGGGCCGCGATTCTGGCGAGTTGGGCGATGACCAAGTGTGCGGATATGGGACTGCCTGTTCGAGACCGGGCGATCGGTACGCGGAGGTCTGGCTCCAGGTCCGCTTCTTCCCGGAGCCACTGGCGCCCGCCTCAGAGATCCGAGTCCTGAACCTCGAAGATGGCCTTGATGTAGTTCTTGTGGCGGGCCAACTCCGGGAACACGCCGGGCACCTCGGCCAGCGGCGCGCGGCAGGTGATCCACGTGTCCAAGTCGATTTCGCCGCGTTCGACCATCCCGATCACCCGCGGAAACTGGTGGTGGCTGTTGCGGCTGGCCAGAATATCGAGTTCCCGCCGGATGAAGGGCGTATGGTCGAAGGGGATGAAGCCCAGGAATTGGCCGACCAGGACCAGCCTCCCGGCCGGGCCCACGAGGTCGAAGCTGGCCGCGATGGCCTCCCCATCGCCGGTGCAGTCGAAAACAACCGTCGCGGGCCGGCCGTCGTACTCCGATAGAACGTCCACGCCAAAACGTCCAGCGAATTGGCGGCGGAACTCGACCTTCTCAATGATCCGGGCTGAAGCACCCGCCATCAGCGCAAACTGCAACACCGACAGGCCGATCGGTCCCGCGCCGACGATCAGAACGTCTTCGCCGGCCACCAGCCCGCTCCTGGCCACCGCATGGGCGCCGATGGTGAGGAATTCCACCAGCGCCAGTTGATCGTACGAGAGCCGTTCCGACTTATACAGGCGCTCCACCGGCACGTTCATCAAACCCCGCATCCCGCCGTCCACGTGCACCCCCAACACCTTCATGTTCTCGCAGCAGTTGGGGCGATTCAGACGGCAAGGCCTGCAAACGCCGCAGGTCAGGTGAGGCTCGATGGCGCATCGGTCTCCCGGCCGGATGCCGCGGCTGTTGTCCGGAGCCTCCAGCACCTCGCAACTCAACTCATGACCGATGATGCGCGGAAAGGTGTAATTGGCCTGGTGCCCCTCGAAGGCGTGCCAATCGCTGCCGCATATGACGACACGGTGAATCCTCACCAACGCCTCGCCGGGCTGGCGAACCACAGGCGGCACGCTGTGTCCCACGAATTGTCGTGGCGCTTCCAATACGATTTGTCTCATGGCTTCTCGAAACTCCAGAGTAGAACACTTACCCGGCGGCATGCTACTGCCCACCGTACCGGCGCCGGCGGTTGCGGCCCTGTCGCGGCACGTCGAACTCGCCGCCGAGGATTTTCCGTGTCCTCGCGCGGAAATGATGGCGCTGGCGTCTCCCCAAGCGTGTTCCCACGGCGGAGCCTGCCGCCGCGCTACTTGGTACCATGAGAGTTATCCCTAAAATGGATCCGCAAAACGTAGTCCTGAAGCAGACGGTCAATCTGCCAACAACGGCTTTCTCCATGAAGGCAAACCTGCCGCAGACCGAGCCCAAGATGCTGGCGCGGTGGGAAGAGGAGAAGCTGTATCACAAAATTCGCGCCTCGCGCGCGGGCCGGCCGCTGTACGTGCTGCACGACGGGCCTCCGTACGCCAACGGGCGGATTCACATGGGGACGGCGTTCAATAAGATCCTCAAGGATTTCGTCGTCAAATCGAAGACCATGGCGGGCTTCGATTCGCCCTACGTGCCGGGTTGGGATTGCCACGGCCTGCCCATCGAAATCAAAGTCGATAGCGAGCTGGGATCGAAGAAGGCGCAGATGACGGCGGTACAGATCCGCCGCGCGTGCCGCAAGTATGCGGAGAAATATGTCGAGATCCAGCGGCAGGATTTCAAGCGGCTGGGCGTGCTGGGGCGCTGGGAAGATCCGTATCTCACCATGAGCGCGAAGTATCAGTCTGTGATCGCCGGCGCGTTCGTGGATTTCCTGGATAAGGGTTACGTGTACAAGGGCCTGAAGCCGGTGCACTGGTGCATACGGGACCGCACGGCGCTGGCCGAAGCGGAGGTGGAGTATGCGGACCACACCAGCCCTTCGATCTGGGTGCGGTTTGCGCTGGCTTCCGAGGCGGCGGCGATCGACGCGGCACTGGCCGGCCGCAACGTATACGGCCTGATCTGGACCACCACGCCTTGGACCATCCCGGCCAACATGGCGATCGCCTACAATCCGCGCTATGAGTATGCGGCGGTGGAGGTGGCGGGCGCGGTGTATCTGGTGGCGGCGGACCTGGTGAAGTTTACGGCGGAAAAACTGGGCTGGCAGGAGTACCAGACCATCGCCACGTTCCCAGGCGCGCGCATTGAAGGCGCGGTGTTCCGCCATCCGCTGATGGAGCGCGATTCGCTGGGGATTCTGGCCGACCATGTGACGCTGGAGCAGGGCACCGGGGCGGTGCACACGGCGCCGGGACACGGGCAGGAAGACTACGCCATCGGGCAGAAGTACGGCATCGCGACATATTGTCCGGTGGATGCGGCGGGGCGATTTTTCCGCGCCGAGGGCGCGCCGGGATATCTTCCGGACGAGCTGATCGGCAAGACGGTGTGGGAAGCAAACCCCATCGTGCTGGAGTTGCTGCGGGCCGCCGGCGCGCTGCTGGGCACTGAGAAGCTGGCGCACTCCTACCCGCACTG
Source organism: Candidatus Solibacter sp. (assembly GCA_050014175.1). Classification (GTDB taxonomy): domain Bacteria; phylum Acidobacteriota; class Terriglobia; order Bryobacterales; family Bryobacteraceae; genus Solibacter. The sequence continues at coordinate 25,508 of JBEKDV010000052.1, read as the reverse complement.
CTGGCGCTGCCACCACCCGGTGATTTTCCGCGCCACCGAGCAGTGGTTCATCGGCATGGACCTGAACCATTTCCGGCAGGACGCCCTGGATGCCATCAAGCGGGTGAAGTGGATGCCGGAGTGGGGGCAGGAGCGCATCAGTAACATGATCGCCGTGCGTCCCGACTGGTGCATCTCGCGGCAGCGTGTGTGGGGCGTGCCGATCATCGTGTTCTACTGCGAGGGCTGCCGGGAGGCGGTAACGGACCGCAAGATTCTGGACGAAATCGTGGGGCTGTTCGCGGAGCACACGGCGGACGTCTGGTACGAACGCACGGCGGCGGAACTGCTGCCGGCGGGGCACAAGTGCGCCAGGTGCGGCGGCACGGAATTCGCCAAGGAGAGCGACATTCTGGACGTGTGGTTCGATTCGGGATCGAGCCATCTGGCGGTGCTCAACGAGCGCTTCGGCCTGCCGTGGCCGGCCGATGTGTACCTGGAGGGCGGCGATCAGTATCGCGGCTGGTTCCACAGTTCGCTGCTGGTGGGCACCGGCTTGCGCGGGGGTTCGCCCTACCGGGCGTGCCTGCTCAACGGCTGGGTGTTGGATGGCGATGGCAAGGCGATGCACAAATCGCTGGGCAACGCGGTCGATCCGGAGACCATCATCAAGGACCACGGCGCGGACATTCTGCGGCTGTGGACGGCGTCGGTGGAATTCAACGAAGATGTGCGCATGTCGGCGACCATTCTGACGCGCCTGGTGGATGCCTACCGCAAGCTGCGCAATACGTTCCGTTACATGCTGGGCAACCTGGCGGGCTTCGACGCGGCAACCGATGCGGTGCCGGCGGGCGAGATGGCGGAATTGGACCAGTGGATGCTGTTGAAGGCCGAGGATCTGGTGGCGCGCTGCCGCGCCTGGTACGACAACTTCGAGTTCCACAAGATCTATCACGCGGTCTACGCGTTCTGCACGGTGGATCTGAGCGCGGTGTACTTCGATGTGCTGAAGGACCGGCTTTACACGTCGGCGCCGAAATCGCACGGGCGGCGCAGTGCGCAAACCGCGCTCTACCGGCTGCTGGACGCGTTCGTGCGCTTGCTGGCGCCATTGATGAGCTTCACCGCCGAGGAGGTGTGGGGCCACATGGGACGCGCCGAGAGCGTCCACATGGCTTACTTCCCGGAACCCGCCGAACTGGCGGCGGGGCTGGACGATGCCGCGCGGAAGCGCACCGCGAACTGGGACCGTCTGGTCGAAGTGAGGGATGTCGTCCTGAAGCACCTGGACACGGCGCGTAACGAGAAGCTGATCGGAGCGCCGCTGGAAGCGCGCGTGCGGCTCACCGCGAGCCCCGAACTTTACCGGTTGCTGGAGCGGTACGCGGCGGAACTGCCCGCCCTGTTCATCGTGTCGCAGGTGGAACTCGAGCCGGCCGCCCAAAGTACGGCGGTTGAACTCGCCGTGCAGGTGGAGCGCGCGGCGGGAGTCAAATGCGAGCGCTGCTGGAAGTACACCCTGGATGTGGGTGGCGACGCGAGTTTCCCGACCATCTGCCTGCCGTGCGCCGGCGCCGTCCACGAGATCATCCATGGCTGACCCGCGCGTGAAGTCTTACGGAATCGCGGCGGGAGTGTTCGCGCTGGATCGCCTGAGCAAGTGGATCGTGGAGAGCAACGCGTCGGCCATGGACACGGTGCGCGTGATCCCGGGGTTGTTCAACATCGTGCGCTCCGAGAACCGCGGGATCGCGTTCGGCATCATGAACGATTCCGGCAACGAATGGCGGACCACTTTGCTGATTGTGCTATCGTCGGCGGCGGTGGTATTTGTGGCGGCCGCGCTGTGGAACGCGCGGCGGCTGGACCGCTATTCCTTCTGGGGGCTGACGCTGATTCTGGGCGGCGCGGCAGGCAACGTGTTCGATCGGGTGGCGTGGGGCCGGGTGACGGATTTTCTGGACTTCTACATTAGCGAATATCACTGGCACACGTTCAATGTGGCGGATTCGGCCATCGTGATTGGCAGCGGGTTGCTGCTGATCGATCTATTGCGGCCGAAACGGCAGGCGGCGAATGTATCCTGAGCTTTTCCATTTCCTGCCCACCTATGGCGTGTTGGTGGCGGTGGCTTTCCTGACGGCGCTGTGGTTGGCCGGGCGTCTGGCGCGGGAGGCGGGACTGAATGTGGACGCGGTGACCAACCTGGGCATCTACTGCGCGCTGTCGGCGATTGGCGGCGCCAAGGCGATGAGGTTCCTGGTGGATTACCGCTATTACGCGGAGCACGCCGGCGAGATTCTCTCGCTCTCCACGTTACGGGCGGGCGGAGTGTTCTACGGCGGGCTGATCGCGGCGCTGGCGGTGGCGGTCTGGTACATGCGGAAGACCCGGCTTCCCGGCTGGAAGACAGCCGACGTGTTCGCGCCGGCCATCGCGCTGGGCCATGGCATCGGCCGCCTCGGCTGCTTTTCGGCTGGTTGTTGCTGGGGTGTGGAGTGCCACCTTCCGTGGGCGGTGACGTTTACCAGTCCGGTGGCGCACGACCTGGTGGGTGTGCCGCTCAATCTCCCGGTGCATCCGACACAGCTCTACGAAGCCTTTGCGGAGTTCGCTATCTTCGGCTTCCTTTACTGGCGGATACGCCAGGCGCACGGCGATGGAGGAATTATCGGGGCGTACCTCATGCTTTACTCGACGGCACGGTTTACGGTAGAGTTCTTCCGTGTCCACGAGCAAGGGAATGTGCTGGGCGGAGCGTTCGACACGTCACAGTTCATTTCCGCGGGCCTGTTTCTGCTGGGCGCGGCTTGCCTGTGGCGACAGGGCCGTAGCACCGTCCGGGCCCAGGGCTAAGTCCCGGGGGGTCTAATCTTGCGGCTTCTGGGCTTTCTTGGCTTTGGCCCAGCGGGCACGCTGCGCGGCGGCGATACGCGCTCTTCCCTCGGCGCTCATCCGATGCTTCTGCTTTGCCGGGGCGGCTTTACGCGCGCGCTTGGCGGCGGGCGCGGCGGCAGGCGCCTTTCCGAGTTGGCGGCGCAGTTCCGCCATCTTCGCTTCAATCTGCTGAAGCTGCTGCTGGTAACCCACCAGCGCAGCTTCCAAGGTCGCTTTGTCAAGACTAAGGGACATATGTGCTTAATTATAAGTTGAAGCGGACACCAATGGCGCGATGTGCTGTAGCATTTTTCGGTACTATTGCCCGTCCAAAAGTACCGATACTCCAAAACTGTCCAAAATAGGACCGGTATGTGGCGGCGGAGCCCCGGGCCGCCGGTCCGCCGTGCAAGGTGCACAATGGAAAAGACCATGAAATACATCGCCCGCGCATTTCTTACCGTACTTGGCCTGGCCCTCGCCGCCAGCGGCCAGCGCCTGGCCCTGCGCTATAATCAGCCCGCCGAGGATTGGCAAAGCCAGGCGCTGCCGATCGGCAATGGACGGCTCGGCGCCATGATCTTCGGCGACGCGCGCCACGAACATTTGCAGCTCAACGAAATCTCGTTATGGACGGGCGACGAAAAGGATACCGGCAGTTATCAGAATCTGGGCGACCTGTGGCTCGATCTGACGCATGGCGCTGTCGAGAGGTATCAGCGACTCCTGGATATCGACAGCGCAATCCACAGCATTGAATATACCGCGGATGGAATCGCCTACCGTCGCGAGTATCTGGCCAGTGCGCCGCTGCAGACGCTGGTGCTGCGCTACACGACCGATCAGCCCGGCGCCTACAACGGCACACTGAAACTGAACGACGCTCACGCGGCGCGGACTACGGCCTCCGGCAATCTGCTGACGGCGGGCGGCAAACTCGCTAACGGCCTGCTCTATGAAACTGCCGTACAAGTAATCAATACGGGAGGACGCATCGCGGCCTCGGCGGACGGCGTGCTTCAGATTGAGCGCGCCGATGCGCTTACCGTCCTGGTGGCGGCGGGTACCAGTTATGTCGCCGACCGGGCGCGCGGGTGGCGCGGCGATGCGCCGCATGAACGCATCGAAGCGCAATTGAAGGCTGCGGCGGCAAAGTCCTACGCGGACTTACGCGCCGCGCACGTGGCCGATTATCAGCGGCTGTTCCGGCGCGTATCACTTAAACTCGGCGCCGGCGCGCCCGATCTGCCCACCGACGAGCGCCTGGTGCGCTATCGCGACGGCGCGGCGGATGGCGAACTGGAGGCGCTCTTCTTTCAGTACGGCCGTTACCTGCTGATCTCCTCCTCGCGTGCGGGCAGCCTGCCGGCCAACCTGCAGGGACTGTGGAATAACTCCAACAATCCGCCGTGGCGTAGCGACTATCATTCCAACATCAATATCGAGATGAACTATTGGCCGGCGGAACCCACCAATCTCGCCGAATGCGCGATTCCATTTTTCGATTACGTCGACAGCCTGCGCGGCGTGCGCACCCTGGCGACGCGGCAGCACTATCCGAATGTGCGGGGCTGGACTGTGCAGACAGAGAATAACATCTTCGGCGCGGGGAGTTTCAAGTGGAATCCTCCCGGTTCGGCCTGGTACGCACAGCATTACTGGGAGCACTACGCATTCACCCGGGATCGGGAGTTCCTGCGCAAGACGGCCTACCCGGTGCTCAAGGAGGTAACTCAATTCTGGGAAGACCACCTGGTGGCGCGCGCCGATGGAGCCTTAGTGACGCCGGACGGCTGGAGCCCGGAGCATGGACCGGAGGAACCCGGCGTGACGTACGATCAGGAAATTGTCTGGGATCTTTTCACCAATTACATAGAGGCCGCCGGCGCGCTGGGCGTGGATGCCGAGTACCGGGAGAAGGTGGCGCAACTGCGGGAGAAACTACTGAAGCCGAAAATCGGGGCGTGGGGGCAACTGCAGGAGTGGCCGGAAGACCGCGACGATATTCGCGACGAGCACCGCCACGTGTCGCACCTGTTCGCATTGCATCCGGGACGCCAGATTTCACCGGTGGCCACGCCGGAACTGGCCCACGCGGCCAGGATCTCGCTCAGCGCGCGCGGCGATCAATCCACCGGATGGGCCATGGCATGGCGCATCAACTTCTGGGCGCGGCTGCTGGACGGCGATCACGCCCACCTGTTGTTACGCAACCTGCTGCATATTACGGGCAAGGGGAACAACATCGACTACGGCGGGAGCGGCGGTGTGTATTCCAACTTATTCGATACGCACCCGCCGTTCCAGATCGACGGCAACTTCGGCGCTACGGCGGGAATGGCGGAAATGCTGCTGCAATCGCAGGCCGGGGAGATACATCTGCTGCCGGCGCTGCCGCGGGCGTGGGCGGAGGGGTCGGTCACGGGCCTCAAAGCGCGCGGCAACGTGACGGTGGACATGGCGTGGAAGGACGGGAAGCTGACCTCCGCCACGCTGCGGTCTCCGGCGGCGAGCAAGGTGACGGTGCGCTTCAGCGGGCACGCGCAGACAGTAACTTTGCCCACCGGACGAGCGGTGAAGTTAGGAGTATAAGTGTGGGGCAGGCGCTTTGCTTTCGCCTGCCAACTGGTTTGACGGTTGCGGCTCGGAGATAACGTCATGCAGATTGACCGCAAGTACACGCTGGAGACTCTGGCCCGCCTGGTACGGATCAATTCAATCAACCCCACGCTCGTGCCCGGCGCGCCGGGAGAGAAGGAGATCGCCGCTTTCATCGCGGAATCGCTGCGCGCCTGCGGCCTGGCGGTGGAGATCCTGGAACCCGCGCCCGGGCGGACGAGCGTGCTGGGACGCCTGGCGGGCACGGGCGGCGGGCGCAGCCTGATGCTCAACGCGCACTGCGACACGGTGGACGTTGCCGGCATGGCCGAACCGTTCAGCGGGGCGACGCGCGACGGCAAGCTGTATGGACGCGGCGCCTACGATATGAAAGGCTCGCTGGCGGCGTGCATGGCCGCCGCCAAGGCGCTCCAGGATTCGGGCACGCGCCGGCGCGGCGACGTGCTGGTGGCGGCGGTGGCCGATGAGGAGTATGGCAGCCTCGGCACGAGCGATGTACTCGCGCACGTCAAGGTGGATGGCGCGATCGTGACCGAACCTACGGGGCTGGAAGTCTGCCTGGCGCACAAGGGCTACATGTGGATCGAGGTGGAGACGACCGGGCGCGCGGCCCACGGCAGCAAGTTCGAGCTGGGCATCGACGCCAACATGAAGATGGGGCACTTCCTGGCCGGGTTGAGCGAACTGGAGCGCGACCTGCGCCGTCGGCCGCCGCACCCGCTGGTGGGGCCGCCCTCGCTGCACGCCGCCATGCTGAGCGGCGGCACGGGCCTGAGCACGTATGCGGCGTCGAGTGTGGTGCGGATCGAGCGCCGCACCGTGCCTGGGGAGTCGGCGGCCCTGGCGACGGCGGAGATTCAGGCCATCGTGGACCGGCTGGCCGCGCAGGATGCGGATTTCCACGCGACGGTGCGGCCCTTCTTCGTACGCGACCCGTTCGAAGTGCCGGCGAGTGCGCGCATTGTGAAGGCGGTGGACCGGGCCGCGGCGAAAGTGCGTGGTTACCCGGCGGCACACATCGGCGATACCCCGTGGATGGACGCGGCGCTGTTGCAGGCCGCGGGCGTGGAAACCGTGGTGTGCGGCGCGGGCGGCGAGGGGGCACACGCGGATGTGGAGTGGGTGGACGTGGAATCGGTGGTCACGCTGGCGGAGATTCTGGCGGAAGCGGCGGCGGATTACTGCGGTTGAAGCTTCGCCCCCTACACCTTTTGTTCGCGCAGTTTCTTCAACACTTCGATTCCACCCTGCGGGATCGGTTCGCCATGGCCTACGGCGACCAGCTCGACGCTCCCGAAGTCCGACAGCTTGCCCACCGATTTCACGTTCTGCTTCATATCGAGTGTCAGACCGGCCCATCCGGCCTCAACCCGCGGCCAGGTCACGATCACGTCGCCCACGAAGAGAGCTTTCTTCTCAGGCCACGAAAAGGAGAGGCATCCCGGCGTATGGCCAGGCGTCGAGACGATGGTCAGCGGCCCCACGTGGTCGCCCTCCTTTAGCGACTGGTCCACGCGGCAGGGCACGTGGTTGTCGAAACCGAGCGCCAGACCCAGTTGCAGATAGTACGCTTGCAGCGGCAGCTTGGGGAACCAGGAGACTTTCGTCGCCGCACGGCTCCCGTCGAGGATTCCAGCTTCCCACTCGTGCGAATAGACCGTGGCGTTACTCAGTTTCTTGAGCGCGGCCACGCCGCCGATATGCGAGCGGTGGGCGTGGGTGATGATGGTGTTCTTGAGGTCCGAGGGCTGGCGCCCCATCTGCCCGATCTCCTCCAGGAGCAGACCAGCGTCGCTATCGTACAACGCATCGATCAACGTCAAGCCCTTGCCGTCATCGAGCAAAAAGGCGTGAACATGCCCGCCCTTCGACTGGCTCACATAATGGATCCCCTCTGTTAACTTCATGCGCTATCTCCTCTCCGTTGGTTTGCCGAACTGTACCAGAGATCCAGTTCGGCAACAATGACGTTCCAAGATGCGGGGGAACCTGGGGCAGGCGGCAAGGCTGGAGGCCTGTCCCACGATTATCACGGCAATCTCCATCAGGTATAGTACAATCTGATAACAGTGGGTCATGTAGAGAGCCATTACCGGAGCATTGCCAAAGCGGTGAGCTACCGAATCCTCGGGTCGGCGACGACCGCCGGGATTTTTTACTTGCTCACAGGGCGAGGTTCGCTCTCCATGGAGGCGGGCGTGCTCGATATGGTGCTGAAGATCGGCGCGTACTGGGTTCACGAGCGCATCTGGAATCACATCAATTTCGGTCGCAGCACGAGCACGAAGGCGCCGGAATACGAGATCTGACGGCGCCTACGTTATACTCGTAGTTTCCCGTGTTTCATTCTATCGAAAAGCAGATTGCGAGCGCGTTTCACGCGCACATACAGGTTCGCTACGGCATCGATCTGGCGGTCAATATCGAGCAGCCGCGGCAGAGCGGCTTCGGCGAAATGGCCGTACCCGCGGCCTTCCAACTGGCCAAGCAGTTGCGGCAGGCTCCGCGGAAGATCGCGGACGAGCTGGCGGCGGAGATGGGTCCGGTCCCCGGCGTGGCCGGTCTGGAGGTAGCCGGCAACGGGTACATCAACATCCGGTTGGACCGTGGCGCCTATGCCGCCAGCCTAATGCGCGGCGACAGCCCGGCGGAGGCCGGCGCGGACGAGAAGATCATCGTCGAGCACACCAACATCAACCCCAATAAGGCGGCCCACATCGGGCACCTGCGCAACGCCACGCTGGGCGACACGTTCGTGCGCATGCTGCGCGCCGGCGGCAAGCGCGTGGAAGTGCAGAACTACGTCGACAATACGGGCGTGCAGGTGGCGGACGTGGTGGTCGGCTTCCACTACCTGGAACAGAAAAGCCTGGCCGATGTCGAGGAACTGCTGGCCAACCCGGCCGTGCGCTTCGATTATTACTGCTGGGATCTGTACGCGCGCACGTCGAGTTATTACAAGGACCATCCCGAATCGCTGCCGTGGCGCAGCGCCACGCTGCACGCCATCGAAGCCGGAGAGGGCGAAGTGGCCGAGCTGGCGCACGTGGTGGCCGATGCCATCGTCAAGGCGCACTTGAAGACAATGCTCCGGCTGGACGTGGAGTACGACGTGCTGCCGCGCGAAAGCGAAATCCTGCACCTGAAGTTCTGGGCCTCGGCGTTCGAATTGCTCAAGGAACGCAAGGCGATTTACTTCGAGAATGAGGGCAAAAACGCTGGCTGTTGGGTGATGCCGGGGCTTTCCGAAGAGGGCAAGGTGATCGTACGTTCCGACGGCACGGTGACCTACGTGGGCAAGGATATCGCCTACCAGCTCTGGAAATTCGGGCTGCTGGGCAAGGACTTCTATTATCGTCCATTCCAGACGTATGCCGACGGCCGGGTGCTCTGGGTGACCACGGACGAGCCGGCCGAGACGGGGCAGCAGTTCGGGCATGGCACGCGCGTGTTCAACGTGATCGACGCGCGGCAATCGTATTTGCAGGATGTGGTGGTGGCGGGACTCCGCGCGCTGGGGTACAACGATCAGGCGGATCAGTCGATCCACTTCAATTACGAGATGGTGGCGCTATCGCCGCGCTGCTGCGCGGACCTGGGCATTCCGCTGTCGGAGGAAGACCGCAAGCGGCCGTACGTGGAAGTCTCGGGCCGCAAGGGGCTGGGCGTGAAGGCCGACGATCTGATGGACAGCCTGATCTCTAAAGCGCTGGAAGAGGTGAGTTCGCGGCACCCCGGCGACACGGCGGACGAGAATCTGCACGTAGCCACGCAGATCGCCATCGCAGCATTGCGCTTTTTCCTGCTGAAGTTCACGCGCAATACGGTGATCGCCTTCGACTTGCAGGAAGCGTTGAGCTTCGAGGGCGATACGGGTCCGTACGTGCAATATGCGGCCGTGCGCGCGCGCAACATTCTGCGCAAGCTGGAGGAGCGAGGCGAGCAGATTCCCGACTTCGCGAAGGAACTCGAACCCGCGGCGATGGCGCGCCAGCTTCAGTTCGAAGACTTCTGGCAGATGCTGCTGGCGGCATCGAAGGTGGATTCGGCGTTGGCGAGCGCGGTGCATTCAGGCGAGCCGGCGCACGTGGCGAGATACGCCTTCCAACTGGCGCAGACGTACAGCAATTTCTATCAGAAGTACCCCATCATTCACGAACCGGACCGCGAAAAGAAGGTATTTCTGCTGTGGATGACGGATTTCTTCCGCCGCCAACTGGAGCGCACGGGGTCGATCCTGGGGATTCAGATTCCCGAGTACATGTAGTCAGCGCCGCAGCATTTCCTGCAAGGCCTCGAAGGAGATCGCCCAGGCGATGCTGGCTCCGTCGTATCCCTTGAGTTCCACTACCCGCCGGACGAAGCTGGTGCGCTCCGGGGGAGGCATTTCCCGATAGGTGCGCTCGCCGATCGCCACGCCGAAACCGATGCTCTTGGTGGCCGATTCCAGGCGGAAAGCCGCATTGACGGTGTCGCCGAGCGCGGTGTAATCCGCGCCGCCCAGAATCGCCGGACCGGTATTCACGCCGGCGCCTATCCGTAACGGCGCCGGTAACGCCAGCGTTTTGCTGATCTCCGCGGTGGCCGCGTCGATCTCGCTCACGGCGCGCAGCACGCGTACGATGTCGGCGCCCGCCTGCTGGGGACGATCGTGGACCCACACGGCCATGACCGCGTCGCCGATGTATTTCTGCGCCCAACTTCCCAGGCGCTGTGCAATCTGCCCGCTGCGCAGGAACCAGGTGCCGATGGTTTGAGAGAGCAGGGCTTCCGGCAGGCTGCGCGCCAGCGGTGTGAAATCGCGGATGTCGACCACCAGGATGGTGGTAAGAGAGTTGGTGTGCAGCGCGGTGGTGGGAGCGTTCCTTAGGTCCACGACGGGGGCCGTCTGCGGGAACTCGGCGCCCGCGGGGTTGCAGAAGATGAGTTGCTGATCGCCGAACAGGATCTTGTCTTTGTCGTGCAGCGTCACCGGAAAACTCACGCGAGTCCCATTGACAAAGGACCCGTTGCGGCTGCCCAGATCCACCAGCGCCAGACAGCCTGCGTCCCTGCGCTGGATCAGGGCGTGCAGCCGCGATACCGAACGGCTGTCGAGCATCAGGGCGCAGCCGTCACCGCGTCCAATGGCCCAAGACTGCCCCTCGCCCAGGGGAAAACGCCGTCCACTGGATTCCACCATCAGGAACGGGCTCAACGCCGAAGGAGTCACTGTTGACCAATTTAGCAGACCGCTCCCCGCGAACCCGCTCCGGCGCCTCTCGCACCCACAGGCGAACATCGGGACTAAGGTCCCAAATCCACGACTTTGTACTGGAACGAACGGCGAATCGCTGGTACAGGCGGTACAAAATTGCCGGTATTTTGTATGAGAGACAGGCTAAACTGTTTGCGGAAAAGAGCCGATAGGTGATCAGGGAAAATACTTAATGGGAATTTATCAGGTCTTCATCTACTTACAACTGTTGGATCTAATGACCACGCTCCTCGGTTTTCGAGTGGGCGCGGCGGAAGCCAGTCCGTTCATCCGATTGATGATGCATGCCGGACCGGCCGCGGGGGTGATTGCCTCGAAAGTACTGGCACTGGGGATCGGCGCTCTCTGTGCCTACGCGAACAAAGCTCACATCGTTCGCTGGATTTCGTACTGGTATAGCGGGTTGGTGATCTGGAACCTGATGGTGTTGCTGGCTGCCTCGGGGCACGCGGGCGGCTGAGGGCCGCCAAGTTCACCGGCGAATCAGCAGGGAGGAAGTCACGGCAAAAGCCGCCAGAAGCCCGGCGTCCGCCAGGATCTTGCGCCAGGGCCAGCTCGCAAGCCGCGGACGGTTCAACTTGAGGGCAACAGATCCGGTAATGCCTATAGCGATATGTTTCCACACGGCGCACCTTCTTTCCGATTGCGGACGGCCATGGGGCCGCATTGGCCCGGACTGACCGGCGGGAGAGGCCGGCTGGGCGAGACACGCGAGATCACTCCATCCATGCGGTCTTCCCTGGTATTGAGCGTTTTCTCGTCACGATACAAGAATCCGAAGAAAACTACCGCCACGAACATCATGGCAAAATGCTGGAAGGTGCGCGGGCGGGCGCCGGCGAGCAGCGCACACACGCAGATGCCGACTCCGAGGGACATGCGCTCGGCAATATCGACCAGGGTGTGCTGGAAGCCCGGCAGGAGAATGGTTGTCGGCAGAATGAACACCGCCGCCGCGCTGATCACGCAGAACTGAAAGGGAACACTCGAGACGACTCGGGGGAGGCCGGAGTCTTTCAGCAAATCCAGAAACAGCATCCCCCATACGATCAGCAGTCCTATGAGAACGAGGTAGTACTTACCATCGAAAACCCAGACCTGGTCGGCGCCTGTGGTCATCTTGATCTGGTGGATGGACCAGTGCGAAGACGTCGTATGGCCCACCACAACCTGGATCAGCACCATGCACAGCAGCCAGCCCGCGGTAACGAAAACCCGGTTGCGTGGCAAGATCCTTCGCACCTGCCACTGGTACACCAGCAGGCCGGCGGTCCATACCACGGGCAGCGCGTGGGCCAGATACGCCAAGACCAGAAGAGGCCCGGCGATGGCGGTGCTGTGCGGATGCCACTCCCAAGTTACGGCGAGCGCCCAGCAGCACAGGCCCATACTCAGGTAGAAATTGAAAAAGCCCATGTGGAAGACCCAGCCATAGGCCAGCATGGCAATGCAGGGCAAGAGGTGCCACGCCGGCCGCCCGCCGACGACCGAGGCAAACCGGAAGGCGCCCCAGACGAACACCAGGACGGCGACAGAAACCGCCATGCGCAGCGCCGGTTCGGCGCCGAACAGGCGGAACAGGCCGCCCAGCATGAGGTCGAACAAAATGTCGGTAGTCTGACTGACGATTACCAATCCCTGAATGCGCCCGGTTTCGATCAACTGGGCCATCCACGCATTGTAAAAATGACTGGAGAGATCGCCGGCCTGTACCCGCGGCTGCCAGAAGACCGGCACCAACAGGAGGATCGAGAGTGCGAGGTACAACCACCTTCGCATTTAGGTGTTCTCCAACCGCAATCTTTGGAACTGCGGAATCAATTCAAAAGGCATCGACACGCTCTGGATGGACTCGCCCATCTGGAGGATATGGTCTTCGGCAATCTGCGACTGGGCGTCCCGGCTGGTAGCCAGTTGCAGGTAGCGGATCTGCATGGGATCGATCTTCATGACGCGACAGCAGGTGGCGTCCACGGCTACCGGGTCGCTTCCGGCCACCAGCACTCCAGCGTGTTTGGGCGCGCCCTGAATGGGACCGTTACCCTCCATGCCGACGATGCCGTCGACGATGGCGAAGTGGTGGGGGAAGACGGCATGCAGATCGGCGATCGATTCGTCGATTCCGGCCCAGTGGAGCACATTTTTCGGCCAACCGTAAATGCCGCCGGGAACCACTCCGAACAGGTTCTTCATGGAGAGCGTGGCGCCCACCCAGTGGTGGGTTTTCATCTTGGCCATGGAGACCAGTAAGTCGGCGCCGAGGGCGGTGTTGGGGAGGTAGAGCTTCTTGATGCTGGAGAACTGCGCAGCCGGCCGCACGCGCGTGACCTCATCCAGGTTGAGGTCGACGAAGTGGTCCTCGAAGTCCGGAACGGTATGAAAGTATCCGGCGGCTTCGGCCAGGTCGAGGGTGTTGCGGCGATGTCCAGGCCCCTCGGCGATGCGAACGGTGGCGGCGCCCATGGCCCGGAATGCCTCGTAGGCGGCGTGAACCAGTATGGGGTGGGTGTTGATGGTGGTGGCCGGTTCGAACTCGACAAGATTAGGTTTCAGCAGGATGTTGCGTCCGCGGACGCTGCCCAGATGATCCACCAGAAGGCGGCGGACGGTGTCGTAGACGGTCTGGCCATAGGCAGGCACCTTGAGGATGGAAACACGCGCCGGGGGAATGCTGCGCGTCTCGATTCCGCAGCCGGTCATCATAGCGGCGCCGGCGGTGGCGGTCAAGAATTCGCGTCTGGAGGGTGGTTGTGCCATGGATCAGCCCGCGAGGAAATCAGAGCCTTTTTGGGCCGCCGCCACCAGCATATCCAGCGACGTTTCCGGCAGCGTCCGGCAAGCCAGTTGGGCGGGGGGACAGTAGCCATCGGGCAGGCGGCCATGGGCGAGTAGGCCGACGCGCAGCCAGTTGAGCGCGTCGGCGGAACGGCATTCGCCGAGGAAGCGGCCGGCGACGTCGAGCGAGTGCTCGGTTTCGCTGCAACGAACCCCGCGCAGGGCGGCAAGCGCCATGCCGGTGGTTTCGGGGTAGGGCGTCGACTCATAGCCAAGTGCGCGTACCGAACCGTGATTCCAGCCGCCGCCCTGGCACATGCGCCGCAACAGGAATCGGCGGCCTTGATCGATGCGCCGCCGAAGCGCGGACGAGGGACGGCGGCCCATTTCCTTTTGCAGGGCGAGAATGGCAAGCGAGGTGGGTCCGACCCACGCCGCCGAGCCGGGTATCCAGGGCCATCCCGGGAATTCGTGCTCGGGCAGTTGCGGTGAGCCCAAGAGCCACATGCGCACACGGTACAAGGCGGAGGATTCTTCTCCGCTGGTGGCTAACAGCCAGTCGATGGCACGGGCATGGGCCTGGCTTCCGAGCTGGCCGGCGGGAAGCAGCGCGACCAGCGCCGTGACCCACGTGCTTTCGTCGAATCCGGTCCGCGGAGGCCAGCCTCCATCGGGCAACTGCGAGGCGCGCAGCCAATCGAGGCCGCGGCGCGCCGCAGCGGGTTCGCCGGCCGCCAGCATAGCCAGGATGGCGTAGACCGTCGGCTCCGTCCAGGAGGACCCCCGGACGTAGGGCCAGCCGCCATCCCGATTCTGTTTGCTCAGCAGAAGTTGAATCGACATTGCGAAATCGTGGCTGGCGAGGGGTCCCGGACTGCCGGCTTTGGGCCAGCCAGCTTCAGATCGAACATTAGAGAACGGTCCGGCGCCTGCGGCGGCGCGAGAGTAGCATCACGAGCGTCACGCCGGCGCCCAGCCAGATCGCTCCTTGCAGCGCAAGGTACATTAGGTTTTCTCCTTTCGTGGTATACGGGTTTCCCTTGGTTGGTTAGCGCGTACTTCTGCGGGACCGCCGCCGTTTCAGAAAGAGCACCATAATGCCCCCTGCCGCGATCCAGATGGCTGCCTGCATAATTGCGTCGTTCATCGTCCTGTCGCTCCTTTTGCGTGTCACCCCATTGATTTCATCATTGGGAAGAGGTACTTGAAAATCTGTAGGATGCCGGGCCCGGCCGCCACAATCAACATGGACGGCAAAATGAAAAAGAAAATCGGAAATACGAGCTTGACGCCGACCTTGCCGGCGCGCTCTTCGGCTTCCTGGCGGCGGCGCACGCGGAGGAAATCGGAATGCGTGCGCAGGCTTTCGCCCATGCTGGTGCCGAAGCGGTCGTTCTGAACCAGGATGGCCACCAGTTTGCGGAACTCGGCCTCGCCGGTGCGTTCGGCAAAGTTTCGCAACGCCTCGCTGCGGCGTTTTCCGTGACGCATTTCGAGGGTAACCAGGGACATTTCATCGCTCAGTTCCGGATGGCTGCCGTAAAGTTCGCGGGCGACGTGCTGGATGGCTTGGTCCAGGCCCAAGCCGGCCTCGATGGATACCACCATAAGATCCAAGGCGTCGGGCAAGGAGAGGCGCAGAACCTCCTGCCGTTTAGAGACCTTCTTTTCCAGGAAGAAGCGCGGCAAAATCCAACCGGCGGCGATGCCGGATGCCATGAGGCCGAGTTGCATGACCGGATTGGCCGGCATTCTGGCTTCGAGCGTGATGCACATCACCAGCATCACCAGAGTGATGACGATGCGCAGACCATAGAAAACCGCCAGCGCGTTCTCCGAACGATAGCCGGCACGCATGAGATCGAGCTTCAGGTTGGCGACTTCGGCATCCGAAGAGGGCACGCGCGACCCGATTCCGTGCAGGAACGTCACCAGCGTGCTGGCTTCGCTTTCACCTTCCGCCTCCATGAGGCGCTTGGAATCGTTGGTGATGACCGGATTGCCCAACTGGCGCATGAACTTGCCGGGCTTGTAGATCAGACGGTAGCCCACCCAGCTAAGGATGAGCATCAGCATGAGGAATGCGCAGGTGGAGAACAGTGCCGGATGAGCCATATCAGACCTTTATGTTGATGATCTTCTTGATGAAGAAATTGCCCAGGACCTGCGCCACGATGGCGCCGCCAATGAGATATTTGCCATCGGAATCTCCCGCCATCCCCTGCAAGTAGCCGGGGGCGACAACCAGCAGGGCGAGCATGGTCACGATGGGCATCAGGGTGAGGATGGTGGCGGTCAGACGCCCGTGGGCGCTGGCCGCTTTGACTTGGCCCTTCAGCCGGAAGCGTTCGCGGATGACGTAGGCCAGACGCGAGAGGATCTCGCTCAAGTTGCCGCCCGTCTGTTTCTGCAGCAGCACCGACGAGGTGAAAAAGCGGACGTCGAGCAGCGGAACGCGGACGGAGAAATTGCGCAGGGCGATGTCGATGGGGGCGCCCAGGTTCTGCTCGTTGAACAGGGCGCGGAACTCCTGCCCCAGCGGATCCGCCATCTCCTCGCCCAGCATTTCCAGGCTGATCGAGAAAGCGTGGCCGGCGCGCATGGAGCGGGCCAGGAAGTCCAGCGCTTCCGGGAATTGCTCTTCCAGCGTGTTCAGCCTCTTGGTGCGCTTGGCCCGCACCACCAGATACGGCGTCGAGCCGAACACCAGGGCCAAAACGACGGCCGTGGTGGCGCCGTTGAGCAGGAAGGGCACCATCAGGCCCAGGCCGAAGCCCGGGATCATCATCAGCGCCATGGTGGTCATCAGGCGGCTGGACGACCAGGTCAGGCCGGCCTGCTGGATCTGCTCGGCCGCATGCCTGGAAAACTGCATGCTGGAAAACAGCCGCTTGAGACCCGAGGGCTTCTCGGTTTCAATCTCCTTGAGCAGGTTGCTGACACTCACCGTGCTCTCGCCGGTGGCCGTGTGCAGCATATCCACCACCTGGCTCTTTCGCCGGGCGTCGAAATATTTCAGCCCGACGCTGACGGCCAATAGCGCCAGGGCGAACACGACGACGAAAGAAACCACGACGCTGATGGGCATTAGTTGATCTCCACGACCGTTTGAAACATCTGCGTGGGCAGGACGATCCCACACTGCTTGAGGCGCTCGTAAAACTTGGGGCGGATGCCGGTGGCGCGGAAGCGGCCCTTCACCTTGCCGGCCTCGGTGATGCCGGTCTTCTCAAAGAGGAACACGTCCTGCAGCGTGATCACATCCTGCTCCATACCGATGACCTCGGTGATGTGGGTGATGCGGCGGGCGCCGTCGCTGAAACGCGAGGTCTGCACGAACAGATCCACGGCGCTGGCGATCTGCTGGCGGATGGAGCGGATTCCCATGTTGGAGTTGGCCATGCCGACCATGACTTCCAGCCGGCCCAGACCGTCGCGCGGCGTGTTGGCGTGGATGGTGGTGAGCGATCCATCGTGACCGGTGTTCATGGCCTGCAACATATCCAGCGCTTCTTCCGAACGGACTTCGCCGACGATGATGCGGTCGGGCCGCATACGGAGAGCGTTGATGACCAGTTGGCGGATGTGGATGGCGCCGGTGCCTTCGACGTTGGCCGGCCGGGTTTCCATGCGCGCCACGTGCGTCTGCTGCAGGCGAAGTTCGGCGGCGTCCTCGATGGTCACGATGCGCTCGTCTTCGGGAATGTAGGAGGAGAGCGCGTTGAGCAGGGTGGTCTTGCCGGAACCGGTGCCGCCGCAGATCAGGATGTTGAGGCGGGCTTTCACGCAGCCCTTGAGGAGTTCCAGCATGCCCTCGGTCAGCGCCAACTTGGCAACCAGGTCCTCGCCTTTGAGAGCATGGCGGCCGAAACGGCGGATGGAGAGCAACGGGCCATCGACGGCGACCGGCGGAATCGCGGCGTTGACGCGCGAGCCGTCGGGCAGGCGGGCGTCTACCAGCGGCGACGATTCATCGACGCGGCGTCCCACCCGGGAGACTACCTTTTCGATGATGCGCAAGAGGTGGGCGTCGTCCTTGAATTCCACCGGAGTGCGGTAGAGTTTGCCGCCGCGTTCCACGTAGACCAGATGCGGCGTGGTGACCAGGATGTCGCTGATGGTGGGGTCCTGCAGCAGCGGTTCCAGAGGGCCAAGGCCAAAGACCTCGTCGAGGATTTCCTCGATGACGCGGTCCTTTTCCACCAGGGAGAGCGGCGTCTTTTCTTCCTCCACCAGTTTGGCCACGGCGGCGCGGATTTCGGCGCGCACGCGTTCGCCGGCCATGGAAGACAGTGCTTCCAGATTGATCCGGTCCAGAAGCTTGCGGTGCAGCGTGAACTTCAACTCCTGGTATTCGGGGGTGGAGCCCTCGCGGGTGAAGAGTCGATTTACCCAGCCGGTCTCCCGGCTCTCGCCGGACCTTACCCCGGAATCTATCATGGAAGCCATTGTGGTTTACCTTTATCTATCCGAACCATTTGCGAGGCTTGTCTTTGACCGCCGACTTGTCCTCTTCGAGATTCGCCAACTTCAAGGCGAGTTTGGCAATCTGCTTTCCCAGTTCGCTGCTTCGCGAGAGCATGCGGCCCTCGGCATAGGTTTCGTATAACTCGGGATAGTCGTTGGGCACGCTGCAGAAAATGGGCGTGCCGAGCATCTTTTCGAGTTCGCCCGGCGTGATGTCGAGCCGCTTGGGGGCGCGGTTGAGAATCAATTTGATGCGGTTCTTGCCGTACCCGCTGTCGATCAGGGTCTGGATGATCTGCTTGGACTGGTGCAGCGCCGGGACTTCCAGCGTGGTGACCAGGCAGGCTTCATCGATTTCCTCCAGCGCCGCCATGCCCATGTGGGTGAGGCTGCGGCCGAGATCGACCAGCGTCCAATCGTAGTGCGGGCGCGCAAAGCTGAGCACCTGCCGGATCTGCTCGTCCTTGGGCTGCTGCTTGGAGGCCAGGGCCAGCGGAGAGGAGACGATCTCCACGCCGGGAATGCCGTTGGAGACGAGCGCTTTCCAGTAATGAATGTCGAGACGGTGCAGGTTGTTGACCGCGTCCAAAATGGAGTAGACCGACTTGGTTTTGGTGATGAACGCGACCATGCCCGCATCGAGATCGAGATCCGCCAGCAGGACTCTCTGATTCATGCGGCCAAGTTCGCTGGCAACGTGACAGATCAGCGTGGTGGCGCCGCAGCCGCCCTTCGCGGACATGAAACCGAGGGATTTACCTCCGCCTTTGGCGCCCTCGCGGCGGCGGCTGCGCTCCAGGCTGCGGCGTTCGAGCGACTTCTTGAGTGGCTCCTGCAACGGCGGGTAGAGATATTCATTGATGCCGGCGCGCAGCGAGGAGAGGATGGCATCGGCCTCCGCCGTGGTATTGAGCGCGATGATCATGGGGTCGCCGGCGGCGGCGCGGATCGAGGTAACGAGACCCTCGAGCGGTTCCTTCCAGCCGCTGATGTCCACCAGCACCACGTCCGGACGCATGCGCTCCAAACGATCCAGAAAATTGCTGACGTCGCCCACGTCCTGGTGTTCGACAATGATGCGGAACGGCAGGTCGGCCAGGGTCGCCTGTGCCTGATCCCAGAGTTCCCGATTCTCGATTGCCAGTCCGATGGTCAGCGGATACATGTGATGTCTCCCCGGCGGTGGATCACTTGCCGGTGCCTCCGGTGGCAGGCGTCAAGCCCGGGTTCACGGACGGGGGCGCCGTGGTTACGGGCACGATCTGGAACGGCTGGAGCGTGGCCGGCGGCGCCGCCTGGCCGGCCTTACGCTGCTGGATCAGTTCCTCGACCGGCATGGAATCGGTGGGCGGCTTCACCGGCACCGGTCCGGTCTTATCGATTCCCGGCTGGTGCATCTCGACATCGCTGTTCTTGGTCAGGAAGGGGGACGACATCTTCAGCGAAGGCAAGGGCTGACCCGCGGGAATGGGCCGCACTACTTCGGGGGTGACGATGACCAGCAACTCGGTGTTGTTGCGCGACCGCGAGCGGCTGGTGAAGAGTTTGCCGAGCAGCGGGATGTTAGCCAGACCGGGGATTTTGCTGATGGTTTCCGTCATCCGGTTGTCCATCAGGCCGGCGATCACAAAGCTCTGTCCGCTGTCGAGTTCGACTTCGGTCTGCACGCGCCGCGTGCTCAAGGCCGGGATCGTGGTGCCGGAAATGGTGACCGCGTTGGAGTAATCGAGCGAGCTGACTTCCGGAGAGACCTGGAGTTGAACGGTCCCGCGGGGGGTAATGTGCGGCAGGAAATGAATCCGGATACCGAACTCGCGGAAGGAGACGGTGATGGCGTTGCCGGTGGAGCCTGGCTGAATCATGGGAAAGGGGAACTCGCCGCCGGCGATGAAGCTCGCCTCCTTGCCATTGATCGCCAGAATATTCGGCTCGGCCAGAGTTTCCAGCAGGCTCTTGGCTTCCAGCGCCTTGATGGATGCCGCCAGGTTCAGGTCTTTGCGGAACAACAATACGTTCAACGCCTCGGAAAGGCTCACCGTTCCGGTGGTGTCGACGCTGGGGGAGGCATACTGTCCGGTGCCGACCGAGGTGGACTGGTTAAACGCTCCGCTAGCGAAACTGACGCCCAGATCGGTGCTGACGCTGCGGTCTACGTCGCAGAAACGCACCTTTAACAGGATCTGCTCCTCCACCGGAGGAACCTCGACCCGCAGCAGGTTGACGAATTTGCCGAGCGAAGCGGCAATGGCCATGACGCGATCGGCGGCGACGACATCCTTGACCGTGCCGCGCACAAAGGCGGTCTCGTTATCGAAGGTGACGTTGATCTCCTCGTTGGGGAAATCGCGCGCCAGTTGCTGGCGGACAACGTCGAGGCGTGCGGGGCTTAAGCGCACGGTGAGATCGTAGAGAAGGCGGTTGCCGCCTTCCTGCCAGACGATCAGCGAGGTTTCGCCGGCGGCCTTCCCATTGATGAGGACTTCCTTGGGATTGACGGCGACGGCTTCGATGAGCTCACCGTTGGCCACGGAGATGCGTTGGATCTTCGTCGGGCTATCGATGATGAGGCTCTTACCGACAGTGACCACCAGCTTGCCCGGCGCGCTGCTGGCAGCCGCTTCCTGGGCCTTGGGGTTTTCGGCGCCGCCGGCGGGGGCATACCACAGCCAGACGGACGCGATCAGGACAATTGCCATGCGAAGTCGCGACACTTATTTGACCTCCGGAGTTCCGCCGAATTTCTTTTCTGTCTTGGTGCTCCCGGAGATGATCTCCATGACGAAGGGGATCTCCTTTGGCGGGGCGGGAGGCGCCACGGCGCGCACCGGGGCCGGCGCGACGCGCTGGGATGCCACGCGCGGGCGCGGCGATAGCTCGGATGGAGCCGGCGGTCTTCCATTATTGAAGAGGTGCTGGAGGGCGGTTCCGGGTGTCTTGGCGATCTCGTGGTCCAACGGATTGCGCAGGACCAGTTGAATGCTGGTCTGGCTGGCGGCCAGGCTGAGTTGCTCGGCCTGCGTCGGGGTGACCAGCATATTGACCACCTGCACCATGACGGGTTTGCCTTCCGCATCCTTCTTAAAATCCTGGCCGGCGGAGAGAACTTCGATATTTTGCAGCAAGGTTTGGGTGAGGGTACCCAGATTGCCACCGCCTCCCGGCGCGTTGCCGGAGATCAGGACGTCGACGTGCATGCCCGGCACCACAAAGCCGGCGACGCCCACTACCTCATTGACGCGCACGGCCACGGCCCGCATTCCGGGTGGAATCATGGCGGCCATTCCACCACCCGCACCCTTCGGGGCAAGGCGCGATTCGATGATCGGCTCCTTGGCGAAGATGGCCGTGATCACGCCCCGCCCGATGATGTCTTTGATCTGTGTGGTGGCGCCCTGCGGGATGGCCGCGGGCCAGTCGGACACCTTGACATCGCCTTCTTTCAATACGGTGCCGACTTCGAGATCCTTGGTGGCGAGCGCGACTTGCGCCATCGCCGGACCTGCCGTAGTGGTGGCCGGCCGGTTGATCAGGACCCGATACAGCACCAGGCTGGCGCCCGCCGCCACCAGAAACGCGAAAGTCAAAACGCCTACGAATCTTTTATTCATCTGAATCCTGCTTCGCCCGGCTCGATCTACCGGCGCCGGTTGCCGGACAACGGTCGCTTACGTCTTGCAGAGGAACTTTCCGCAACGCGCCTCCGAATGATTTCCACATGTTTACGCATTGCGGGCTCTCGCCAGTTCCAAGGTTGCTGTCCCCGGGGCATGCCGGTGGCGACGGCAAGAGTGCCGGCATGCCCCGAGAGGCGTTAGCTGGCCGAAGTGTTCGCCGCCGAGAGTTGGCTGCTCGATGCCGACCAGATGCCTTTGACGCTGTTGCCGGCGCCCAGGAAAAGAGCCGCCGAAGCCAACGCCACAAATGCCATGAGCAGGGTGTATTCGATGAGATCCTGGCCCTGTTCATCGTTCCAGAGATTACGCAAAAACGTCATTGTGTTCGCTCCTAAGTTTTGGGTTTGGTTTCTGTGATCGTGTGATCACTTGTCAGGGTTTTCGTGATCTCACGATCACGGCCATTTCCGTCGCCATTCTTGGCAACGGATACTTGAAGGCCCGAGGTCCGCGATGCGGACCGGAACACCAGCGAGATGCCGTCGTCATAAACGAGGCGCCAGCGGCTGGATTCCTTCAACGCGCCGCTCAAGGGCGCGTTGGGGGGCATTAATATGGTGTCGACGCCGAAGCCGCTGAGGGTTTTCTCCCAGCCGTACTTGACATTGAGGACGTCGATGACCTTCATTTCGAAATCGTCACCGTAGAAATCGCTGCGGCCGTCGACGAAGACTTTGTGCCCCGGGTAGAGGCGCCAGATGAGATAGTCGCCCCATTCGTCGTGCGTAAAGATGCGCGCGGCCGGGTCGCTTTGCAAGGTAGCAAGGGCACCCGTGGGATAGACTTTGGGATCGAACTCGGCGCGGAGTTTCTTGGGCGGGTGCGGCGCGTAGATCAGCGCGGCCACTAGGAGCACGCCGAGGACGCTCGCCAGGTGCAGACGGGGGAGCGCATCGGCCTCTTCCGTCTCGTCCGCCACACGGTTGAACCTGGCGGAGGCGGCGCGAAACCAGGCGGCCACGTTCAGATCCGGCGCACGGAGCAGCCACTGTTGAATGGCTGCGGCAATGGGCGGGGCGGCGGCAATCGCGAAAATTGGGATATTGCGGGCGGCCAGCAGCGCGCCGTGGGCCCAAACGAATATCAGCAGCGCCTCGGTGAAGCGGCCCTGGCGAAGGTTCCAGAGCGCGGTGGCCACCGACAGCAGCAACAGCGACTCGAAGAAAATCGCCAACGGGTGGTGGAAACTGGGCGAGAGGAATTCCACGATGTATTGCGAATTAAACGGGTCGCGCAGGTACTGCGCCATGTGCACGTGCAGGTGGTAGGTGTACGGGTTCAGCAGGCTGACAGCGAGGCAGGCCAAGCCGCTCAGAAAATAGGCGCGCGCTTTCAGCCATGCCGGCCAGCGGCCGGCGGCGTCCGGGGAGAAGACAAGGCGCAGGATTTCACCTCCGCCATAGGCCAGAATCATCAGCGCGCCCACGAAGAAACCGCCGTGCAGGTTCGTCCACAGAATGCTGACTACGGGGAGCGCGGCCAGAATGGGCACGCCCGCCAGGCGAGTGCGGCCTTCCCGCACTTGCTCGAGCGCCGCATAGAAGAGCACCAGAAAGAACAGCGTGAACAGATGCGGGCGGGCCAGAAAGTGAATCGACGAGACCGCGGCGGCGAGCATGGTGACGACGATGGCGACGAGGGGATTGGCCTTGCGCCGCACCAGCAGAAACAGGGCGGCGAAGGTCGCCGAAATCAGGATGATGCTCGAGATCACCACCAACTGCAATCCGCCAAGCGAATTGAGCCTGGCCATCAACACGTCACTCAGCCACTCCCACGCGAACCAGGGGGCGCCCGGTTTGGTGAACGAGAAAATGTCGCGCAGGGGAACCCATCCGTTGGCGATAATCCACTCGCCGGTCCGAATGTGCCAGCCGGTGTCACAATCGCCGAGTAGCGTCTTCACTCCCTGCATGCGTCCGAAGAGGAACACGATAGGCATGAGGAAGGCGAAGTCGGCTAGCGACGGCAGCAACTTGACTGCGAACTGGGAGCGCGCCTTCATTTCTCCTGCTTTCCTAAGCCATCCAGGAACTGGCTACCGGCCGCATGGCCTCAAAGGCCCGGATCCGGTCGTGAAACGACCGGAAATCCATATAGTTGACGCGCAGGGCGATCAACGGAAAATTTTCGGCGGAATTGGCGATCCGCATGACCGCGCCCTGACAATGAATACACTTTTGGCCGAACCCGTGATTGGCCGGCAATTCTATTTCGACGGTTACGATCTGGCCCATCGATGGGACCGGAAGCTCCCCTTCGACACCCCGCCAGGCAATGAGAACACCGCTGCGGCTGATGTTTTCCGTGTACATAGCGCTTTTGACCCAAAGCGCCGGCGACGAGACGTGGCACCGGAGCTTGATGGCGATTCGCGGGCTCTCGCGTCGATTAATGTTCTTCATTTCTTTTGTTTCGACACTGCCGAATTTAGCTCTGTCGGGGAGGCGCATCAATGCCGTAAATAGGCTATAACCTTATGTTGCCGAAGGATAGCAGAGGGAAATTATCATTCATGGCGGGTTGGCGCGCCGGAATTTAGGCGATCAAATCCGGCCTTCCACGGCGTAATTGTGGGATTACAGATTTTCCTTACTGAAGATAATAGGTGGCTATTACGGAATATTTTCTGGGTATCAGCGAACCCTCTACATTGGTGGATGTTAACTATTTAAATATATGATAATAAACACGTTAAATAGCAAAGTATCCTGTATTTATTGAGGCACCACGCCGAAGGTCGTACGGAATATCAATGATAATTTTGGATATTTTTTCGAGATTTTTATTGACAACCGAAGTAAATAAATAGACAATCTGAGAGAAAAGCGAATACCAAATGCGCGAAACGGTCCCAAAACACTTCGGATCGTGCCCAATTTCGACCCTGGGCGCGGGCGCCTTTGAGAGGTAGAAAATTTATGACGCGAGTTCTTCTCTATAGCGACGAACCCATCCTGGCCAAAGGCCTGGAGTCCGTACTACGCCAGATAGCCGGGTTCGAACTGTTACCGACCAGCGACACCCTAGCGTCCCTGATGGACCAGATCACGAACGGCGCGCCGGATCTGGTGCTGATGGACCTGACCGCGGAGATCACCTTCGCGGTGCTGAGCGACATGAAGCACGCCATGAACCGTTCGCGGATCGTGCTTTGGGTGAACTCGATTTCGACGGAATTGGCTTTCCAGGCGATGGGGCTGGGTGTGCGCGGCATTCTACGCAAAACCCTGCCCACGGACTTGCAGGTGAAATGCCTACAAAAGGTCCAGGCCGGCGAATTGTGGTTCGAAAAAGCGCTCACCGACAGCTTCCTGTGCGCCCGTCGCGTAGCGTTGACGCAGCGCGAAGGCCAGTTGGTAAGCCTCCTCTCGCAGGGCTTGAAGAACAAGGAAATCGCCACCACGCTGATGATCTCGGAGGGCACGGTAAAGGTGTATCTCTCGCGCCTTTTCCAGAAGGTTGGCGTGAAAGACCGTTTCGAACTGGCGCTTTTCGGCTTGAAGAACCTCACCACGGGACAATTGCCCGTAGGCGAGAAGGGACAACGGCTCGGCGCCAGCGCCATGCCCGGCTTGCGATCGCTGGTGCTCGACCGCCCGCTCGAACCGCAGCGCGTGCAGCAGGAACCACAGCGCTTCGGACCGCCGCTGCGGCCGGTAGTGAACCGTTACTGAAGTGTCCTGTACGGAAGTGTGCTGAAAAAAAGTGGGTGGCAAAGAGGGCGGCTGGCAACTAGGAACTTGCAAAATAAACTGTCCGGAGATCTTGGCAGGCCCCGGACGGGTTCGGGGCGCGGGTTTCCGCCCCGAACCTGTTACTTAATCTACGCAGATATGCCAACCGCACGCTTTTCC
>JBEKDV010000051.1:0-30720 GCA_050014175.1 Candidatus Solibacter sp. | reverse complement strand
TTCTCCCAGGCTCCTTGCGCAAGGCGGACCCACGCGTGCCCCGATGCTACAGGCCGATTGCCAATCGGCCGGACCCAGGGGGCACCCCTAACAATCTGCCCCACAAAGGCACCCCTTTCCCGCCCGTCCCCCCACTCCGTCAGGCAGGATTTTCAAGGATATGGCAGAATGAGGGATTGGGCACGGCGCGGCGACTTGCGGAAACTCCGCGAAGGCAGCTAAAATCAACGCGTTCACAAAATCCCAGGAGGAATCATGGCAGTTGAGCAAAAGGTGAAGCAGATTATTGTCGAGCAACTGGGCGTCGATGAGAGCCAGGTGGACAGCAACGCGTCCTTCGTGGACGACCTGGGCGCCGATTCGCTAGATATCGTCGAACTCGTGATGGCTTTTGAAGAGGCCTTTGAGCTTGAGATCCCGGACGAAGATGCCGAGAAGATCACCACGGTCAAAGACGCGGTGGAATACATTGAAGGCAAGACCAACAAGAAATAGTTGGAGGTCGGACCGGGGAGAAGAGTTTTGTCGCGAAGAGTCGTAGTGACCGGCGTCGGATTGCTGACGCCGCTGGGGATCGGAACCGAACTGTCCTGGGCTGCCATGCTTGCCTCCAGGAGCGGCATCGCGGGAATCACGGCATTTGACGCAACCGCATTTTCCTGCCGGATTGCGGGAGAAGTCAAAGGTTTCGATCCGGCCAACTATATCGAGAAAAAAGAAATCAAGAAGATGGGGCGGTTTATCCAGTTCGCCATCGCGGCGGCGGATTTCGCCCTGCGGGATTCCGGGTTGAAGGTGACGCCGGACATCGCCGAAGAGGTGGGTGTCTACATCGGCAGCGGCATCGGTGGCTTTGAAGTGATCGAGCGCGAACATCAGACGCTGCTGGAGCACGGGCCGCGCCGCATTTCGCCCTTTTTCATTCCCGCGACCATTATCAACCTGGCCTCCGGCTATGTGTCGATCAAGAGCGGGGCCAAGGGGCCGAATTCGGCGACGGCGACCGCCTGCACCACCAGCGCCCACTCCATCGGCGATTCCTTTCGCATGATCCAGCGCGGCGACGCCATCGCCATGATTTGCGGCGGCACGGAGGCGGCGGTGACGCCGATGGGCATCGGCGGGTTTGCGGCGATGCGGGCGCTCTCCACGCGCAACGACGAGCCCTGGCGGGCGTCGCGGCCGTGGGACCAGGATCGCGACGGCTTCGTGGTGGGCGAAGGCGCCGGGATCCTGGTGATCGAGGAACTGGAATTCGCCAAGGCGCGCGGCGCGAAGATCCTGGCGGAAGTGGTGGGTTACGGGATGAGCGCGGATGCCTTCCATGTGACCGCGCCGCCGGCCGACGGCGACGGCGCATTCCGCGTCATGCGCAACGCGCTCAAGGATGCCAACCTGGTTCCCGGGCAGATCGATTACATCAACGCCCACGGCACGTCCACGGATGTGGGCGACCGGGCGGAGACCATGGCGATCAAGCGCGCGTTCGGCGAGCATGCGTACAAGGTGGCGGTCAGTTCCACCAAGTCGATGACCGGGCACCTGCTGGGCGGCGCGGGCGGACTGGAGGCGGGCATCACCGTGCTGGCCATCCGCGACCAGGTGGCGCCGGCGACGGTCAACCACGAGCATCCGGACGCAGACTGCGACTTGGACTATGTACCCAACCAGGCGCGGCCCATGAAGATCGACCACGCGCTGTCGAACAGTTTCGGCTTTGGCGGGACCAACGGCTGCCTGATTTTCAAACGCTATGCCGAATAGGTAGTGACCGCTCCCTGAGAAGGAAATAATCGCCAGCAAACGGAGTTGGCAGGCGAAAGCGCCTGCCCCACCTTTGCAGCCAAACGACTTGTGACGGT
This sequence comes from Candidatus Solibacter sp., assembly GCA_050014175.1. Classification (GTDB taxonomy): domain Bacteria; phylum Acidobacteriota; class Terriglobia; order Bryobacterales; family Bryobacteraceae; genus Solibacter. The sequence continues at coordinate 28,858 of JBEKDV010000051.1, read as the reverse complement.
CTTTTGGATTGGCGTGCTGTTACGATAGCGATTGGACAATTCTATGAAGATTCTGGTAGCGATCAAACAGGTTCCGGCTCGGGACTCGCAGTTGAAGATCGCCTCCTCGGGCCGTTGGATCGAGGAAGGGGATCTCACCCACGAAATCAACGAGCCTGACGCATACGCTCTGGAAGCGGGTCTGCAACTGAAGGAAAAGCACGGCGGGGAAGTGGTGGCGCTGTGTCTCGGACCGGCGCGCGCCGGCCAGACCATTCGGGAAGCGCTGGCCAAAGGCGCCGACCGGGCGCTGCATATCGAGGCCGAAGATCCGGGCGCCTACGATCCGCTGGCGGCGGCGCGGCTGATGGCGGCGGCGCTCAGAGCCGAAGCTCCGGATCTGGTGCTGACCGGCATACAGAGCGACGATCTGGGTTACGGGCAAACCGGTCCGATTTTGGCGGAGCTGCTCGGCCTGCCGCACGCCACTCTCATTATGGAGGTCGACAAGCACGAGGGTGGAATCCGCGTGAAGCGCGAACTGGAGGACGGCTGGTTCCAGCACGTGGAAATGCCGCTGCCGGCGCTTTTGACCATTCAATCGGGCATCAGCAAGCTGCGCTACGCCACGCTGATGGGGATCAAGAAGGCCAAGACGAAAGAGGTCAAGCGCCTGACGCCGGCGGAACTGGGCGGCGGCGAGGGCGCGGCCAACATCCGCCTAGACCGCGTGTACCTGCCGGAGCGGGCCAAGCATACCCAGCTTTTCGGGGGTAGTCCGAAGGAAGCCGCGGCCAAACTGGTGGAAAAACTCAAATTCGAGGCGCGCGTCATATGAGCATCCTGACGGTGATGGAACAACGCGGCGGTGCGTGGAACCGCATGTCGTTTGAAACCCTGGCCGCCGCCCAGCAACTGGCCGGGGAACTCGATACTACCGCCTCCGCAGCCGTGCTGGGGCAGGGAATCGAGGCGCTGGCGGGGGAACTGGCCGGCAAGCAGCTCGAAAAGGTCTACCTGGTGGAACACGAACTCCTGAAGGAGTACACGCCGGATGCGTACACCTCGGCGCTCCGCCAGTTACTGGCGCTGGTGGACCCGGAGTATGTGCTGCTGCCGCACACCTACCAGGTCCGCGATTTTTTGCCCAAGCTGGCGACCGCCCTGGGCAGCGTGGCGGTGAGCGACGTGGTGGCGCATCGCGTGGAAGCGGGCGCGTTGGTGCTGGTGCGCCAGATGTTCCAGGGCAAACTGAATTCCGACGTAAGGTTCACCGGCGCCGCGCCCCACTTCGCCTCCCTGCAGGCGGGGGCGTACCGCGCGGACCAGGTGGTCGAGGGCGCGGCGGCGGTGGAGAAGTTCACGCCCGCGGTGGCGGCGGGCGACGTGCGCACCAGGCCGCTGGAGCGCTTCCGGGAATCGGCGCGCGCGGTGGATTTGAGCGCGGCCGAACTGATCGTGTCGGTGGGCCGCGGCATCAAGGAAGCGGACAATATCCCGCTGATCCAGGAACTGGCCACCGTCATGGGCGCGGAACTGGCCGCCTCCAGGCCTATCTGCGATGCGGGCTGGCTCCCCATGGAGCGGCAGGTGGGCAGTTCCGGACAAACCGTGGGCCCCAAGCTGTACATGGCTATCGGCATCTCCGGTGCGATTCAGCACCTGGTGGGGATGAAGGGGTCGCGCACCATCGTAGCCATTAATAAGGACCCCGACGCTCCGATATTCGAGGTGGCCGACTACGGGATTGTGGGCGACCTGTTCCAGGTGGTGCCGGAACTGATCGAAGCCTTCAAGAAGGCGAAATAGCGATTCGCCTGCCTCGTCAAGTACTTTGTAAGATTTTGTAAATTGCGGCGCCAGTTTGACATCAGGCCGCGCGTAGGGCTATACTTTGCAATCCGCGCTGGAAGGCTCCCGCTTCGATCCCTGCAACTTTTTGGGGGGAGTCTGCGTCTTACCCATCTGGACTAATTCGGCACGGCGTACCGATAGAGAGCGATTATGAAACCCAAGACATCCCCCTACCGCAAGATTCTGGAGAAGAAAGCGGAGGAAGTCCGTCACAGCATGTCCGCCCAGAAAGCGGCGCAAGTGGTATCCAGGTTAGATACCCCGTCGGACGAAGGCGACCTGAGCCAGCACCACCACGAAGAATGGATTTTTCTCAACCGCAATACCATCGACATGAAGTTGTTGCGTGAGATTGCCGACGCCCTGCACCGCATGGACACGGACCAGTACGGCGTATGCCCGGAGTGTGAGGAGCCGATCTCGGCCAAGCGCCTGGACGCGGTGCCCTGGGCGCGCTACTGCGTGACCTGCCAGGAGCGGATCGCCGCCCGCATTGCCGACGGCGAGGTCATCGACGAGTATCAGGAAGCCAGCCGATGATGCTGGCGGACCTGCGCAAGTTGGCGATCCGCAAACAATCCAAGATCCGCTTCCTTTTGCGCAACGGCATGGAATGCGTGATTTCGGAGGATGGAATTGCGCGCGTGCCCGCCCTGCGATCCGTACCGGAGTTCAACCTGGAACAGGAGCTTTCGGCGGCCATGGCCTTTGTGCTGGAAGCCGGCGCTGCCGCCGGAATGAAGAGCCCCGCCAAGCCGCAGTCCGTAGCGCTGGGACGCGCCGCATTGGCCGCCATGGCGCTGGATTCCCGCGGCGCCGCCGCCCCTCACGACGAGCACGACGACGAATAACCCCCCGGATCTCGGTCCTCCTGGCATGCCGGCCCTGGGGGATGGCAACCAGGCCGAGTTTTGCCCCGATCGGCCGATTGGCAGGCTAAAGCCTGCCCCAGCAAAAATGGTTGTACAATGGTGGCTTGATCGGAATCACTGTTTTGCTTACCCGTAAGGGTTTTGTTGGGGAGATGGTATGGACAAACCGGCGCAAAATATCCAAGATAGTTTTCTAAACAATGCCAGGAAGGACAAGATTGTCCTGACGATCTACTTAATGAGCGGGGTCAAGCTCTCCGGGCGGATCAAGAGCTTCGATAAGTACTCGCTGGTTCTGGAAACCAACAATCAGGAGCAACTGATTTTCAAGCACGCCGTGTCGACGGTGGTGACGCAGAAGACGCCGCACTCCTACGCGAGCGCTCCGGCGGCCGCGGTGCACAGCTCAACGGCCGCCAACGCTCCGGGCGTGGCGGTTCACGCGGACGCCACGGAGGCATAGAAAACGGGACTGCCTAACGCCCCTTCCGAGCGGGCCATCCTGGTCGGGCTGGATTGGAAAACGCGCTCCGGCGCGGGGCGCGCCAACGCCCTGCGCGCGGAGGAGTCCCTGGAAGAGCTGGCGGAACTCGCCAGTAGCGCCGGGGCCTCGATTATCGAACGCGCCCTGCAGACCCGGGACGCTCCCGAAGCGGCCACCCTCATCGGCCGCGGCAAGGTGGACGAACTGGCGGCCGCCGTGAAGAGCGGCGCGGCCGACGTCGTCATCTTCGACCAGGATCTGAGTCCCACCCAGCAGCGCAATCTGGAAAAGGCGCTGGCCACCAAGGTGATCGACCGGACGCAACTCATCCTCGATATCTTTGCCTCGCGCGCCCGCACCCGGGAAGGACGGCTGCAGGTGGAACTGGCGCAACTCAACTACCTGCTGCCGCGCCTGGCGGGCCATGGCGTGGAGATGACGCGGCAGGGCGGCGGCATCGGCACCCGCGGTCCGGGTGAAACCCAGTTGGAAACCGACCGGCGGCGCATCGCCAAGCGCATCAAGACGGTGGAAGTGGAACTGGAGGGCGTACGCACGGGCCGCGCGCTGCACCGCCGGCGGCGGTCCACGGTGCCGCTGGCCACGCTGGCGATGGCTGGGTACACCAATGCCGGAAAATCGACCCTGTTCAATCGTCTCACCTTGGCCGGAGTCCTGGTGGACGCCAGGATGTTTGCCACGCTCGACCCCACCGTCCGTCCGCTGATTCTGCCGTCGCGGCGCCGGGTGCTGGTGAGCGACACGGTGGGGTTCATCCGCAACCTGCCGACCACGCTGGTGAAAGCTTTCCGGGCTACTCTCGAAGAGGTTAACGAGGCGGCGCTGGTGCTGCACGTGGTGGACGCTTCCTCGCCGTCGGCGGCAGAGCACACCACGCACGTGCTGAAAGTGCTGGCCGAGATCGGCGCGGCGCAGATTCCGCAAATCCTGGTGCTCAACAAGATCGATCGCGTGGATGCCGCCCAAGCCGATGCGGGCACGCTCGAGCGCCGCTTGCTCGGGGAGGCCGGCGGACACCCCGAGATGCGCGCGGTAGCGATTTCGGCGGTCACCGGCGCAGGCATGGACGGGCTGCTCGCCGCCATTGACGACGTGCTGCCGATGGATCCAGTCGTGCGCACCCGGCTGGATTTGGATGCGGGCGATGGCGCCACGCTGGCCATGCTCCACGAGTTCGGCCGCGTGCTATCCACGCGTTACGAGCAGAACCGGGTGGTGGTGGAAGCGGAGGTCCCGGAATCGCTCGAGCGCCGGCTGCGCGCGCGCTAGCCCTCCCGTACCCTCCAGGATTCACAGACCTGTGGAAAACTCTGTCGAAAAATCGCCGGGTTGTCTGTGTAAAGTATTGTAAAAAGCCGCACTTACGACGAATTGAACCATCCGGCAGCAATTCGTCTTACCGATTGATTAGATTAGGTTTAGATGTTTCGCCGGCAAATGACCACGCAGGTTACGATCTTATGACGCCTGGGTGTCCGTAATACCGGGGATTTCCACAAGTCTATAGGGAGATTTCCCGGTTGACGCGAGGTTGGATCAACCTGGAAAAAAGCCGGGTTGGCACTGGCCAAGCGCAGTTTGGTAGACTGGAATTCTTCCCACGTGGGCGGCGTAGCTCAGCTGGTTAGAGCGACGGTCTCATAATCCGTAGGTCCGCGGTTCGAGTCCGCGCGCCGCCACCAGTCTTTTCCGCCTCTCCAAGCGTCATCTATAATACGAATATAGGTAACGGGAATTGAACGCGTGCAATCCATGAGGGGATTTGCCCTCGCGGCTCTACTGGCGTTTGGAGTGGCCGCATGGGCCCGTCCGCCGCAGGCAGGCCTGAAGATCGAGGTTTCGGTGGCCGACCAGAGCAAACTGGCCGTACCCGGGGTGCGCGTGCGGTTGAAAAGCGGCGACGCGGCCCCGATCGAGCTGGATACCGATGAAAATGGGCGGGCCGTCTTCCTCGCGTTGGGTCCGGCGAAGTACCACCTTTCGGTGGCGCAAAAGGGCTTTAATCCGGTGGAGCGCGATCTCGACCTCACGCCGGGCGCTTCGGTGACGCTGGCATTGACGCTGGTCGCCGCCCTGGAGCGGACCCAGGTCGAAGTCAAGGGCGAAGGCAGCGCGGTGGAACAGGTGGCGCCGCCGGCTACCACGGTATCGGGCCAACTGGCCAAGGAGATGCCGAATCGCCCGGCCACGGTCGCCGACGCGCTGCCGTTGATTCCCGGAGTGGTGCGCGAACCCGGCGGCGCCTTGCGCATCTCCGATAGCCCGGAGAATCGCAGCGCGCTCATCGTGAACTCGGCCGACGTCACCGACCCCGACACCGGGCAGTTCGGCCTCACCGTCCCCATGGACAGCGTGGAGACGCTCAACGTCTACCAGACGGCCTTCCTGGCGGAGTATGGGCGCTTTACCGCCGGACTGGTGTCGGTGGAGACCAAGCGCGGCGGCGACAAGTGGAAGTGGGACCTGAACGACCCGTTTCCGGAATTTCGTATCCGCAGCTACCACCTGCGCGGTCTGAAGACGGCCACGCCGCGGCTCAATTTCGAAGGCCCCATCGTGGCCGGGAAACTCTACCTGGCCGAGGGCTTCGAATACGAAGTCCGCAAGACCGAGGTCTACACCCTGCCCTTTCCGCGCAATCAGAAGTACCAGGAAGGGCTGAACAGCTTCACCCAACTGGATTGGGTGGTCACCGGCAAGCAACTGCTCACGGCCACGTTCCACATCGTGCCGCAGCGCCTGGGCCACGTGAACATGGACTTTCTCAACCCCGAGGAGACCACGCCGGACGCCAGCACGCATAACTATACCGGGACGGTGACGCACCGCATGACGCTCGGCCAGTCGCTACTAGAAAGCACGTTTTCGGTGACCAGTTTCGACGTAAATGTCTGGGCGCGGGGCGATGCGGACCTGGTGATTACGCCGACCGGCAACACGGGGAACTATTTTGCCCAAAAGCAGCGCTCCGCCCTGCGCGAATCGGGGCTCAGCGTGTTCAGTTTCGCGCCGCTGGAGCGTTGGGGGACGCATCACTACAAGATCGGTCTGTACGTGGCATCGAGCGAAGAAGATGGGCAGATCGCCGAACACCCCATCGATATTCTCGATGCCGCCGGGGAACTCACGGAGCGCATCACTTTCCCGCACGTGCACCAGTTCGAAATCTCCGATATCGAACTGAACTTTTTCGCCCAGGATCACTGGATCGTGACTCCGCGGCTCAGCCTGGATCTGGGGACGCGGGTGGAATCGCAGCAGGTTTCGGGGGCGTTCCGCGTGGCCCCGCGCGCCGGATTGGCTTGGAACCCGATACCGGGGCAGTCTACCACGGTGCGCGGGGGCTTCGGCTTTTTCTACGACCGCGTGCCCCTCAACGTCTATGTATTCAACAAATATCCGGACCCGTCGATCACGTATTACGATGCCGAAGGGAATATTTCCGCGGGGCCGTACCTTTACCTGAATACCCTGGGGCAGTCGAAGGTCAGCCACCCGTTCATTTTTCAGGAGCCGATCGACGGCAACTTCTCGCCGCGCAGCATCAACTGGACCATGCAGGTGGAGCAGCCGTTGGGGCGCTACCTGAAGTTGCGCACCGGATTCATGCAGAGCCTGTCGGACGGCCTGGTAATCCTCAACCCGGTGGCGCCCGACCCGGCGACCGATCTGGGGGCCAACCTGCTCTCCGGGACGGGTGGAGCGCGCTACCGCCAGTTTGAGATGTCGACCCGTTTTCGCCTTGGGGAGACGCGTGAGTTGATGTTTTCGTATATACGTAGCAAGGGGCGGGGCGACCTGAACGATTTCGGGAGCTACCTGGGGACATTCCCGTTTCCGATCCTGCGGCCGAACCAGTTCGGCAATTTGCCGGCGGACCTGCCCAACCGGTTTCTCACGTGGGGGCTGATGCAGTTGCCGTGGAAATTCCGCATCGCCCCGGTGATCGAATACCGTAGCGGTTTTCCCTACACTGTGACCAACGCCGCGCAGGATTATGTGGGAGTTCCCAACAGCCGGAGGTTTCCGACGTTTCTTTCGGTGGATGCGCGGATCTCCAAGGATTTCCAGGTGCATCCGAAGTACGCGGTGCGCCTGTCCGTAAGCGCTTTCAACCTGACCAACCACTTCAATCCGGAGGCCGTCCACCTCAATATGGCGGATCCGGCTTTTGGCTACTTCTTTGGCCACCGGGGGCGTCGCTTTACGCTCGATTTCGATGTTCTTTTCTGATCCTGGAGGGCGCGCGGCGCGGAACATAAAATATGATATTCAGATTGATATGTGTGATTTTGCCATAATTGTGAAAGAACCGACGGGGCGTGCGGCAGGTTCAGGCGGTTACCGGTCTTGAAGGGCTACAAAAAAATGGAACTTTTGGGCTACCCGGGATAACCTTTCCGGGGCGCTAGCCGTCTTCTCGATGTACACAACCACACGTGTACAGCCGAGCGATCATCGCGTTGGAAGGAGTACATGCAACCGAACCCAAGTAATGTGCCCGCTCCGGGCGGGCCGCAGGGAGAACCGAAACCAGGGCCATCCGCGGTTCCGCCGAAGCCAATACAGGTGCCCAAAAGGCGCACGGGGATGTGGGGATTCCTCATCGCCGTGCTGATTCTCGGCGTCGGCGGGGCGGCGTATTATCTAAAAACCCAGAACGACGCCAAAGTTGCGGCCAAGGGGTCGCTGATCTCGGTTTCCACGGCGGTGGTCGGATTGGGCGACCTGCACGCCACGGTGCGCGTAAACGGCACGGTGAATGCGAAGAATTTTGCCGCGCTGATGGCGCCGCGCATTCTGGGCAGCCGCAGCGGCCTGAACCGCGGCGGCGATAGCGGCAGCATCCCCAGCAACGGCCCGGGCGATTTCAGCTTGGTGCTGATGAAGTTGGCCAACCCCGGGGTTCATGTGAAGACCGGCGACGTGGTGGCCGAGTTCGATCCGCAGAACCAGTTGCAGCGCCTGGACGATTATAAAGACTCCGCGGTGCAACAGGAAAACACGGTCAAGAAGATGTTGGCCAACCTGGCCGCGGTGAAGGAAGCTCACGATCAATCCGTGCGCGCGGCCAAGGCCGCCTGGGAAAAGGCCGTTCTCGATGTCCAGACCGCCGACGTGCGCAGCGCGATCGATGCCGAGAAGTTCAAGCTCACGGCGGAGGAAGACGACGCCACCTACAAGCAGTTGCTGGCGGAGGCGGACCTGGTGGACGCTTCGCAGATCGCCCAAATCCGCGTTTCGCAGTTGAACCGCGACCAATCCAAGATCGAAGTGGATCGCGCCGACGCCAACGTGAAAAAGATGACCGTGAAGGCTCCGATGGATGGCATCGTGGTGATGCAGAGCATCGTGCGCAACGGCGAATTCGGCCAAATCCGGGAAGGCGATCAGGTGGCTGCCGGCCAGCCCTTCGTTTCCATTGTGGACCCGACTTCGATGGTTCTCAACGCCACCGTCAACCAGGTGGACGCCGAGAAACTGCGTCTGGGCATGAAGGCCGTCATCCACCTGGATGCCTATCCCGATATCGAATTGCCGGGAACTCTGGTGGGTATCGGGGCCATGGCCAAGGCCAGCACGTTCCGCGCCCGCTTCGTGGGCGAAATCCCCGTCCGCCTCAAGCTGGAAAAGACGGACTCGCGCGTCATTCCCGATCTGACGGGAAGCGCCGAAATCATTCTCAACTCGGAACGCGACACCATGATGGCGCCGCTCTCGGCGGTTTTCTCCGAGGAAGGCGGTTCCTACGTATACGTGCAAGGCGCCGAAGGCTGGATCAAGAAAAAGGTGGAGCTTGGGCTGCCCAGTTTCACCATGGTCGCCATCCGCACCGGGCTGCAAAAAGGGGACGTCGTCGCGCTGCAGCGTCCCATGTAGCCGCGCCTCGCCACAGGAAAGAAAAATGGCATCGAAGGATCAAAGACCCAGCCGGCGGCTGGGCAAATCGAACCCGCGAAGGGTGAAGCTGATTTTCTGGGCAGTGGGCCTGGCGTTGTGCGGCGGCGGCGTGGTCGCTGCCTACCGGTATACGGGGACAACGGAAGTCGAAGTCCCCGTTGCCCGTGTACGGCGCGGGGAGTTTATCATCAGCGTGCGCACACGCGGCGATATCAAAAGCGCCCGTTCCGTCATTCTCAAAGCGCCTCAGGTGCCCGGCCTGCGCATCGTCCATCTGGCCGATGCCGGCCGTCCGGTGAAGAAGGGCGACGTGGTGGTGGAGTTCGACGGCTCGCAGCAGGACCAGAACGTGATCAGCCGCACCACCACGGTGCGCGCGGCCGATGGCAACATTGTGCAGACCCTGGCCTCGCAGACGATCGACAACGAAGCCGACGCCATGAGCAAGATGTCGGGCGAGTACGATCTGGAGCGCGCCAAACTCGACGCCAGCAAAGCCGAGGTGCTTTCGGCCATCGACGGCGAGAAGAACCGGATCCAGGTGGGTGTGTCGGAGGGCTCGCTGCAAACCGTCAAGGCCTCCATCAACGCCCACCAGGTGGGCCAGCAAGCCGACCTGAGCCGCCTCAACCAGGCCAAAGACAAAGCGGTGCGCGACTTAAACACGGCGCAGGGCTACCTGAACATGATGCAGCTTCGCGCGCCCAACGATGGCATCGTGAACGTGCTGCCCAACTTCCGCTCGTCCGGGTCGTTCGGCCAGGCGACACCTCCTTTCAAGGAGGGCGACAATGCCTGGACGGGCGCCGAGATCGCGGAAATTCCGGACCTTTCCGAAATGTATGTGGATCTCAAGCTGGAAGAGGTGGACCGCGGCAAATTGAAGCTCGGACAGGACGTTCGAATTCGTGTGGACGCCATTCCGGATCGGGAATTCACCGCCACGCTGAATTGGATCAGCCCCATCGCGGCGCTGATTTTCAGAGGCGGTTCCACGGCGGAGAAAACGTTCCCGGCCCGCGCCACCATCAACAAGCTGGACCCGCGCCTGCGCCCCGGCATGAGCGCCACCACGGAGATCATCATCGAACGCGAGCCGATTGCGCTGTTGATTCCGTCGCGCGCCAGCTTCTCCCATGACGGCAAGCCGGCGGTCTTCGAGCAGGTGGGCAAGGCGTTCGTCATCCGCCCGATCCAACTGGGCAGGCAGAACGACGACGAGGCCGTCGTGACCGGCGGATTGAAAGAAGGCGACGTGGTGACGCTGGAGAACCCGGCGGAATCGGCCAAGCGGGCCAGGAAGAAACTGTAGATGTGCCGGCTGGCGCGCCCGCCGTTTTGGGGCGCGCCGGAGGAACGTGCTATTTTCCATGAAAAAGGCAATTTATCGTACTCTCGGGTTGGCGATCCTGGTGGCGGGCGGCTGGTACGGCTACCGCTACTACAAGCAGATGCCGCAACGGCAGGATCAGATCCCAACCGCCAAAGTGCAACGCGGCGATGTGGTGATTCGCGCGTTTTCGCGCGGCGAGCTGCGGGCGGTGCGCACCGTGACGCTGACCGCGCCGAATCTGTTCGGCACGGTGCAGGTGACCGATCTGGCGCCCGTGGGGTCGCTGGCGAAAGAAAAGGACCTCGTCGTCGAGTACGACGATAGCGAACGCCAGAGCGCGCTCGAAGAGGCGCGCCTCAGCGTGGAGTCGGTGGACGAGCAGATCAAGAAAGCCAAGGCGGATCTGGCCATCACGCAGAGCCAGGACGCGGTGACGCTGCTCAAGACGCGGTATAACGTGCGCCGCGCCGAACTCGACGTGCAGAGCAACCCGATCCTGGCGGAAATCGACGCCAAGAAAAACATCCTCAACCTGGAGCAGCAGAAGCGCGCGTTGAAGGAACTGGAGAGCGACATCAAGTCCCGCCAGGCGCAGGCCGATTCGCAGCTTGCGGTGCTGCAGGAACAGCGCAACCGCAGCCTGATCGATGTGCAGCGCGAGTTGCAGCGCATCGCTTTGTGCAAGACCCTGGCGCCGATTACCGGCCTGGTGGCGATCAAGCAGAACCGTGCCGGCAACTTCAACTTCGGGCAGTCGATGCCGGACATTCGCGAGGGCGACACCTTGCAGCCGGGCATGCCTGTGGCGGACGTTCTCGACCTTTCCGAGGTGGAAGTATGGGCCAAGGTGGGGGAACTGGATCGCGCCAATCTCAAGGAAGGCCAGGAAGCCACGTTGCAACTCGATGCCATTCCCGATAAACGCTTCGGCGGCAAGATCAAAGCCATGAGCGGCACGGCCACTTCGGATGTATTCTCCGGCGACCCGTCCAAGAAGTTCGATGTGATTTTTTCGGTGGATATGCGGCAACTGTTGAGCGGCGTGGGCATGAAGCCCGCCGATATCGAGCGCATTATGACCACGGCGGAAGCCAATGCCAGGAAAGGGATCAACGCCGGGGTCAATCCGTTCGCGCCGTCTCCGGCGGAGGGCGCGGCGGACGATGCAGGCGGCCGCGGAGGCCGCGGCGGTGGTGGCTTCGGCGGACGCGGAGCCGACGCGGGCGCCGGCCGTGGCTCGCCTGGCGCAGGCGCATCCGGCTTCGGCAACGTGTCCGACGAGGACCTGAAAAAGATGACCGAGTTGCGGCAGAAGATGCGCTCGGCTCCTCCCGAAGAACGGGATAAACTCCAGAAGCAGATGACGGACCTGATGGCCAAGGCACGCGGCTCCACGGGGCAGGGACGCGGCACCCCCGGCCAGGGGCGCGGGGCCGGCGCGGGGGGCGATCAACAGGGCCGCGGCGGCCCCGGCGGTCCCGGCGGCCTGGCTGCCGACGATCCCATCGCGGTGCTGTTGCGCCGCGCCTCCAACGTGGGCGGCTACACCGACGAGGACCGGAAAAATGCCAAGCTGCCCCTGCCTCCCGAGCAGGATTCGCAAGTTCAGTTGCTGCTTCGTCCGGGCTTGCTGGCCGACGTCGAGATTCAGGTCGAAAAGCTGGCCGACGTGATCCACGTTCCGGCGCAGGCCGTGTTCCAGAAAAACGGCCAGTTTCTGGTCTACGTGCACGGCAAGGACGGCAGGTTCGAGCCTCGGCCGGTGCAACTGGTCAAGCAGAGCGAATCCATGATGGTGATCGCTAGCGGCGTGCAGGCGGGCGAGATTGTGGCCATGGCCGACCCGACGCCCGGCAAGAAGAACGGCGAGAAAAAGTCCACCGGCGGCGGGAATGCCATGGGTGGAATGGGCGGGGGGAAATAGGCATGGGACTCTCCAATATCGGTCCTGAATTATTAATGGGGATGGCCAGCCTGTTCGCGCACAAACTGCGCAGTCTGCTGACCATGCTCGGCATGATCTTCGGCGTGGGCGCGGTGGTGGCGATGCTTTCCATCACCGCCGGCGCGCAGAAGGAGATGATGAGCTTCATCGACCAGTTGGGCGTCAACAACATCATTGTGGAAGCCCACGAGGCGGTGGACCGCAACGAGCTGCAGGCCGTGCGCGCGGTGTCCCCGGGGCTATCCTTTCGCGATTACCGGGCCATTTCCGAGAACGTCTCGGGTCTGGTGGCCATTACCCCGCGGAAGCGCTTCAAGCCGCAAAAGCTGCTGCCCAAGACCGCCCAGGAGCAGCCCCAACTCATCGGCGTGTTGCCCAATTTCGTGGATATCAACAGTCTGAAGCTGGTGCAGGGCCGCTTTTTCACCGATGACGAGAACACCGCGTCGTCTCCGGTTTGCGTGCTCGGCGAAACCACCAAGGTCAACCTGCTGGGCTACGACAACGCCATCGGCAAGTACGTCAAAGTCAACGACACCTGGTTGCAGGTGATCGGCGTGCTGACCCCGCAGGCCACCAGCGACACCGACGTCGAAGGCGTGCAGGCGATGAATAAGAATAACCTGATCATCTCGCCGCTCAACACCGTGATGCGCCGCTTCGAGGACAATACCAGCTACCTGAAGGACGAAATCGACGGGATTTACATGAAAGTGGGCCCGGGCGTGGATTCCATCGAGACGGCCAACGTGGTGCGCGCCATTCTGGCGGCCACCCACAAGGACGCCGGCGATTTCACCGTGGTGGTGCCCGCCGGCCTGCTGGAAGAGCGGCGCCGCACCTCGTTCATCTTCGAGATCGTCATGATCTGCATCGCCGGCATCTCGCTTCTGGTGGGCGGCATCGGCATCATGAATATCATGCTGGCCACGGTGTTGGAGCGCACCCGCGAAATCGGCATCCGGCGCGCCATCGGCGCGCGCCAGGGCGATATTGTGCGCCAGTTCCTGACGGAGGCGGTGCTGATTTCCATTGTCGGCGGCTTGATCGGCATCGGGTTCGGCTTCACCCTGTCGCGGGTGATTGCGACGGCGGCGGGCTGGTCCACCGTAGTGACCACGTCATCCATCGTAGTGGCCTTCGGCGTCTCCGTTTTTATCGGTTTATTGTTTGGCATTTATCCGGCCGTACAGGCCGCGAAACTGGATCCCATCGAGGCCATTCGTTACGAGTAAGCATATGTTGTTGAGAACCCTAATTACAGGCATTCTTCTGACGGCGGGCGCGTTTGCGCAGTTGTCGTCCTTCCCCAAGCCGAACTATTTCCGCGAAACGTTCTCCAAGGCGCAGCCCAAGGTCGAACTGAAAGACCCGGTACGCCTGAAAGATTTCGTGGTCGGCGGCAAGCTGGAATTGTCGCTCAAGAACTTCCTGGCGTTGGTGATGGCCAACAACACCGACATCCAGATCCAGATGCTCAGTCTGGAGACCCCCAAGGATGCCATCCTGCGCGCCTTTGGGGCCTGGGATCCGAGGGCGACGGCGAGTTTTTCCACGACCAGGGCGACCACGCCGCCGACCAGCGTCCTGGACGGGTCCACTGAACTCAAGACTCTGTCCCAGCCGCTGGCCATGAGCGTCACCCAAACGCTGCCCGAAGGCATCAACTACACGGTCGCCTGGGGCGGGAGCAAATCCACCAGCAACAGCTCCTTCAACACCTACAATCCGGCGCTTGCCAGCAACTTCTCCGTCACGGTCTCGCAGCCCTTGATCCAGAACCGCGGAGCGTACGTCAACCGGCTGACCCTGATGACCGCGAAGAGCCGTCTGAAGATCGGCGAATACGGCTTGAAGGTGCAACTGCTGACTCTGGTTTCCAACGCCGAATCCGCCTACTGGGATGTGGTTTCGGCGCGCGAGAGCCTGAAAGTGGCCGAGGGCGCGCGCGACGTAGCGGCGGCGTTCCTCAAGCTTTCGCAGAAGCAATTGGAGTTGGGCGCTCTTTCGCCCCTCGACATTTTCAATCCGGAACAGCAGTTGGCCACCAACGAAGTCGGCGTGGCACAGGCCCGGTTCAACCTCATCCAGAAGGAGGACGCCTTACGCAAACAGATCAGCGCCGATCTCGATCCCGAAGTCCGCAAGATGCCGCTGGTGCTCACCGATTTGGCGGACATGCCCTTGGAATCGATCCATTTCGATAACGAGCAGTCCGTCCAGTTGGCCCTGCGGAATCGCCCCGACCTCATGCAGGCGGTGCAGACCCTGGATGTGGACAATCTTGGAATCGAGTCGGCGCGCAACGAGCTGCTGCCGAACCTGGCATTGACCGGCAATTACACCGTCAACGGGCGTGGCGGCGTATATATTCAGAATACGAATGTGTTCAACCAGGGCGTGGCCTCCTCGGTGCTGACCACGGTTCCCGGCGGAATCTCGGATGCATTGTCGCAGATGTTCGGGTTTGGGTTCTCGTCGTACCAGTTGGGATTGCGCCTGACGCTGCCCATCAAGTCCCGTGCGGCTTCCGCGGATATGGCCGACGCGGTGGTGCGCAAACGGCAGGATGTCCTGACGCTGCGGACCACGCAGCAGGGTGTCCGGCTGGACATCCTGAACGGGATCACCAACGTGGAATCCAGCGTGGAATCGGTGAAACTGGCCAAAGTGGCCCAGGACTACGCTCAAAAGGCGCTGGATGCCGAGAACAAGAAGTACGAGTTGGGAACCGAACTGTCGCAGAACGTGCTGCTGGCGCAGAACGCCCTGGCGGCAGCGGAATCCACTGTGGTCACCAATCAGATCGCCCTGCGCAAGAACCTGCTGAACCTGTGGGTGAAGATTGGCACCCTGCTCGACGAGCGCGGAATCGTGGTCCAGCCGTAAGCGTTTCCCCTGCCCCTCCTAAGCGTGGGGCACCGCCTCCGCGATGCCCCACTTTCGGTACGTATCGTCCCACAAGCGGACACCTCGAATTCCCTCCTATCCGCGCTTCCGCCTGAAACGTCATATGTTACGCTAGTCGGCGATTGGCAGGCGCCGTGCCTTTAGGTACGGGAACCCAAATGGATATACAACGCAAAGACGCCGGCAAGAAGCGATTGATCCGCCGGATTGTGGTTGGTGTCGTCCTGGTCGCGGCGGTCGCTGGTATCAGCGTGGTGGTGAGCCGGATGAAGCCGGCGGCGCCTTCGGTGGATCTGTCGGTGGTGTGGCGGGACACGGTGAAGCGCGGCCCCATGACCCGCGAAGTCCGCGGCTTGGGAACACTCGTGCCTATCGATACCATGCTGATCCCGGCCACTACGGAAGGCAGGGTGCAGCGCATTCTGATCTATCCCGGTACACCGGTAAAGGCCGATTCCGTGATCATGATTCTGACCAGCCAGGAGTTGGAGACAGACCTGCTGAATGCCGAGTACGCCATGAAGGCGGCCGAAGCCGACTATGCCAACTTGAAGGTCACGCTGGAGAAGCTGGGCCTCGATATGCAGTCCACCGTGGCCCAGGTGGATGCGGACTACAACACCGCCAAACTGCAGGGGGACCGCGACGCCGCCCTGGCCAAAGAGGGCCTGTTCAGCGAGGTGGACGCCAAAATCTCGGCCGTGAAGGCCGTTCAACTGGGCAGCCGCCTGCAACTGGAGCAGAAGCGGATTTCCATCAACTCCACCGCCGACGAGGCCCAACTGGCGGCCGCCAAGGTCAAGGTGGATCAGTTGCGCGGGCAGTTCAACCTGAAGAAAAGCCAGGTGGATCAGCTCAATGTGCGAGCCGGTTTCGACGGCGTGTTGCAGCAGCTTCCCACGCCCGTGGAGGTTGGCCAGAAGGTCGTCGCCGGCACCCCGCTGGGCAAGGTGGCGCAGGCCTCCAAGCTGAAAGCCGAGCTGAAAATCGCCGAAACACAAGTTAAAGATGTCGTAATTGGTCAACACGCCGACATCGACACGCGTAATGGTCACATAGAGGGCCGCGTGTCGCGTATCGATCCATCCATTCTCAACGGCACGGTGACCGTGGATGTGGCGCTCATCATGGGTAAGGACGCACCGCCGCCGGGCGTGCTGCGCCCGGATCTGAGCGTAGATGGCACCATCGAACTGGAGCGGCTGAACGACGTCGTTTTCGTGGGACGGCCGGTCTTCGGGCAGCAGGATAGCACCGTCCAGCTCTTCAAACTGGAGCCGGATGGCAAGTACGCCAACAAAGTGAAGGTGGTGCTGGGGCGCAGTTCCGTCAACACCATCGAAATCAAGGACGGACTCAAGGTGGGAGACCAGGTGATTCTCTCGGATATGTCGGCCTACGACAGTTACGACCGAATTAAGTTGAACTAATGATTACCGACTTTCGTAAAAGGGGTAAATGACAATGGAAAACGGCTCGCAACCGCTGATTCGACTGGACGCCGTGAGCAAGGTTTTCGTGACCGATGAAGTGGAGACGCACGCTTTGCAGAGCATTCACTTCGACGTGAAGAAAGGGGAATACCTTTCGATTTCCGGTCCTTCCGGCTGCGGAAAGTCGACCCTGCTCGCCATCCTCGGGCTGCTGGATACGCCGACGGACGGGACTTACTATCTGAACGGAAAGCCGGTTACCGGCCTGAAGCTGAGCGAGCGGGCGCGCATCCGCAACCGCGAAATCGGTTTCATCTTCCAGGCCTTCAACCTGATTGGCGATCTTACCGTGTACGAGAACGTGGAATTGCCGCTGACTTATCGCGGCATGCCCGGCACGGAGCGCAAACGGCGCGTCCAGGAAGCCCTGGAGCGCGTGGGCATGAGCCACCGCATGAAGCACTACCCGTCGCAGCTTTCCGGCGGCCAGCAGCAGCGCGTGGCCGTGGCTCGCGCCTTGAGCGGCGATCCGCTGATCCTGCTGGCCGACGAGCCCACCGGGAACCTGGATTCGGCCAACGGCGAGGCGGTGATGAGCCTGCTCCGCGAGTTGCACGCCGCCGGGTCCACCATTTGCATGGTGACACACGATCCGCGCTACGCCGAGTTCGCGGACCGGACCGTACGGCTGTTCGACGGCCGGATCGTGGAAGAGAATATCGAAACAGCCAAGAACTGAACGGCGCGCACCGGCGCCGATCGAGGGGGACGCGATGACTGCCATACTCCGGGGAATCACTGTACTCCTGCTGGCTGCAGGCGCCGGCGATCTGCATGCCAAGACCATCGCGATTCCGCGTGCGGAGTTTCGCGCCCGCTACGCGCTCGCTCCCAACGGGCGGGTGGCGATTCAAAACCTCTACGGCGACGTGCAGATCACGGCTTGGGATCGCGACGAGGTGCTGGTGGAGGCCACCAAGCATTCGAGCGACGCCGGCCGTCTGAACGATGCCCGGATAATGGTGGACACCTCGTCGGGCATGGTCTCGATTCGCACCCAGTACACGGGCGGGGATGCCGGGCGCCCGGCCAGCGTGGAGTACCACATCAAGGTGCCGCGCGGCGCCAACCTGGAGAACGTCAAGCTGGTCAACGGCGGGCTGTCCCTCAGCGGGATGAGGGGCCCGGTGAAGGCCTCCTCGGTGAACGGCGGCATCAAGGCCGAGAGAATGGAGGGCCAGGTGGAACTCTCCACGGTGAACGGTTTCCTGGATGCCGGGTTCCAACGGATCAGCCGGTGCAAGCCGATCTCGCTCAGCTCGGTGAACGGGCCGATCGAGGTTTCGCTGCCTTCGGGCGCCGGAGCCAACGTGAGCGCGCACAATCTCAGCGGCGGGATCGATGCCGATTTCGGACGCGCCTGGAGGGCTCCGGGCGGGCACCGTCTGGAGGCCGCGGTCAACGGCGGCGGCGCGCAGATTCGGGTGCACAACGTCAACGGCGGGATCTCGATCCACGCCCATTGGAGCCGGCGTTCGCCGCACCCGCCCTCGTAAGTACCGTAACTACCGGTGGTCCTGCCCCTGTTGGGGCGCTTTCTGCTAACCTGTCAGGCCATGCACTTTTTTGGGCAGGATCTGCGCTACGGGCTTCGCCGGTTGGGGAAGACTCCTGCCTTCACGGTGGTCGCGTTGCTTACCCTGGCGCTCGGTATGGGCGCCAACACCGGCATGTTCAGCGTCGTGGACACAGTGCTGCTCAAACCGTTGCCATTTCGCGATGCGGAGAATTTGCTTGTGATTTGGGAGAAAAACCCCTCGCAAAATCGCTATCGGATGTTCGTCGCGCCCGCCAATTTCCTGGCGTGGCGGAACGAGGGTCGCGCGGTGGAGCGTATGGCGGCCGTGCAGGAGGCGCGCCTCAACCTCACCGGCGGCCCCAACGGACACATCGACCCGGAGGAGCTCAAAGTCGAGCGCGTCACCGCCGGCCTGTTCCCGATGCTCGGCGTGGAGCCGGAATTGGGCCGCGCGTTCCGGTCCGACGAGGATCAGCCGGGGCGCGCCAACGTTGTCCTGCTGAGCCATGCTTTGTGGCAACGCCGCTTCGCCGGGGACCCGGGCATCACCGGCAAGACCATCCGCCTGCGCGACCAGCCCTACACCGTGGTAGGGGTCCTGCCGCCGGCGTTTGCGGTGATGGAGGCCGGGGTCGACCTGTTCGTTCCCCTGGGCCTGAACCCCAGCGATACCCGCTCCGCCAACGCCCGGGTCCTGACAGTGATCGCCCGCCGCCGCGGGCCTCTCCGGCAGGTGCGGGCCGAACTCGACGCCGTGGGCGCACGGATGGAGCAGGCGCTGCCGGCGCTGGATAGAGGCTGCCGCCCTTCGGTATTCGAACTGAACGACGAACTGGTGGGCGGCGCGCGGCGGCCGCTTTGGGTCCTGATGGCGGCCGTGGCCTTGCTGCTGCTGATGGCGTGCGTGAATGTGGCCAACCTTCTGCTGGCGCGCGGCGCCACGCGGCGCAAAGAGATCGCCCTGCGCACCGCGCTAGGCGCCGGCCGCGGGCGCATCGTCACCCAGTTGCTCTCCGAAAGCGTGCTGCTGGCCCTGGGAGGCGGCGGCCTGGGCCTGCTGCTGGCCGCCTGCGCGGTCTACGTCCTGGCCCATGCCGGGCCGGCCAGCGTGCCGCGATTGGCGCAGGCGGCCCTCGATCTCCGCGTGTTCGGGTTCGCGCTGGCGGTTTCGTTGGCGACGGGGATTCTGTTCGGTCTGGCGCCGGCGATGCAAGTCTCGGGAAGCAGTCTAAACATGGCCCTGGTTGAAGGCGGCCGCGGCGGCACCGCCGGACGCACCGGACGCCGCATCCGCAATGTTCTGGCCATCACCGAAGTGGCGCTGGCGGTGGTGGTGCTGATCGGCGCCGGCCTGCTGATCCGCAGCTTCATCCGCTTGCGCGCCGTGGACCCCGGTTTTCAACCGGCCCGGATGCTGACCGTCCGCGTGCCGTTGGCCGGCGGGCGGAATGCCGCGGGCGAGCGGCGGATCGCGTTCTTCAAGCTGGTGACGGACCGCATTGCCACGCTGCCCGGCGTGCGGGCGGTAGGCGCGGTAAACGTTCTGCCTTTGACCGGCCTCGGCGTGGGTGCCACCTTCGCCGTGGAAGGGCGCCCGGCCCCCAGCGCGGAGCAGCGTCCCATGGGGCTTATGCGTTCGGTCACCCCCGCCTACTTCGGCGCCATGGGGATTCCTCTGTTGGCGGGCCGCGCCCTGGCCGATTCCGATACGGCGCTCTCGCCGCCGGTGATCGTGGTCAATCAGACGCTGGCGCGGCGCTTCTGGCCGGGCGCGAGCGCCATCGGCGGGCGCCTGGCCATCGATCAGCTTGCCGGCCGGGTGGCGGAAATCGTGGGCGTGGTCGGCGACGTGAAGCCCGACCGCATGGAAGGCGGGGAATGGCCGACCCTCTATCACTCGTACCCGCAGGCGCCGGCGGCGGCCATGACCCTGGTCGTGCGCACTGCCGGAGCGCCGCTCCGGCTGGCCTCGGCGGTGGAGAGCGAGGTGCGTCGACTCGACCCGGACCAGCCCGTGGCGGACGTGCGGACCATGGAGGACGTAGTCAATCTGGCCGTGGCCGGAGCGCGCTTCCAGACCGCGCTGCTGGCCAGTTTCGCCGGTGTTGCGTTCCTGCTGGCCGCGGTGGGCATCTACGGCGTGATCTCCTACGACGTGAGCCAGCGCACCAACGAAATCGGCATCCGCATGGCGCTCGGCGCCCAACCCTCGGACGTGCGCCGGCTGATTCTGGGACAAGGCGCGCGCCTGGCCGTCTATGGCATTGTGGCCGGCCTGCTGGGGGCCGCTGTGTTGACGCGCTGGATGGGCACGATGCTCTTCGGCGTCGGCCCGACCGATGTCTGGACTTATGCCGCGGTTTCGACTCTACTGGCTGTAGTGGCGCTCGGTGCAAGCTACATACCCTCGCGCCGGGCGATGGTGCCCGATCCGGTCATCGCCCTGCGGCACGAATAGGAAAACTCATGATCATATTGCGCAATCTGGAGAAGTTCTACGAAGGCGGCTACGGCAGAACGTATGTGCTGCGCCGCGTCAACGTGGCCATCAAGGAAGGCGAGTTCGTCACCATCATGGGCCCGTCCGGGGCGGGGAAGTCCACCCTGTTGAGCATTCTGGGAATGCTGGATGGCGCTTGGACCGGGGAATTCGAGTTCCTGGGCCACATGGTTCACCGCATGAAACCGAAGGACCGCGTGGAGCTCAACAAGAAGTACATCGGGTTCGTGTTTCAGAGCTACCACCTGATCGATAACCTGACGGTGTACGAGAACCTGGACATACCGCTTTCCTACCGCAACGTGAAGGGCAGCGAACGCGCGTCGATGGTTTGCGACACGCTGGACCGCTTTCACATTGTAGGCAAGCGCGATCTCTATCCCAGCCAGCTTTCCGGCGGCCAGCAGCAACTGGTGGCCGTGGCGCGTGCCGTCATCGCCCATCCCAAGCTGATTCTGGCCGACGAGCCCACCGGCAATCTGCACTCCAGCCAGGGAAAGGAGATCATGGAGCTGTTCAAGAAGTTGAACGCCGAGGGCACCACCATCGTGCAGGTGACGCACTCCGTGGACAACGCGGCTTACGGCAATCGCGTGATTCAACTGGCCGATGGCTGGGTGGTGAGCGGTGGCAGCCAGGGCACAGACTAGACTGACATGAATTTCCGGCGCACTTTGCCGGAAATTCGCTGTCAGTCCGGTCTGTCCCCGGTGTGTCCCCTGTCTGTCCCCCGGTCTGTCCCCGGTTTGTCAGCGCGCGCCCGCGCCTGCGCTACAATGGCCCTTCGGCATGCAAGTACTCCAGGCGGGGCAGCACAAGTTTATCTATCTCGAACTCCAGGCGGATATGGTGGCCAGTATTGCGCGCCAGGCCGGGTTCGAAATCAGGGTCAAGGATTCGCCGCGGACCATCCATCTCGACTTGAGCGCCCCGGTGCGCGAAGGCCCTTTGCTGCTTTTCGATGCGGCCGATCCGGCCAATCTCGGCTGGTTCTCGCGCTGCCAGTTTTACGTGGACGGGCGCACCGGAAGCATCATGCAAACGCCCATGACGCTAGCCAACAAGCGCGACCGCGGCGGCAAGGCACACCTCAACGCCGTGCGGCTCACCATCTGCAAGGAACTCCCCGCCACCTTCCGGCTGCCCGGCAACCAGCCGCTGACCGAGCAGGTGTTCTATCACCTGTTCCTGAATTTCCTGAACGCGCTGGTGAAAAACGGGGTGGCAGTCTGCGGCGCCGGTTCCATCCAGCCGCTGGCGGGGCGCACCGAAACGGTCGGTTCGCGCAATTAGGCGGCGGATCGAGCGCTTGACTGTACGTACACTAGTATGTACAATAAAACCGTGTTTTTCGAATGGGACCCGATCGAGGCGGCGGCAAACGCTCGAAAGCATGGAGTTCAATTCTCGGAAGCGCTCGGCGTATTCAGCGACGACTATGCGATCACTATCAAGGACGATGAAAGCGATCGGAATGAGCAGCGGTTTGTCACTCTAGGCGCGGGAATTAAGGGGCGCGTCCTGGTGGTTGTTTACTGCTATCGCGGAGAGAGCCTCCGAATCATCTCGGCGCGGACGGCTGGCAGGCTCGAACGCGAAAAGTACGAGGCGCAACGATGAAGGACAGTTACGACTTCAGTAAGGGCAGGCGAGGCCGTGTGGTGGCCGAGCCGCCGCTAGAGTCCGGAAAGGTGAGGATCACCATCCGGCTGGATGAAGACCTGGTCGACTATTTCGGTGCGATCGCCGATCGGTCTGGCGGCAAGGTCGGCTACCAAACATTGATCAATTCGGCGCTACGCGAATATGTCGAGGGGAAAACCTTGAAGTGGGAAGAGACTCTCCGGCGCATTATCCGCGAGGAGATGGCCAGGAACAGCGCTGCATGACCTTCGCCTGCCGGTGACGCGTTTCCTCGCGCTCGCGGCGCGCCGCGGGCGTCATGAGCAATTCACGCCACACTCTGCGCGCGCTGCTTTGCCGCCTCCACCACCGTTTCGACTTCAGTCCGGTATTCCTGGAGCAGTTCCGGCGTGGTGGCCTCAAAGCGCATGACCAGGATGGGCTGCGTGTTGGACGCCCGCACCAGGCCCCAGCCGTGGGGAAACAGCACGCGCACGCCATCTACATCCACCGTCTGATGCCGCGCGCGCAAGATGGCGCTTGCCTCGCTCACCACGGCGAACTTCAGCTCGTCGGGACAATCGAACCGGATCTCCGGCGTAACCACGGTGTGCGGCAGGCCTGCCAGCTGGTGGGAGAGCGGCCGGCCGGAATCGGAGACGATCTCCATCAGGCGGCAGGCGGAATAGAGGGCGTCGTCGAAGCCGTACCAGCGGTCGGCGAAGAAGATGTGGCCGCTCATTTCGCCCGCCAGCTCGGCATGCGTCTCTTTCATCTTGGCCTTGATCAACGAGTGGCCGGTCTTCCACATGATGGGGTTGCCGCCGTGCGCTTTCAGATCGTCGTACATCGACTGCGAGCATTTCACTTCGCCGATGAAGGTCGCCCCTGGCTTGCGCGTCAGAATTTCCCGGCCATAAACGATCATGAGTTGATCGCCCCAGACGATGGTGCCGCGATCGTCCACCGCGCCGATGCGGTCGGTGTCGCCGTCGAAGGCGATGCCGAGGTCCGCTTTGGTTTCGTGCACCTTGTCGATGAGCGCCTGGAGGTTTTCGGGGACTGTCGGGTCCGGATGGTGATTGGGGAACCGCCCGTCCATTTCGAAAAACAGCTCAGTGGCATCCACGTTGAGGTTTTCCAGGATGCGGTGCATGACCACTCCGCCCGTGCCGTTGCCCGCGTCGAAGACCACCCGGATGCGCCGCGGGAAGTGGAACTGCGCGGAGACTTCCGCCACGTAGGGCGTCACCACGTCGACCGTGGTTTCCGTGCCGGCGCCGCTCGCCAGGTCGCCCGTCTCGATCATGCGGCGGATCTCCTGTATGGCCGCGCCATGAATGGTGGAAGTGCCGCACACGGTCTTGAAGCCGTTGAACTCGGGCGGATTGTGGCTGCCGGTGATCATCACCGCGCCATCGGCCTTCAGGTGGAAGACCGAATAGTAGAGCACCGGCGTGGGCACCACTCCGATATCGATTACCTCGCAGCCGCTGGCCTTGAGGCCGCGCATCAAAGCGTCCCGCAAACGGGGCGAACTGAGGCGGGTGTCGCGGGCCAGGCTGATTCGCTTGCCGGCATGGCGCTGCAGGTAGGTGCCGAAGGCGCGGCCGAGCTGCTCCACATCGGCATCCAGCAGTTCGACGTCGGCTGCCCCGCGGATGTCGTATTCGCGAAAAATCGTAGGTTTGAACATGGCGTTTCGTCCTTACAATATAGCGTGGCGGTAAGATAACCGTAGCTGGGTACCCATGAAAACCGCCGAACGCCAGTTTACGACAATCAGCGGAGTGCCGGTCGAGCGGGTGTACGGCCCTGGCGCTTTCCCCAACCCGGAGCCCGGTGAGTTCCCCTACACGCGCGGCATCCATCGCGACATGTATCGCGGCAAGCTCTGGACGATGCGCCAGTTTTCCGGCTTCGCCACGCCGGAGGAGACCAACCTGCGCTACCACTATCTGCTGGCGCAGGGGCAGACCGGCCTTTCGGTGGCGTTCGACCTGCCCACCCTGATGGGCTACGACGCCGACCACGCCTTGAGCGAAGGCGAGGTGGGCAAGTGCGGCGCGCCCATCTCCTCGCTGGAGGATATGGAGATCCTCTTCCGCGGGATTCCGCTCGGCGATGTCTCCGTCTCCATGACCATCAACTCGCCCGCCTCGGTGTTGTGGGCCATGTACCTGGCGGTGGCCGAGCAGCAGCGCGTGCCGTGGGAGCGGCTTTCCGGCACCCTGCAAAACGACATCCTGAAGGAATACATCGCGCAGAAGGAGTACATCTACCCGCCGCGTCCTTCCATGCGGCTGGTCACCGACACCATCGAATTCGGCGCGCGCCACACGCCCAGATTCAATCCCGTCTCCATCAGCGGGTATCACATTCGCGAGGCCGGCTCCACCGCCGTGCAGGAACTGGCGTTCACCTTGCGCGACGGCATCGAATACGTCGATTGGGCGCTCGCCCGCGGGCTCGCCATCGACGAGTTCGCGCCGCGCCTCAGCTTCTTCTTCAACGCGCACAGCGATTTCTTCGAAGAGATCGCCAAGTACCGCGCGGCGCGCAAGATCTGGGCTCGCGTGATGCGCGAGCGCTACGGCGCGCAAAGCGAGCGCAGCCTCAAACTCCGCTTCCACGCGCAGACGGCGGGCTGCTCGCTCACCTGGCAGCAGCCGTACAACAACGTGGTGCGCACCGCGCTGCAGGCCCTGGCCGCCGTGCTCGGCGGGGCGCAGTCGCTGCACACCAATTCGCTCGACGAGGCCTACGCGCTGCCCGGGGAACACGCCGTCACCATCGCCCTGCGCACCCAGCAGGTGCTGGCCTACGAAAGCGGCGTGGCCAACGTGGCCGACCCCTTGGGCGGCAGCTTTTTCCTGGAGAAGCTCACGCTCGATACGGAAGCCGCGGCCAACAATTACATCCGCCGCATCGACGAAATGGGCGGCATGATCGCCGCCATCGAGGCCGGCTTCCCGCAGACCGAGATCGCCGCGGCCAGCTACCGCTACCAGTGCGAAATCGAATCCGGCGAGCGTACCATCGTCGGCGTCAACCGCTTTCAGAGCGGCGATCAGCCCATCGAACTCCTGCAGATCGACGAAGCCGCCGGCCGGCGGCAGATCGCCAAACTGGCGGCGCTGCGGGTGCGGCGCGATAATAACAAGGTGCAAAAGACTCTCGATGCGCTGCGGCGCGCCGCCGAAGGCACGGAGAACACCATGCCGCCGCTGCTCGACGCCGTGCGCGCCTACGCCACCCTCGGCGAAATCTGCGACGCGCTCCGCGGGGTCTTCGGCACCTACACGGAAACGTCTCACATCTAGACCCTGACCAGACCATGACACGACCCATTCGAGTACTGGTTGCCAAGCCCGGGTTGGACGGCCACGACCGCGGCGCCAAGGTGATCGCCCGCGCCCTCCGCGACGCCGGCATGGAGGTTATTTATACCGGGCTGCGCCAAACCCCGGAGATGATTGTCAACGCCGCGCTCCAGGAGGATGTCCAGGTGATCGGCCTCTCGATCCTTTCGGGCGCGCACAATGCCATCGTGCCCCGCGTGCTGGAACTGCTGCGCGAGAAGGAAATGACGGACGTCTTAGTGATTGTCGGCGGGATTGTGCCCGACGAAGACGCCGCCGCGCTCCAGCGCCTCGGTGTGGCGGCGGTGTTTCAGCCCGGCGCCTCGCTGGAGGCCATCGTTTCGTTCGTCAAGGGCGCGGTGCCGGCCGCCTGAACCACGCCGCTGAAACCCGAATTCGTATCCCCGATGATTCCGTCACCGCGGCTTCACGGGAGTGATCGCCCAGCAGCGCGCGTTCGTGGCACTTTTCCGCTAACCCCGCTTTTCGTCCACAACCCGCGTTAAGGTGGATAAGCGTATGGCGAATGTCACAGGCGCAATGGGGGGCCTTCTCATTCTGTTTCGGCCGCACTGCGTAAATCAGTGCCCGGATTCCGGCGAAGCTGAACGCTTTTCCGGAGGGAAGCCGACCGGCGTTCAAGGCCGAAGGTGAACACCATCGGTGCGAAGCGACGCTGGCTTTTTGATTTTCCTGGAAGTGTTCGGCTTCGTCAAGAAAAATCCGCTCCCGGCGTCCGGAGCGAAGGGAGGAAGAGCGCTGCCAGCAGAGAAAGGCGTGCGGGGAAAGGGGCAACAGTCCTTGTCCCCGCCTCAGCACCAAGCGAGCCAAAATCGGAGCCGAAATTCGCGCCCATCACGGTTGAAGCGAATAGACCGATAACGAGCCCGAATCGCCCTCAGCGTAGTATTTACCGTTCTGAGAAAGTGCGACTGCAGAGTAGGGTTTGATCGTTGGTCGTGTCCAGGAAGCAATCTCTTTGCCAGTGCGAGCATCCCAGATCACTCGGCGACGGGGCGTGACGGTTTCACCGCCCATATCCAGTACGTGCCAGAGTCTTCCGGTTCGTATTGTGATGTCGTAATCCGTGATTGCCAACAATCCCCCGCATGAGCTGCGGATCGAATCGCCGCCCCAGACGGTCACGTTGGTATTCCTGGCTGTGATTGCTCCGGACTGCGTGTCCCAGCAACCAACATTGGCTCCTCGATAAGGCTGTTTGCTCGAGCCGTATCCACTGCACAACATTCTGCCGCGATCGGCGAAGTGAAGTCCGCCCATGGAAGCAGACAGCGTCTCTTCGGCGTTCCGTGACCAGCGCTGGATTACTTCACGTGTCCCCGAAACGAGTTCAATTGTTGAGCTTCCGTCCACTGACGGGCTGAGCGTTGCGATCAAGTCCATATCCGGCGAGGTGTCCCGAACCCTCGTATCACCTGCGGTCTTCCAGCTATCGAGAAGTGAGCAATCGCGCCGCAATATTCGAATCTCGGCGTCGTTAATCGTGATCACCATGCGGTCGTCGCTGAGAAATCCTCTGAACTGTGCTAGATCGGGGAAGGTGCAGGAGGGATCTCCGCCGATAGTCAGCATTACAGGTCTGGCCAGAGCGTCGCCTACTACCAAAGCAGTACCGGAGGGTGTCCATGCAAACGTGGTCACGATATGATTCATGAGGCTAACGATATGCTGCGCTGCGGCGGCGCGCTCCGGAAATGGACCAAAGCCAATCGCTAGTTTAGATTCGTCCGGGGAAAAACTGATTCCCCAAACAACGGCGCTCAGATCCTTGCGGCCGTTAACGAATTGGGCTAGGTCTAATTGCCAGAGCTTCCGCCGGGCATCCGCGCCATGAAGAAGGACTGCGGTAACAGCGATGAGCAGCCATGTCCGGAACATTGCCATCTAGGCCGATTATCGCGCATTGCCGACAGCAATCGAGCGACCTCGAAGTTGTACGAGCCATTATGGCCTGACGGAGAAGAGTGCGAAGGGTTTCCGACAAGGGAATAAGGGAACGAAAACGCCGTTGTCGGAAAGCGACACAGCGAAACTATCCCTCGTCCAAAACTCGAAGGACCACTGTCTTTGCGAAGCGGGCGATCTCGACCGCCCTGACCTCATCGCCCGGGAGCATTTCGGCGGCATCGCCGGGATACCGCCTATCGACAGCGAATGGACCAAGCCATTTTGTACAGCTCAGAGCGTCCGCGGCCTCAGGATTCGCGCTGCTCACAAGCGCCAGTAACCGCTCGATCTCGTGAGTCTTGGGAAACTCGATTTGGTAGAACGTCAACAGAACCTTCAGGTACTTTTCCACGGCCTGCTGGCAATGGAAGCCGACAATTTCGCGCAGTCGGATGCTGGCCGCCACGCTGGGAGCCAGCTTTTCGGCAGCTTCGAGATCGGCTTCCGCTTTCTCGACCCACTCGCGCAACAGCGAGTCGAGATCCGGATCAAGCGGCTTCATAGATGACGCGCCCATACTTGTTGGCTGGGTACGCAATGCCGCCGACAAAGCGCTTCGTTCGTTCGAAGCGCTCCGTCCGCATCACGATGACATCGACGGGGTATCCTATGTCCCCTACGGCGCCCCGGATCGCCACTCGCCTCTCGTGGGTGTTCGCCAGCGCCGGTTCCACCACCAACAGATCAATGTCGCTGTCCTTGGTCATTTGCCCCGTGGCTGCGGACCCAAACAGAATGATCCTGTCCGGACGCGCCACCGTGAGGACGCGTCGAACAACTTCATTCAGCAGTGTTTCATCGACGCTCATTCAGTTCCATCATACGCAAAGTCGTCCCCAGTTGCATGAGAAGACTTCCGCGCGGTACGGGTGCACCGCTGCTCCCGGAGGCGAGAGTTTCGGCGCGATTTCGTTCTGCCAGGGGTGCGCGGGCAAGCCGAGCGGAACACTTTTCCTCGGGCCAACGGTGGCTAGTGAACTAAACCGCTGTGCGGTAATGGCCGACGCGGCCTCTCCACAACGCGCCCCCCCTAGCGTGGAGCGAGGCTCCCTGAAACACTGGATCAGGTTATTTCCCCAAATGACCAATCTTGT
>JBEKDV010000050.1:0-29393 GCA_050014175.1 Candidatus Solibacter sp. | reverse complement strand
AAACCAATTCGACACCACCTGAATTTGCGGGACACCCCCTGCGCCGGACTGGGCCTGCCCCGGCGGGGACAACGCGAAACTGCGCCACTGGCCGTGAAACCTTCATCTAGGAAAGTGGCCCTACGCGGGCCATATGTCCTTCTGGGAGATGAGGGGGATCACCCGCCCCTGACACCGTAGTATAGTTCAGCTTCGGCCGCGACTCGGAGAACAAGGGCCAGGAAGCCGTCGCCCAGCCGACGTCTCTTAACTTCGTCAAGGGCGTTATCTACGAATATCGGTAGCTTGCCGGACTGGTAGAAAGACCATTTCAGCGGTGCCGGGCGCGGCAGTTCCGCAGTACCTCGGCAATTTGCCAGGCGTCTACCACCCGCGTACATCACGGGTTTCGGCGGTTGCGCGTCAAAGGGCAGGCCAGCGACTGCCAGACGCCGTCGCCGTCGTTCGCGGAGAATTTGAGCCGGACTCGGTCCCTGGACGTCGCCAGGGATTCTCAAGCCGGCCCACGCGCCGGATGGTTGTTCTCATGGCCTCCTCCGCCGCTTTTCCCCACTGCCCGGCAGTGTCGGTAGTGTATCGGTGGCACTTCCACGCTCGGTCGCCGAACCCCCACAGGTCACCGTGAACTCATTGACATACGGACCGACGGTGATCGTGGTGGCCGTCCGCGATGCAACTGACCTCGCCTGGGCAGGAGTCACAAGAACGGGCCAACCTCTCAATTCCAGTAATTGCGGTCCAGGCTGCGATACTGCACGGCCTCGGCCACGTGCTTGGCGGAAACGGCTTCGCTGCCGCCCAGATCCGCGATGGTGCGCGCGACTTTCAAAACACGGTCGTGCGCACGCGCCGAAAGACCCATGCGGCGCACCGCCATTTCCAGTGTGCGCTCGCCGGAGTCGTCGAGCGCGCACTGTTTGCGGATCATGCGGGCGGGCATTCGGGAGTTGTAATAGCCGCGGGCCTGCTGCACCGCACGCGCCGCCGCCACGCGCTGGCGAATCTCGGCGGAGGATTCCGAAGACGCGTTGCCCCGCAATTCCTTATACGGAACAGCGGGGACTTCCACGTGGATATCAATACGGTCGAGGAGCGGTCCGCTGATTTTGCCAAGATACTGGGCAATCTGCCCAGGCGTACACCTGCACTCCCTTGTGGAATCTGCATAGAACCCGCACTTGCACGGGTTCATCCCAGTGACCAAGATGAAGCTCGACGGAAAGGGGAGCGTCATGTTCGAACGCGCGATGGTGACGGAACCGTCTTCGATCGGCTGGCGCAGGGATTCCAGCACGTCCCGCGGAAACTCGGGTAGTTCGTCCAAGAAGAGCACTCCATTGTGCGCCAGGCTAACTTCGCCGGGACGAGGGATCCCAGCCCCGCCGCCGAGCAGGCCGGCGCCCGAGATGGTGTGGTGCGGCGCCCGGAATGGCCGATGGCGCAAAAGACCCGTCCCGCCGTTCAGCAACCCCGCGATGCTGTGGATCTTGGTAGTCTCTAGCGCTTCGTCGAAGGTGAGCGGCGGCAGGATGCCAGCGAAGCGCTTGGCGAGCATCGTCTTCCCCGCACCCGGCGGCCCGATCATAAGCAAATTGTGCGATCCCGCTGCCGCAACTTCCAGAGCGCGCTTGGCCATCGTTTGTCCGCGAACCTCCTGGAAATCGAAAGCCGCGGCAGCTTCTGCTTCGTGTCCGTTCGTTGCGGGAGAGGCAGGGACGAATGCCTCGGGACGTGCGAGCAAATTCACAACCTCTGCCAGGTGCCGCACCCCATAGACCCTCACGCCTTCGACAACCGCCGCTTCCGCCGCGTTCTCTGCGGGCACGATGAGATTGGGAATCGCCTTGTCGCGGGCGCATACGGCTACCGAGAGCGCTCCGCGCACCGGTCGGATCGCACCATCCAGCGACAACTCGCCCACCAGGATGTGACGGTCGAGATTCTGTACCGCTCCCATGGCGCCAAGAATCCCCAGCGCCACCGGCAGATCGAAGCCGGCGCCTTCCTTGCGCACGTTCGCCGGCGCCAGGTTAATGGTCAGGGTCTTGTTGGGGTAGCCGAAGCCGGAATTGATGAGCGCGCTCTTGATGCGCTCCCGGCTTTCGCGCACCGCCACGTCGGGCATGCCGACCATACGGGAGTCGCGCGCCGAGCCTGACAAATACATGTCGACTTCGACATCGATCAGATGAGCATCAATGCCATACACGGCGGCACTGCGGGTTTTGAACAGCGCCATTGGATGTGAAGATCGTTGAGTCCAGTACAAGTCATAGTGCCCGCGACGGCGTTATTTCTCATGTTTCCGCGCCGCATCATGGTGGCCCTGGTTTTCCTTGCGGGCCCGCGCCTGCTTGACCCGTCGCCTCTGGTCAAGTTTCAAGTAGAAGGAATTCCGCCCTGAAAATAAAGGAGATATGACCGCTTCATTGCCAGGCACTCAACCTTTGTACTCGTGCAGTTGTTATCTGCACCCCTGTAAGTGCGGCTTCTACGGCGATTCCACCCGCGAGTGCCGCTGCACCCCGGGCCAGATCCAGCACTATCTCAGCAAGATCAGCGGTCCTCTGCTCGACCGCATCGATATCCATGTCGAAATCCCATCCGTCCCGTTCAAGGAATTGCGCGGCAATCCCACCGCCGAGTCATCGGCCGAAATCCGTGCCCGTGTGGAACAGTCCCGCACCGTCCAACGAGCGCGTGGTTTCTACAACTCCCGCATGCCCGCCCGCGATGTTCGCAAAGTCTGCGCCCTCGACGATGCCGGCGAGCGCACCCTGGAAATGGCTGTCCGCCGCATGGGCCTCTCCGCCCGCGCCCACGACCGCGTCCTCAAAGTAGCCCGCACCATCGCCGACCTCGACCAATCCCCCTCCGTCACCGCCAAGCATCTCGCCGAGGCCGTCCAGTACCGCAGCATGGATCGCAATTACTGGACGTGAGGGCACGTTTCCCGGGTCTCCCGTCGCGCCGCGGATTTGGCTTCGGTCCAGCCAGCGCTTCGCGACGCGGTATTCATGCCATGGTAGTTATTGTCGCTGCCGCAAGAGGAAATCCTGCGTTGCAAAGCCGTTAGCCTCCGGCCTTTGGCCCGTCCTGGGCGAGGAGAGCACTCCTGCCAAGGGCCACTGCCAGAAAGACTGAAATAGTATGTCTCATGGAACTTTGAGGGAGTTTTGTCTTATTTCCCGCGTTACCAGGTGAGAGCTGAGCTGGAGGCACTTTATGCGCCGGTCCGGACCCGAGTCGCCCGCCCTGTCACGCGGCGGTGTTAGACCTCAGCCAAGGAGATCATAATATGCGGAAAGCCCTTTTCTTGTTACCCGCGGCGTTGCTCTTCGTGATACTTCCTGCCTACGGCTCAAATTTGATCACAAATCCCGGTTTTGAGACCGGTGATTTCACTGGTTGGACCACTCAGTACTGGGTTGTAGAACCCACCGACCCCCACACGGGCTCTTTCGCTGCCGGTACCGCTTATGTCGGGATTGCCTCACTCAATCCAACCACTGGCGCCTGGATCGAGCAGACGTTGACCACAGCGGCCTCTTCGACATTTAATCTGACGTTCTGGATGGATCCGAATGGCTACCCAAATAACCCCACCATTGAGGTTGATGTGTACTGGAACGGCGTCAATGTCGGGGCGTTCGTAAGCGAACCTGCCGGCTATCACCAATACAGCGTGAGCGGCCTGGTCGCCACATCGACGTCGACGGTTCTTGAGTTTACCGGGCGTGACGATCCCACCATATTCTTCATTGACGACGTTGACGTTGAAGCCAACGGCGCCAGCGGCGTACCCGAGCCGTTGAGTTGCGTGCTCAGCGGGTTGGGGCTCGCATTTCTGGCCCTGGTTCGAGCCAGGCGGCGGGTTTACTAGGACTTGATTAACGCGTTGCCGTAACCGCCACGCGTGATCGCACCAGACCGGCGAGCGCTCAAATGAACGCCGGTGAATCGCTGAGGCCCGGCGTCATGTGCAAGTCCTCGGTTCCCAGCGGGAGGCTTTGCGGTCCCGGCGCTCCTGGGTGTGCGGCCCCGTTTTTCAGGCGACTTGGCGCCTGGCCCGTGCCGCTCGACCTCGACCGTAAATCGGCGCAAAGTCTGCGCTCTCGACGATGCCGGCGAGCGCACCCTCGAAATGGCTGTCCGCCGCATGAGCCTCTCCGCCCACGCCCACGACCGCGTCCTCAAAGTAGCCCGCACCATCGCCGACCTCGACCAATCCCCCTCCGTCACCGCCAAGCACGTCGCCGAAGCCGTCCAGTACCGCTCCCTCGACCGCAATTACTGGACGTGACGAAATACCAGCTATTTCAACAGACTAGTCCACAAGTCAATCCACTCATTAAAAACCACTTCCAATATTTTCCACATTTGCCCCATCGCCGGGCATGAAGAAAACTGTGAACATTCCACCACAACGCCCGTTTTCCTCGCTTTTCCGAACCGTTATCCTCCGCCAGACGCACCGGCAACTACCTTGTCCCATAACCTTTAACCTATTTTCAACACTTTCCACAGCCCCTATGACTACGGTTCTTTCTGTTGCATATTTATAGCTAATTAAAAACACTAGCATTCGCCCCCATCCATTCCCCCAAGCACCGCCATCCGCAAATCGGTTAGCGTAAAGAGTACTGGAAAAATGCTCTTCTACGCCCTGACAATTTCTCTGTCCGCGTTTCTCCTCTTCGAGGTACAGCCGGTGATCGCCAAAATGATCCTGCCTTGGTTTGGAGGATCCTCCGCCGTATGGAGCACCTGCATGCTCTTTTTTCAGGTCGTGCTTCTCCTCGGTTACGTCTATGCGCACTGCCTGAATAAAATGCCGCCGCGCAAGCAGGCGATAACCCACATTTTTCTCCTCGCTATCAGTCTGACAGCACTGCCCATAATTCCAAATCCCGCCTGGAAGCATTCCACCACCATTCATCCTTCACTTTCTATCCTTGCCCTGCTCGCGATTACCGTCGGACTACCCTACTTTCTCCTCTCTTCCACCAGTCCTCTTTTACAGGCATGGTACGCTCAAACTCACCAGGCAGGCCTCCCCTATCGCCTCTTTGCACTCTCCAATTTTTTCTCCATGCTGGCCCTCCTTACCTATCCCTTCCTCATCGAACCCAACCTCTCCTCACGCACGCAAGCCTTTCTATGGTCCGGCGGATTCATAGCCTTTGCGCTACTCTGCGGTCTCACTACGCGGCGCACCTCCACTGAAAACACCGGGCCTGCCCCGCAAACCGCCACCAACTCTTTCGTCCTCCTTCCCGCGCTCACCTGGACCGTACGCTTCCTCTGGCTGGGCCTTGCGGCCACCGCTTCGATCCTTCTCCTCGCCGTCACAAACCATCTCACGCAGGATGTCGCCGCCATTCCCTTCCTCTGGATCTTGCCCCTGGCCGTTTATCTCCTCAGCTTCATCGTCTGCTTCGAATCGCCGCGCCTCTACCATCGCGCGGTCTTCGCCCCCTTGCTGGTCTTCTCGCTCGCCTTCATGGCATATTGCCTATGGCCCGACCACGGGAAGACAGATCTGCGACTCGTCATCGGCCTGTTTATCTTTGCCCTCTTTGTCTGTTGCATGGTGTGCCACGGCGAACTGGCGCGCCTCAAGCCGCACCCCCGCCACCTCACCGCTTTCTACGTGACCGTATCGTTGGGCGGCGCCGTGGGTGGCCTCTTTGTCGGCCTCTTTGCTCCCTACGTTTTCCACGCGTATTACGAATTCCCTATTGGTCTGGCCCTCTGCGCTTTAATGACTGCCATCATATTCGTACGCGCGTTGCGCAGCGCGCCGCGCCTGTGGATGCAGACCGGCGTCTCCGTCCTGGTGGTTCTACTGGCCGGTTATTTCTATTTCCTCTACACCATCATGTTCCAGATGGTGGACGGCTACATCGTGGTAGCGCGCAATTTCTACGGCCAACTGCGCGTCGCCGACGAAGGCGACCCGCGCATCGATGACGACGCCTCGCGCAAGCTCATCCACGGCATCATCAACCACGGCCAGCAGATGCTCCGCGATGAGTACCGCCGCCAGCCGGTCACCTACTTTTGCCCTGAAAGCGGCATCGGCCGCGCCATGAAGGCGCTCGAAGGACACCCTCGCCGCATCGGCATCCTCGGACTCGGATGCGGCACGCTCGCCGCCTACGGCCACCCCGGCGACACGCTCCGTATCTACGAGATCAATCCCCAGGTCCTCGAAATCGCCAACCGCGATTTTACTTACCTCAAGGACACCCCCGCCAAGGTGGAAATCGCTATGGGCGATGGCCGCCTGGTTCTGGAAAGTGAGTCCACCGAACCCAGCCAGTTGTTCGACATCCTGGTCATGGACGCCTTCTCGGGAGATTCCGTGCCCGTCCACCTGATCACCAGGGAAGCCTTCGGCATCTATTTCCGGCACCTGAAACCTACCGGCATCCTCGCCGTGAACATCTCCAACAGCTACCTGGCGCTCGACCCGGTGATGGAACGCGGAGCCAGTGCCTTTAACAAGGTCGGTCTCGTCTACAACTGGAACCCGAAGGACGGCGACACCATGTGCTTCTCCTGCTCCTGGACGCTCATCATGGATCGCGCCACCGCCGCCGCGCATCCGGAATTACAGCGGCAGGCCAAAGTCCTCCGCCAGGAACGCCCCTTCCGCGCCTGGACGGACGACTTCTCCAACATGTTCAGCATCCTGAAGTAGGGTAGCCTTTTAGGCGGGGCGCCCTCTGGGCCGACCCCATTCCTGGGGGCATTCCTCTTCTCCTCCTGCCCCTAAAACCCTTCCCACACGAACGCCGGGAACCGCCGGATCGTCTCGAATCCCACCCGCTCGTACAATTTCACCGCGTCCTCGTTCGCCGTCGTCACCGTCAGGCTCGCCGACGTGCATCCCATCTCCCGCAACGTGGTCAGCGATTGCCGCAGCAACTCATGCCCAATCCCCGTGCCGCGCACGGAAGGGCTCACGCAGATCTGCGTCAGGTGGCCCGTCTCCGTGGTCACCAGGCTCGCCAGCGAAATGCCGCACAACCTGCCGCTTACTCCCTCCAGCGCCACCAGCGATGCCGGCCGGAAGAATGCCCCGCAACCGGGATACTGCACGATGTTGAACAGAAACCGCCGCGCTCCTCCGCTCGTGCGGTACTGATCGTTGATCCGGCTGTCGATGTGTCCCTCGTACGCCGCCGCAATTAACTGCGCCGCCGCGTCGTGGTAGTGGTCGCTCCACTTCTCCACGTACATCGGCCGCCGCACATGGCCCTTCCCCAACTCGGCGCGCTTCAGGTCGATGCGCATGAAGTTGCGCTCGAAGGCGCTCAGGCAGTCCGCCCGCGGCGTCGGCCGTGCCGCGTCGTGGCGCAGCATCATGAGCTGCGATTCGATGCGCTTCACCGCCGGGAACGCCACCATTGCCTCCAGCGCCGCCTCAATCAGCAGGTTCTCGCGCTCCATCGTGCGCAGTTCCTGGCGTACGTAGAGGTCCCCGATGAGGCCCTTGTCCTCCTCCAGCACGTAGTACATGTACCCGGCGATTTCCCCGTCTTCCACCAGCGCGCAGCCGCTTAACGCGCTCATATCGAGGAACCGGCGCACCAACTCGGCGGACTTCTCAAAGTCCCATTCCAGCTCGTTCCGCCACGCCCGGCACTCCTCCTCCAGCAGGGAATCCAGGTCTCTCGCGGTCAGACGCCGCAAGTCGACAATCTCTTGATACCGCTCAGCAGACGGTTGCAGCCGGGCCGCCATAAAGGTGCCTTATTGTACCGCGTACAGCCCGGCGTAACCCAATTGCTGCTTCACATAGTCGCGCGGATAGCTGACGCTCACGGCCGTCACCTTGCCCGCCGCGTCGAACTTTGCGCTCAACTCCGAGTTGATTCCGCACCAGTAGCTGGGAAGGTTCAACTTGGAGTAGCGCGCCACCACCTGGTCCCGCACTTTGGGGTCGAAGTGCACGCCGTACTTGTCCACCAGCGCCTTGATAGCCGCATAATCGCCCTCCGCTTTGATCCGCATCAACTCGCTCAGCAACATGCCCACGCCTTCCTTCATCCTGGCGAAATCCTTCAATTGGAGGTACGTCTTCCCATTGCGCTCCACCTTCCGGATCGCCCCCGTCTTGTCCATGATGTAATTCACAATCAATTGGCGATTGCGCTGATGATCCTCCTCGATCGTGTCGCCCTGCGGGATGCGCATCAATTGCGTCATCACCGTCCGCACCGCGCCGTAGTACATCGCCTTCATGACATCGGGACTGGACACCAGCCCCAGTTCCCGCAACTTCGGGTCGCTCGCGTTCCACAGCGCCATCAGATCCGCGCGCGCCTCCTCCAGCGTGGAGAAGTACTCCTTCAGGTAGCTTTCACTCCCGCCTGCCAGCTTCGGATTCAGCTTGCCCGAGCCGTGCCCGATGATCTCGTGCAGCGCCGTCATCAGGTCGCTCGCCTCTTCCCCATACTTCTTCGCTAGCGCGATTTCCTCCGGCGTCGCCGCGAATTCCTCCAGCGCGCCGAACCCCGCGCCCTGGCGCAGCGTGCGCGAGCTGCCCGTAAACAGGAAGCTCTTGCTGCCGTACTTCTCGCGGATCTCGTTCTCGTTGGGCAGACTGTCGCCCACCGTGCCCACATGAAAATCCCCCGTCTCGATCAGCGTCTCGCAAGCCTTCGCCATGGGCGCCTTCACGCCCTGCTTCTTGTACTGCTGCGCCCAGGGAGCGCGGTCTTCGAAATACTGCGCATTCGCCGCCAGTTTGAGCATCAACTGGTTCATCTTCTCGTCGGTGATGGAGACGAAGCTCTGCGACGTGCCCTTGGCCGCGCGCGCGTCGCGGTAGACTTCGATGAAGCCATTGGCGAAATCCACCCGCCCGTTGTTCCGCACCCACGCAATCCCGAACCGGATCCAGTCCGCCGGATCGCCCGTCTGGTAGTAACGAATCAGCGCCGCAATCGCCTTCGCCTGCTCCGGATCGGCCACAGCCCGCGCCTTCTCCAGATACTCGTTGGCTTTCCTCAGGTAAAGCGAGTCGCGTCCGCGCGGCACCTTTCCGTCCGGCGTCCCCGCCCGGTACACTTCCTCCACCAGTTTGCCGGCGCCGTCCTTCACCAGCCGCGAGTTCAACGGGTATTTCTCCTGGAAGCCCTTGAGGTCCGCCAGGCTCACCCCCTGATAAAAGTTGTTGGCGCTGGCTTCGAGAATATCGCGATTCCCCTGCGGGCTCTTGGCCGTGATCGTCGGTTCGAAATTGCCGTCGAATAGCGAGGGCCTCAGATCTTCCAGTTCTTTCTCCAGCGCGCCCGGCTTCGCCCCTTTGAATCCGCCGTTGCGCGCCGCCTGCTCCGCCGCCGCCTTCAATTCCTCGAACGTGAACGCCGGCAGAAACTTCTGCGCCGTCATCTCGTTGTGATTGCCGCGATTCGCCCAAAACAGTTTGGTGAAGTCCGTAATCTTCCCCAGCGCCGGTGCGTTCACCCCCTGCGAATGACGCAGTATCTCCGTCAATAGCGCCTTCTGCCGCGGGCCCCAAATCGAATTCTGATCGTAATCGATCGGGTCGATGGCGATCGACGCCTGCGTCAGCCAATATGCCAGCGTCTGCTCCCGCGGCGTGAGCGTTTTGAAGCTCTCCGCTTCCAGTTGCACGAACCCGGTGGTAGAGACGCGGTCCACCAGCGTCGAATTGTCCGCGGCCGCCGCCGCAAAAGTCAAAACGAAAAAGAGTGCCGTTCGCAAAGGTCCACCTCAGTCAACTATGTTATCCCCATGGACCTCGCCCCGTTCCAAGGCATCGCCTTCCGGAAGTCTAGTATCATGAAGCTGTAATGTCCCAGCGGGAATCATTGGTCGCCCTGCCGGTTGGGTTTTCGCCCGATATCCTCCGTAAGCTCTCCGAACTGGAGACGGCCGTCGGCGCGGCGATTCACGGCAAGCCCGAGGTCGTGCGCCTGTCCCTCGTCTGCCTCCTGGCGCGCGGCCATCTCCTCATCGAGGACGTGCCCGGCGTCGGCAAAACCACCCTTGCCCAAGCCCTCGCCCGCTCCGTCTCCTGCCGCTTTCACCGCCTCCAGTTCACCAGCGACATGCTGCCCAGCGATGTCCTCGGCGTCACCATCTACAACGCCCACGCCGAAGCCTTCGAATTCAAGCCCGGACCCATTTTCAGCAACTTCCTGCTGGCCGACGAAATCAACCGCACCACCCCCAAAACCCAGTCCGCCCTGCTCGAAGCCATGAACGAAAGCCAGGTCACCATCGACGGCCGCTCGCACTTCCTGCCCCGTCCCTTCATGGTGATCGCCACCCAGAATCCCGTCGAGCACCACGGCACCTACCCGCTCCCCGAGTCCCAACTCGACCGCTTCCTCATGCGCCTGCGCATCGGCTATCCCGATACCGCGAGCGAACGCCGGATCCTCCGCAATACGCCCCGTGAATCGGCGCCGGCGGTAACTTCCGGCCTGGTCGCCGACGATGTCCTCCGCCTCCAGGACGCCGTCCACCGCGTCACCGTCGACGAAACGCTCGTCGATTACATGCTCGCTATCGTCGAGCGCACCCGCTCCCACGATTCCCTCACCCTCGGCGTCAGCCCGCGCGGCAGCCAGGCCCTCTATCGCGCCGTGCAAGCCGTCGCTCTCATCGAAGGCCGCGACTACGCCATCCCCGACGACGTCAAGCGTCTGGCCGTTCCCCTGTTCGCCCATCGCGTCGTCATCAATACCCGCACCACCCTGGTGCAGCGCCGCGCCGACATGGGCGAGCGCATCGTCGAAGAGATTCTCAGCCAGGTGGAAGTGCCCCTGTAGAAATCGTTCCTTCCTATGAAAACCGCGATCATCGGTTTGCCCATGACAGGCAAGACCTCCCTCTTTACCATCCTGACCGGAGTCCATCAGGAAACCCGCATCGGCTCCACTGCCGCGCGCACCGGAATCGCCCGCGTCCCCGACGCCCGCGTGGAAGCCCTCGGCAAGCTCTTCGAGCCCCCCAAAGTCACCCACGCCACCGTGGAATACGTGGACATGCCCTCCATCTCCAAGGAGACCCTGCGCGACGCCGGCAGCATCGCCAGCCTGCGCAATGTCGACGCCTTCGCCCACGTCCTGCGCCTCTTCGCCAGCGACACCATCCCTCACGAGAAGGGCTCTGTCGACCCCATCCGCGACATGGAAGACCTGGAGACCGAGCTCATCCTCAACGATTTCGCGGTGCTCGAAAAGCGCCTGGAGCGCCTCGAAAAGGACCGCAAGAAGATCAAAAATCCCGAGCTCGATCGCGAATACGACCTGCTCGTCAAGTGCAAGGCCATGATCGAAGCCAACACGCCATTGCGCGAGCTTACCCTCGATCCCGAGGACGAAAAGCGCATCCGCGGCTTCCAGTTTCTCTCCCAGAAGCCCATGCTCTACGTGCTCAACCTCGGCGAGGAGGAAGCCGGCCGCCTGCACGAGCGTGAAGAAGAATACCGCAACGGCCCACTCGCCGGCCGCGCCCGCACCGCGGTCACCGCCATCTGCGGCAAAATCGAAGCGGAGCTCGCCGAGCTCCCCCGCGGCGAGCAACTCGAGTACCTGGCCAGCTACGGCTTGACGGAATCCGGACTCGAGCGCCTCATCTCCGCTACTTATTCTCTATTGGGCCTGATGAGCTTCCTCACCGCCGGAGAAGACGAGTGCCGCGCCTGGACCATCCCCATGCACTCTACCGCCGTCAAAGCCGCCGGGGCCATTCACTCCGATTTCGAAAAGAAGTTCATTCGCGCCGAAGTAGTCAACTGGAAAACCCTCATCGATCTGGGCGGCTACCCCGGCGCCCGCGACAAAGGCCAGCTCCGTCTCGAAGGCAAGGAATACATCGTCAAGGACGGCGACGTCCTCGTCATCCGCCACGGTTAGAATTTCAGCCACTTTTCGCGCGGACAGAACTCGCGCGGCGCGGGAAGCGCAGAGATGTCCTCGGACAAGTTGTCACGCGGTTAGTTTCAAGACTTGGTCTATCCGCGCTTTGTCAATCCGATCGTTCTGCAACAACCGGTCAAGCTGTTCGGCGACCTGACTGCCATCGCAGGCGCGCAACTGAGAAGCCAACTCCGGCCTTGATGCCGGGTAGACCCCCCGCTCCAGAAGCTCTGCCCGAGCAAGATGGGTCAAATAAGAAACAGCCTGATCATGTACGGCATCCGTATCGCCGGACTCCAAGACCTTGGCCAACCGTTCATGCGCGCTCGCCGCCCTTTCGCGGGCAAGCGCGGCGGAAGGTAGAGGTAGCCGGTCTTTCCAGGCGTCAATGATCCTATCCCAACAGTGATCCCGTTGAAAGAGACATTTGCCGAATCTGATGGCCCAACCCAGCAAATCGTGGCCACTTGCGATTTGAGCATCTATGGTGGCTGCGAAATAAGTTCGCAGGTCGATCTCCATGGGGGGTGAGATGTGGAGAGGCGTCGCCTCAGCCGAAATCACAAGTAAGTCTAGATCGGCACTGACGACGTTGGGCCTGACCGCCGACCCAATCGCGATTACCGCCAGGAAGCTGTTGTTGGCTGGCGCGGAGTTCAGAAACTCCCAAGTCCATTTCCTCGCTCTTTCAGTGGGCCAGCGAAGAACTTGGGACGGCGAATCGCCGGATCGCTTTTGGTGGTTACGCGCCATTGTCGGTGGTCCTTTCGACGAGATCGGCGACGGCATCGACGTACCTTTCGATCTCAGATGCGACATCCTCTGCGTTTAGGTCAGGGGCAGGGATATCACCGTAAGCCGCCGATTTGCGAGCGTCGTTAAGATCACGAAGCAGTTGCTCGATGTCGGGTAGCGCATGCTTCCCGTGCAACTCTCCGGCAACGTCAGCTTTCTCCCAGTGCCCGATGAGCTTCCTCACCGCCGGAGAAGACGAGTGCCGCGCCTCCGCGTCAAATACACAGCCTGTTTGCTACCGGCTGCGCCGCGAGTTGGGCTTCTCAACGCCCACCTGCGCCGCCACCAGCCCCAGCCCCGCCGCCATCGCGCACACCAGCGGAAACCAATCCCCGAACCGCGTATACACCGTCTGCGCCTTCACATAACTGAACCCCGTGTACGACGTCGCTTCCGTATACAGCGGCAGCGTGCCCCTCAGCCGCCCCGCCGAATCGATGGTCGCCGTGATGCCGTCGTTCGTCGCTCGCAGAATCCACCGGCGATTCTCCGCCGCCCGCATCCGCACCATGCTCAGATGCTGCGCCCGCGCCGCGCTCCTGCCGAACCACCCGTCGTTGGAGATATTGAACAGAACCTCCGCTCCCCCAGCCGCGAACTTGCGCACGAACCCCGGGAACACGCTCTCGTAGCAGATGAACGTGCCGATCCGGTGCGTGCGGTTTTTTTGCGATACGACCGGCGAAACCACCACCCGGTTTCCCGCCGCGAAATCGCCAATCTCCGTCGAAATCTTGTTCGCAAACCCGAATGGCCACGGCACGAACTCCCCGAACGGCACCAGGTTCACCTTGTCGTATCGGCTCACCGGCACTCCTTCCGGCGAGATCAGCGCCGCCGAATTCAGCGGCGCCCCGCCCGGCGTCCGCGCCACGGTGCCCAATAGCAGATACGCCTGCGCTTCCCGCGCCAGGGTGTTCACATAGCCGCGCAGCACCGGATCGTCGAAGTAGTAGAGCGGCGCCGGAACCTCCGGCCACACGATGATCGAGGGCGGTTGTTCCGTCTCCGTAAGCGCCCCGCGCAGCGAGAGCATGACCTGCCTCCGCTTCATCGTGTCGATGCTCTCTGCCGTCCACTCCTCCGTTTCCGAAATCCTCGGCTGCACCAGCAGCGCCGTCTCCTGCCCGCGCTCCGCCGGCGGCAGTTTCGGCAGTAGCGCCACCAGCAGCACCGGCGCCAGCCACAGCAACTCGACTCGCGGCCGGCGCATCACCGCCATCGCCATCGCCGCCGCCATCAGCGCGAACAGGAATGAAATCCCGTACACTCCCGTGTACGGCGCTACACGCATCGGGATCCCCATGTCGATCCCCGCATTGCCCAGCGCCAGCCAAGCGAAGCCCAGCGGCCCGTGCGTCACTTCCACCGCCACCCACAGCGCCGCCACCGTCGGCGCGGCCCACCACCGCCGCATCGCCATTCCGGCCAGCGCGCCGAATACGCCCATGTGGAGCGCCTTCGCCACCGCGAACAACAGGAACACCGCCCAGCCCGCCGCATCCCCCAGCCCGCCGTGAAACGCGAGCACGAACTGGATCCAGTAGCAGACGCCGAACCAGTACACGACGCCCGCGCTCCAGCTCATCAGGAAGCGGCGCCCCCAGCGCGGCTCGCGCGCCATCGCCACCAACAGCGGAGTGAGCGCCACCGGCGCCAGCCACACCAGGGAGAATTTCGGAAAGGTAAGTATGAGCAGCGCCGCCGACCCGAGCGCCAGCAGCCAGCTCAGCACGGCTCCCGCCGCGCTTCGTCGTGAATCAGATCGGTGCCGACCACATCGGCCATATACGAGCTGCGCACCAGCGGTCCGCTGAACACCGCCTTGAATCCGAGCCCCATGCCGTACTCGCGATACTCTTCGAACCGCCGCGGCTCCACGAACTCCGCCACCGGCAGGTTACGCCGCGTGGGTTGCAGATACTGCCCGATCGTCGCCACGTCCGTGCCCACGGCGCGCAGATCGCGCAACAGCGTGCGCACCTCGTCCGGCGTTTCGCCCAGCCCCACCATGAATCCCGATTTCGTCAGCACTCCGGGCGCCGCCGCCCGCGCAAATTCGAGCACCCCGAGCGACTGCCGGTAGTCCGCCTGCGGACGCACCCGCGCGTACAGCCGGGGCGCCGTCTCCATGTTGTGATTGAACACGTGCGGCCCCGCCTCCAGCACGCGCGCCACCGCGTCCGGCCGCCCGCAAAAATCCGGCGTCAGCACTTCCACCCGCGCCTCCGGCAGCGCGTGCCGCACTTCCTTCACCGTTTCCGCGAAGTGATGCGACCCGCCATCGTCCAGATCGTCGCGATTGACGCTCGTGATCACCACGTACCGCAGTTTCATCTCGCGCGCCATACGCGCCACGTTGGCCGGCTCGCTCGCGTCCAATTGCACGGCGTGCTTCCTGGGGTTCAGCTTTTGCACGCTGCAAAATCCGCAGCCGCGCGTGCAGCGCTCGCCCAGAATCATGAAGGTCGCCGCGCCGCGGTGGAAGCACTCGTGTATGTTCGGGCAGCGCGCCTCTTCGCACACCGTGTGCAACTTCAGTTCGCGCAGCCCGCGCTTCAGGTGGTTCAGCGATTCGTAGTGGGTCTTGCTCCGCCGCGCCCACTCGGGTAGCCGCGGTTGGGCGCGCGCGGGCTCCGTGCCGGCGCCAATCTGCACCAGCGAATCAATCACGCTTGTACCGCACCGGCTGGAATCCGGCGTTTTCCAGCGCCGTCTTCGCCCGGCCTAAAGACGGTGAGTCGCTGTACGGCCCCACCAGCACGCGCGTGAGATTGCTGGTCCCCGGGGTCAGCGACACCTGGAATCCCTTGTCTTTGAGCGTCTGCCGGATCGCCTCGGCCACTTCCGGCTTGACCGCGAGCACCTGCCAGAACGAACCCGGCGGCAATTCGGACGAGGCAACCACGCCCGGAGTTGGCGGCGCCGAGGCGGGCTTCTCGCTGGCCGCCGGCTGCGACCCTTGCGTGGGTTGCGTAGTGGGTCGCGTGGCGGGTTGCGTCGTTGGCTGCGGGTCGGCCTGAGATGCCGTGTCCGCTGACGGCTGCTGTCCCGCGTCCGGCGCGGGCGGCGCGGACGATACCGGAGCCGGCGTCACCGGCGATGACGGTTGCGGCCGCGGATCCGCCGCGGTGTTTGCCGCCGTGCCCGCCGCTCCGCCTTCCAACGCCAGTCTGGCCGGCCGCTGCGTATTCTGCCCCACCACGTAACCCATGGCGAACGCCACCGCGAACAGCAGCACCACAATAAAAAAGCCGCTCAGCAGTTGTTTATTGCCTACTACCAGTTCGAACTCGCCGGTCTCGTTGTTTCTCATGTTTTAGGATTTTCCGCGCCGAGCGTCCCG
The DNA here is from genome assembly GCA_050014175.1 of Candidatus Solibacter sp. Lineage (GTDB taxonomy): Bacteria > Acidobacteriota > Terriglobia > Bryobacterales > Bryobacteraceae > Solibacter. Next base: position 13,346 of record JBEKDV010000050.1, on the reverse strand, counting down.
CCGTTCCCCACTCGCTCCAGCGCCCGCCCCAAAGAAGTTAGTATATCGAGTGGCAGCGGGAAAACGATGGTCGTATTCTTCTCCGCTCCGATCTCCACCAGCGTCTGCAGGTAGCGCAACTGCAGCGCCGCCGGCTGCTTCTGAATCACCTCCGCCGCCATCGCCAGTTTCTCCGCCGCCGTGTACTCGCCCTCCGCGTGGATGATCTTGGCGCGCCGCTCGCGTTCCGCTTCCGCCTGCCGCGCCAGCACCCGAATCATCTGCTCCGACAGGTCCACCTGCTTGACCTCCACCATCGTCACCTTCACGCCCCATGTCGAAGTGTGCTGGTCCAGAATCGATTGCAGCCGCACGTTCAGCTTCTCGCGCTGCCCCAACAATCCATCCAGGTCCACTTCCCCCAGCACGCTTCGCAGCGTGGTCTGCGCCAGTTGCGACGTGGCGTACTGAAAGTTCGTCACCTCGACCACCGCCAGGCGCGGATCGATCACCCGGAAGTAGATCACCGCGTTCACCTTCACGGTGACGTTGTCCCGCGTCACCACATCCTGCGCCGGCACCTCCAGCGTGTCGATGCGCAGCGAGATCCGCACCATGCGGTCCACCGGCGCGAAGACAAAGATCAACCCGGGGCCCTTCGGCTCGCTCAGCAACCGCCCCAGGCGGAAAATTACCCCGCGCTCGTACTCGCGCAGAATCTTAATCGAGTTCAGTAGCCAGATCGCAACGACGATCACGCAGATCAACAACACCGGACTCAGGTCGGTCATGTTCGTCTCCTTTATCCCGCGGGCTCCACCGTCAACTTCAACCGGTCGATGGCCGTTACCTTCACGCGTGCTCCCGCGGCCACCGGGCGCACCGCTACCGCGTCCCAATACTCGCCGTGGACGAATACCTTGCCCTCGGGCGCGAGGTCGGTCAACGCCTCGCCAATCTGCCCGATCATGCCCTCGCCCCCGGTCTCCACTTTATTCCGCCGCGCGCGCACCGCGATGGTCAACAGAAACACCGTGATCGCCGAAAACGGCAGCGTCACCCCTAGCGCCGTGCTCCAGTGAATGCGCAGTTCCGGCGTCGGGCTATCGATCAGCATTACCGCGCCCAACACCATCGCCACCGCGCCGCCCACTCCCAAAACTCCGTGCGACGTGAACTTCACCTCCAGCACGAACAGCGTGCATGCCAGCAACATGAGCGCCGCCCCCAGCCAGTTGATCGGCAGAACCGAAATCGCCGATAGGCCCAGCAGCACCAGGATTCCTCCGAACACTCCCGGCGCAATCATCCCCGGCGAGCTGAACTCCACGTAAATTCCCAACGCGCCGATCACCAGCAGCACCAGCGCGATGTTGGGGTCGGCGATTGCCGAGATAATCCTCTCGCGTAGGGTCAGCCGGTACTCCACAATCTCCCCGCCCGCCGTGTGTAGCGTGGTCACCGTGCCGTCGAACCGCGTTACCGTGCGCCCGTCCAGTTCCGCCAGCAATTGCCGGTCGCCCGGCGCGATCAAATCCACCAGCTTGTGATCCAGCGCCTCGCGTTCCGTGAACGATTTGCTTTGCAGTACGGCCGTCTCCGCGAGCTGACTGTTGCGTCCCCGCTTTCCGCAGATGCTGCGCAGGTACGCCGCGGCGTCGTTCTCCACCTTCTCCTTCATCACCGCATCCATCTCGGTGCCCAGAAGAACCGGATGCGCGGCTCCCGTTGCCGTCCCCGGCGCCATCGCCGCCACGTCGCCCGCCTCCAGCAGAAAGAACCCCGCCGACGCCGCGCGCCCGCCGCTCGGCGCCACGTAGGTCACCACCGGAACCGGCGAGGCAAGCATCTTCTCGATGGTGGCGCGCATCGCGTCCATCAATCCGCCCGGTGTGTTCAGCCGCACCAGCACGAGCGATGCATTCTCGGTTTTGGCTTGCGCCAGCGCGCCGTCCACAATTTCGGCCGTGATGGGGTGCACCATCCCGTCCACGTCCACCGCGATGATTTTCGGGACCGCACAAACGGCCTGTGCAGCCAGCCCGAGCGCCAATGTCAAACCCGCGCGTACTCGCACAATCAACCTAAATATACACCCACCGGACGGCCCCGTCTGAAACCTCTTGCCGCTGGCGCAAAATGCGACTTGACTTATGCCGCCCTCTACCCCCCCAAAAACTCGCCTGTAATTCGATCCATAGAAACTTTTGATGCGAATGTAACGATTAATCCGCTAAAATAGAAAGAAACGATCCCATTGTCAGAAGGCAAATAATCATATGGCAAGAAAGCAAGTTTCCGAAAACAAGGTAGTTGTGTCCGCATCCGCCACACCGGCCCGTCACAAGCCCGCGGGCCCTAAGCGTGCCGGCCGTCCTGCTGTAGAAGCTTCCAATGCCCTTGCGTCCGAACCGGAAGTCCTGCCGGTGGCGCCCGCCGAGTCTTTTCAGGATGCCGTGGCACGCCTGGCCTACTCGTACTGGCTGGCCCGCGGATGTCAAGGCGGTTCCCCCGAAGCAGACTGGCTCCAAGCCGAGCAGGAACTCCGCGCCAGGTAGTTCCCCGTTTATCTGTATTTTCTCAGGACGGCCAGCAGCCGCCCCTGAATTTGCACATCTCTCGCAGGAATTAATATCGGTTTGATCGTTGCGTTGGCCGGTTGCAGGCGCACCATGTCTCCCGCTTCGCGGTAGAAGCGCTTGAGCGTCGCCTCGCTCCCGGCCACTAACGCCACCACGATATCGCCGTCCCGCGCCTGCGAGACGCGCTCCAGCAGGATCATATCGCCGTCGCAGATGTGGTCGTCGATCATCGAGTTGCCGCGCACTTCCAGTGCGTACGTGTCGCCGTGACCCGCGAAATCCGCAAAGTGCAGCATCTCGCGCTGCTCCACCGCTTCCAGCGGCGCGCCTGCCGCAATCCGCCCCAGCAGCGGAATCTCCGTCACCGCCGCCTTCGGACGCCGCTGCTCCTGCACGTACCTCGCCGTCAGTTCCAGCGACCGGCTCTGGTTGAACCCGCGCTTCAGATAGTTCTTGGCCTCCAGCACCGAGATGTGCTTGTGCACCGTGGCCAGCGACGCTAGCTCCAGTCCGCGCGCGATCTCCTCAAAGCTCGGGCAGTAGCCATTTTCGTCCACGAAATTGGCGATGAAATCCAGCACTTGCTTTTGCCGCTTCGTCAGTGCCATTGCAACTCCCTGATGCTATTGTGGGCGAACAAAAAGGGAAAATCAAGCGAAATCAATGGCGAACGCCCAAGCGATATCAATGGCGAAGCCCTTGGCTTGCCGCGCCGGAATAGCAAAATGTCGACGCCTGTCGTTCCCGCGCCACCGCGGCGCTCCACACCAGATCCCGTGGCGAGCGTTCCGTAGCCAACCGCACCGCCTCCTCGGCCACGATGCCTGGCAGCGGGAAGCACTGCACCCAAATCGCCCCCGGCGTCCGGCGTGCGAAGCCAATCAATTGATCCGTGGGCGCCGCCCGCTCCACGAATTGCGCCCGCTTCCTGGTCCACAGGTACACCGTGTTGTGCAGCAGCATGACGGCCAGAACCGCGGCGGCGATCCGGCGCCGCTCATACCGCGCCACAGCCAGCCCCACCAAAAGAGCCAGCCCTGCGCTTGCCAGGTAGACCTGCCGGCTCGGAATCTCCGTCGAATAAGTCAGAAAACTGTATGGCACGAGAGCGATTCCCATCCAGGCAAGCGCCGCCACCGCGCCTCGCCGCCATCGGGCATCGCCCGGGATGAAGAGCGCCGCCACCGCCGGCCATCCCCAGATCCACAGCAGCCGCGCCAAGCTGTGCGGCCAGGTCAGCCAGAACGGCGCTTGCAGCGAAAAGCTGCCATCCGTAAAACGGAACGAGTTGGACCGGCTTTGCATGATCGAGGCCAAGGCCAACGCCACCAGGACCACATGGGGCGCCAGGCGCGGCAAACGGCGGCGCCACTCTCCCGGCTCCACCGCCAGCACGAAAAGCGGCAGCAGGAAAATCGCCGACTCCTTGGAAAGCAAGGCGAGCGCGAACAGCACGACCCCCGCCAGTTCCTTCCGCCACGCCGGCTTGATTCCATCGGGTGCGCCCGGCGCGCTCTGCCAGCACCACAAGGACGCCATTCCGAACAGGAACATCAATAGCTCATTGATCGCCGAGAACCACATCACCGCTTCCTGGTGGCCTTCATGCACCGCGAAAAAAACCGCGGCCCAGAACGCCGCCGGACGCATGCGCGGCCACGCCGCCGCCACGAAAAACACCAGCCACGTATTGGCGATATGCAGCAACAGGCTGGCGGCGTGATAAACCGGCGGTGTCAGGCCGGCCACCTGCCACAACCCGTACATCGCCCAGTAACTGGTGGCGCGCAGACGGAATTGCGCATCGTGCAACAGCGTGCCCATGCCGGCCGGCGCGCCGTAGGCGAGCGCCTGCGACAGATTCGGGTAGTCGTCGGCGATCAGCGGGATGGTGAGCGATGGCGCGTAAGCCAGTAGCGCCAAAGCAGCCAGAACGAGCAACTGCCAGCCGAGCCGGCGAGGAGGATGAAGAGGCAAGATACCAGTTTATGCCAGGTGGGGCAGGCCTCCAGCCCAGAGCCCCATACCATACCAAAAACCGCGAATCCGCCGAAATGGTGGGGCGGACCCCTGGGTCCGCGCGGGTCACCGTGGACCCGCCTCTGGCCAAGGAAATCAGCGCACTCCCACCGAGGTCAGCACGCGGTGCAACTCCTCCGCCCGGATCGGCTTGGCGAGGTAGTCGTCCATGCCCGCGGCGAGGCAATAATCGCGGTCGCCGCTCATCGCGTGCGCCGTCAGCGCTACGATGGGCAAGTGGTAACCGCCCGCCGTCTCCCTTTCGCGGATCACCCGCGTCGCCTCCACTCCATCCATGCCGGGCATCTGCACGTCCATCAGGATCAGATCCACGGTTTCTTTTTCCAGCACCGCCAACGCCTCCCGGCCATCCGCCGCGGTGATTACCGTGTGCCCCTTCTTTTCCAGCAGGAAGCGCGCCAGCCGCTGGTTCACCGCGTTATCCTCAGCCAGCAGAATCCGCAACGGACGTCCCACCGCGGCGGACACCGTTTCGGGCGCTTTCGGCGCGGCGGTGCCGCGGGCAAAAGACGCCGTGAAGTGGAATGCGCTCCCTTGCACCGCCTCTGCCGAACCGGGCGCCTTCCAGGGACTCTCCACCCAAATCCTTCCCTTCATCAGCCCGACCAGCTTGGACGCGATGGCCAGACCCAGTCCGGTTCCGCCGAAACGGCGCGCCATGGAGGCGTCGCCCTGCTCGAACGGCTCGAAAATCACCGCCTGCTTGTCCCCCGCAACCCCGCCGCCCGTGTCCGCCACCACGAAGTGCAACTGTCCCGCCTCCCCGCCCCCGCTCTCGCGCCACACCCGAACCTCCACCCGTCCCACATCCGTGAACTTGATCGCGTTGCCCACCAGGTTGATCAGAATCTGCCGCAGGCGCGCGTCATCTCCACTCAACCATTCCGGAACAGCGTCGTCGATCTCGCTCACCAACGCCAGCCCTTTTTGGCGCGCGCCGAAAACCATCACGCCCATGACTTCGGACAGGCACTTGCGGAGTTCGAAATCCACCGCCACCAGTTCCAGTTTTCCGGCCTCCACCTTGGAAAAATCCAGGATGTCGTTCAGCACCCTCAGCAGCGACGCCGCGGAACTCTTCACCGTCTCCATGTACTCTCGCTGCGCCGGCCCCAGAGGCGTCTCCAAGGCGAGGTCCGTCATGCCCAGAATACCGTTCATGGGAGTGCGGATTTCGTGGCTCATGTTGGCCAGGAATTCGGTCTTATGCCGGCTCGCGCGCTCGGCTTGCAGCTTGGCGCGATGCAGTTCGACAATCAGTTCGCCGCGCCGGAAGTACTGCGAGATCGCCAGCCACCCGAGGGTCGTGATCGCGGCCATGCCGGCGGCGGCCAGCAGCAGGAAGCCGCCGCTCAGGTACCACGGGTTCAAAACCCGAAACCGGATCGACGGCGGATGCCGGTCCACATTGCCGTTCCGGTCCATGGCGCGCACTGCAAAGCCGTGATTCCCCGACGCCAGTTTCTGAAACACGACTGTGTTGCCGGAGTGGAACGGCGTCCAGGCGCCTTGATCCAGCCGGTAGGAGAACAACATGCGCTCCGCCGTGGTCTGCTTCCATTTGTCCAGACCGGTAAAGACAAAGCGCACATCTCCGGATGCCGGCACCTCTCTGGGTTCGACGCCTCTTTCGAGCACTGTTACGGGAGAGCCCGGATCGGCATCGGGGCGATACACCGCCAGGCCCCGCGAGGTGCCCGCCCAAATCCGGCCCCGGCTGTCCTGGAAAACCCGGCTGGCGATGTTCGAAGGCAACCCCTCCTCCACCCCGTGGTCGATCCAATCGTCGCCCGTCAAACGGTGCACTCCGTTGGCACTCGCCACCCATAGATCGCCGTCCCTCGCCAGCAGAAAACTGCGCACGCGATCCAGCCCACTCCGCAGCAGCTTCCAGGAGGAGCCCGTCCAGCGGAACACGCCATCCCGCCCGCCCGCCAGCATCGTGCCATCCGGCATCTCGTAGAGCGTAAATGCGCCGCTATCGGTGAACCCAAGGTCTTTCACAAATGGATGGGTCAAACCGCCGCCGCGGTACAGGCAGCCGCCGTTGATCCCCCCGAACCAGAATTCCCCGTTTCGACGCTCGACGATGCAGCGCAAATCGCCGCTGTCCCATTCCCGAGCCTGACCCAGGGCCAGGAACGGCGTCAGGCCTTTCCCGTCATAGATCTCCAAACGGAATCCGGGAACATTCTCCGCCGCCGTGGCCACCCATAGACCTCCGGATTTGCGCGGAGTCATGAGCAGGATATGCCGTCCTTCGGGCGCGCGGATGGCCTGAAACCCTCCGCTCCGCCGGTCGAACTCCAGCATGATGTCGGTCTGATCCTGCGCCAGGCAATTGACCACGATGCGCCCGTTCGGGCTTTCCATCAGGCTTGCGGTCTGCGTGGCGTGGGTCCGCAAGCCGGGCGGCATGTGGTGGCGTTTCCACACCGCGCCATCCAGTTCCAGCAGGTAGTCCGTCGCCGCAAACCAGAGGCGCCCCTGCCGGTCTTCCAACGCCGCATGTACCGGCAAGTCGAGCCCGCCGAGCCCTTCCGGCGATTGCCAGAGCAGTGGCGCGTAGCGCGCCACGCCCTCGGACCCGGCCAGCCAGAACGCTTTGCCGTCCTCCGAGTAGATATCGAACACGTTGCCGGAGAGCACGCCGTCGCGCTGGACCGGCGCCCTTCCATTTTCCGTCAGCCGGAAGAGCGAGGCGCCTTCCAGAATCCACACGCATCCATCCGGACCGCGCCACCCGCGGGGAGCGCCGTCCGGGGAAGCGTAAACCTTCTCCAGGCCCTTGGCCGACCACCGGACCACCGCCATCCGCCCTGCGCCGGCCCTTGCTTGTGCGAACAGTTCTCCATCACGCCCCGTCACGGGATACCGAAAGCCGCTCAGCCCGGCGCCCTCGCCCGATATCTCGCTCCACTCGGGCGGGCCGTTGTCCGCAACGCGCAGTCGGGCCAGACCACGCTCGCCGGAAACCCAGAAATCCGGGGACCGCGCCGTCATCGCCGTGAAATCCCCTAGCCGCGTAGTGCCCGGATTCCTCAATTTCTTCCACGTCCCACCGGCCGGATCGTATTCGCGCAGCGCTGTGGAGAATAGCACGATCACCCGGTTCCCCGCCGGCGCCGCCGCGATCAGGCGCATGCCGGGCGGCGTCTCGTATCGCACTAGCCACCGGCCGGCCCGGTATTCCATCAGGTTTCCGTCGGTGGCCGTCCAGATAGAACCATTCAGCCCTGGCGTCGCCCGTCCGCGAGTGGCCTCATCCACGCTGCCAGGGAGGTTTGAATCGGGTATCCGGACCACCCCATACCCATCCAGCACGCTCATGAAGGGAACCGCGCCGTGGCGGATCGCAACCGAACCGCCCGGACCCAATCCCAACGAGTAGCTGTAGGACTCCTGCAACCCGTCTGAGAGTGTCCAGAATCGCCACATAGCGTGATCCTGCGCCACCACGGCAGGGGCAAACCCGCACCACACGATGGCTGCAAACCATTTCTGCATCACAAACTTTTCATTCCGTGCTCTCCCGGTCTATCGGCAGACGTGCGGCCTTTCGATAGACCGCTAGCGCACCAACCGGCCGGATTTGCCGGTATTTGGGCAGCAGGCGCTGCTCCGCGAGCCGCCCCAACTCGCTATGTCCTTATCCTAGCTGCTTTCGCGATATGGCACGGAGCGTGCCCCTCACCACTATGGTTCCCCATGCTGAAAATCACCCTTCACGACAGCGCCCACGAGTTCCGGCTCAAACTCGAAGGCCGTCTATCGGGACCTTGGGTTCAAGAACTCGAACAGTGCTGGAAAACCGCCAGTTCCACCACCCATGGCCGGAAGACCGTCCTGGACCTCGGCGAAGTGGATTTTGTCGATCCAGCAGGCGAAGCCCTGCTCTCCCGCATGTATGCCGAAGGGGTCGCTCTGGTCGCCGTCACGCCCTTGATCTGTGCTCTCTTGCAGGAGATTTGTCGCGCGCCGGCTTGTGGTACGGTGGAAAAAGTCGGCTCGACGCCTTGATGCCATCCACTGCACCTCGCCATCCGGACCCAACCCGGGCACGCTACGAGACGCTGCTCGAAGTCTCCGAATCTATCGCCCTCCACCGCCAACTCTCCACCCTTTTCGCCGATCTCAGCCGCCTCCTCAAACGCCTGGTACCCTTTGATTTCATCAGCCTTACCCTGATCGACCCCAAAGAGCGCGTGGTCCGCCTGCACATTCTCGAGACCGAGGAGCCGGTCCACGGCACGCCGCCCGGAAGCACGCCGTTCGAACAAACTCCCACCATCGCCGCGCTCCAGTCCCGCCGCCCGTATTACATCCCGGACACCGCCGCAGAAACCCGTTTCCCGGTTATCCGCGACCTGCTGCGCGCCAACCGGGTGGAATCGGCCTGCATCCTGCCGCTGTTCACCGCGCAGCGGGAACTCGGCGGCCTCCACTTCGGCTCGCTCGCCAAGAACGCCTACTCCGCCGAAGACATCGAGTTCATGGGACAGGTGGCCCGCCAGGTCGCGGTAGCCGTGGATAACGCGCTCAACTCGGAAGCCGCCGCCGCCTACGAAGAGCAGTTGGCCCACGAGCGCGACCGCCTGCGCACCCTGCTCGAAGTCAATAATGCCGTGGTGGGCTGCCTGGAGACCCGCGAGCTGTTTCAGGCGATCTCCGCGTCCTTGCGCCGCACCTTCGGCCTCGATTATGCCAGCCTGCTGATCCACGATCCCGAGCTTCGCGCCCTGCGCCTGCACGTGCTCGATTTTCCGGACGGCACGGGCGCCATCCGCGAGGATGCCGTCATATCGCTCGATGACAGCCCCGCCGGCCAGGTCTTCCGCGCCCGGCAGGGCCGGCTGTTCAGCCTGGAGGAAGCCCGCGCCGTTTCCCCGGCCACCGGCGAGTTGTTCGAACGCGAGGGAATTCAGTCGCTCTGTTGCGTCCCCTTGATCTCGCGCGGCACGGCCCTCGGCACCCTGAATGCCGGCTCCCGCCTGCCCGGCCGCTTCCAGGACGACGATCTCGCCTTTTTCAACCAGGTGGCCGGGCAGGTGGCCATCGCCCTCGATAACGCCCTCTCCTATAAGCGCATCGAAGAGCTCAACGAGCGGCTGGCGGAGGAAAAGGTCTACCTGGAAGACGAGATCCGCACCGACAACCGCTTCGAGGAGATCGTGGGCCAGAGCCGCGCCCTGAAAGCCACCCTCAAGCAGTTGGAAACCGTGGCGCCCACCGATTCCACCGTGCTCATCTACGGCGAAACCGGCACCGGCAAAGAACTGCTGGCGCGCGCCATCCACGACCTCAGCTCGCGCAAGCAGGCCACCTTCGTCAAGCTCAACTGCGCCGCCATTCCCACCGGCTTGCTGGAAAGCGAGCTCTTCGGCCACGAGAAGGGAGCCTTCACCGGCGCCATCGCCCAGCGCATCGGCCGCTTCGAGCTGGCCAACCGCGGCACCATCTTCCTCGACGAGGTTGGCGAGATCCCCATCGAGTTGCAGTCCAAGCTGCTCCGCGTCCTGCAGGAGCGCGAATTCGAACGCCTCGGCAGTTCGCGCACCATTCGTACCGATGCCCGCCTGGTGGCGGCCACCAATCGCGACCTCGGGCAGCTCGTCGAGCAGCGCCTCTTCCGCGCCGACCTCTACTACCGCCTCAACGTCTTCCCCATGACGGCGCCCCCCCTGCGCGAACGGCGCGACGATATCCCCCTATTGGTGCGCTACTTCGTGCAGCAGTACGCCCGCCGCATGAACCGCCGCATTTTGACCATCCCCACGGAATCCATGAACGCGCTGGCCCGTTATCACTGGCCCGGCAACATCCGCGAGCTGCAGAACTTCATCGAGCGCGCCGTGATTCTCTCCACCGGCAGCACCCTGCAAGTCCCCGTGCGCGAGCTCAAGCGCGGCCCGGTGGGGGCCAGCGTCGTCACCCTGGAAGCCGCCGAGCGCGAGGCCATCCTGCGCGCCCTCCACGACGCCGGCGGCAAGGTTGGCGGCGATTCCGGCGCTGCCGCCAAACTAGGCATGAAGCGCACCACCCTGCAAGCCAAAATGCGCAAGCTGGGCATCGATACCAAGCCTTCGGGATAGGCTGCGGCGCCCGCCTGGGCAGGACCCCGGTGGGCAAGCCATGCTCCAGTACTGCCATATCCGAAGCACCCGCCACCGTCGGAACCAAAGCACACGTTGAGAACGCGGCCCTTCCGAGATAAGATTCCGGAAGTGGATCGAAACGTTGACCCGATCCCTTGAGGATAGGTAACCATGCACATCATTTCGGTCACGGGCGCCACTGCATCCTTGGAGTGCGCGACTCTCCTGATCGCCACAACCTTGTTCCTGGACTTCCGCCGGAGCTGGCGCCGGCGCCGGTTGCTGTTGAACATAAAGTCCACGATTGACACCGCACCCTCGCCGGCCGACCAGGAAGGCCTAAGGCCCCAAGCCGCGTAATTCAGCCTCGCCGCGCAGGGCCGCTTGCCAGGCGAATGATAATCCGCATTTCGGCCCGATCTCGTCCCGGTGAAGGCGATCGCAGATGGCGGCGCGGTGAGCAACGCCGTGACGGTGCGGGTGGAGGCGTCACTGAACGCCGCCTGAAGATCGTGGCAAGACGGGATTGGACCTGGGGCAAGCTGGGAATCGATACCAGGTCCGCCGGGTAGCGCGACGCCGCCCGCGAGCTTCTTGGCCTCTTCCATAACCCCGCCAGTGGGTCCATACTCGAAGAGTGCGCCAACCAGCGTGCAAAGTCCTTTTTCAGGTGGTATTCACGGTCAGGAGAATTTCATCATGGAATTAGCGGCATTCATCCGGTCAAAAGAGGAAGCCATCGTCGCCGAATGGGAAGCCTTCGCACAAACATATTTGCCCTCCGCCGCGCATATGGACCGGTCCGCGCTGCGCGATCACATTATCGGCCTGCTTCGCTTCATTGCAGACGATCTTGAGACCTCTCAAACCGAACGGGAGCGGAGCCAGAAAGCCAAGGGACAGGGCCCGAAAGAGGGAGGATCGCGCGACAGCGCCGCCGAAACCCATGCCGACCTTCGGTTTACGGGAGGCTTTGATACCCTCGAGATGATCTCCGAATTTCGCGCCCTGCGTGCTAGTGTGATCAAATTGTGGAGGGCTGAGTGGGCTAACACCGAAACCGTGGACATTCTTCCGGACCTGCTGAGGTTTAACGAAGCCATCGACCAGGTCATGATTGAATCGCTCGCCCGTTTCATCGACAAAGTGAATCATTCCGCAAGCCTGTTGGTCGGGACTCTTGTTCACGATTGCCACGGTCCACTCGTGGCGGTATACAACTCCGCCCAGGCGCTGGTAATGAGAGGCAAGCTTGACGGCGAACAGGTCAAACTGGTGTCCCAGATCGAAACCAGCACCTCCCGCATCAGCCGGCTCGTTTCCAACCTGATTGATGCCGTCCGTATCCGTCTCGACAAGGGCATGCCGATTGCGCCTGCTCCCATGGATATGGGAACCGCTGTACGGGAGGCCGTAAAGCAAATTCAGGCAGCGCACCCCGGCCGGGAGATTTTGATCGAAACGTCCGGCAACCTGGAAGGGGAATGGGACCGCGCCCGGGTCGGGCAGGTCCTGTCAAACCTGATCGGCAACGCTCTCCTGCACGGATCGACGACCTCTGCGATTGCCGTTGCGGCCAAAGGCGCGGGTCGGGAAGTAATCCTATGCGTTCATAATGAAGGCGCTATTCCCCCCGATGTGGTGGCCACTGTTTTCGACCCGCTGCCACGCGGGGAGGATGAGAATCGGATCCAAAGCGAGAAGGCCAGGCTCGACCTCGGGCTTTTCGTTACCAACGCAATCGTGACCGCCCACGGCGGCAAGATCGCCGTGACATCGAGTGAAGAGGAAGGAACAGCCTTTACAGCGCATCTTCCCCGCAAAAGCAGCAAATTATGAAGGCCGGAGCTGGTCCTCTTTTCAGGCGCCCTGTGTATATTGAACTTGCGAATCGGAAAGAGCCAGGAGCGAACAAATGAATCTTTTCGCAAAAGACTTTCCTATCGTTTGCGTGGGCGGCTCCGCCGGCGCCTCCGCCGCGTATGTCCAGTTACTGGAACATCTGCCGGCCGGGATGGGTATTGCTATCGTCATCGTTAATCACATAAAAAGAACGTCCGCCACGCTCCACGAAATTCTTCCCCGCTACACAAAAATGCCGATTGAGCTGATCACGGAAGGCTTACCCATCCAGCCTAACCATGTCTTCATCATCCCGTCAAATCGCGACTTACACGTTCTTGATGGAGAGTTCCATCTAAAGCCGATATCAAAACCCAGGGGATGGCCCGACGTGATTACACGTTTCCTGTGTTCTCTGGCGCGGAACTGGGACGGAAAACTAGTTGCTGTCATTGTCTCTGGCCTGGATGCGGATGGGGCAGAAGCACTGAGCAGCATCAAGAAAGCCGGTGGCATTACTATGGCACAGACGCCCGACACAGCCGAGTGGTCGGATATGCCCGAGAGCGCCATAAGAACCGGGTATATAGATTTTGTTCTTTCAGTTGAGGATATCGCTCGGAAGATTGCGGAGATTGCGCACGCCTTCCCGGGCAAGGCAACATGAGTTTCCGGTTCGGACTATAGCCCCTGGCTAAAACCGCTTCAGCCCACGCAACAGGCTGTCCGTCGTCCCACCCGACCGGAAAGCTACCGAGTGGACCGGCTTCCAATCCTGGTCCATGGTGCCGGCGTACAGGACGCTCTT
>JBEKDV010000049.1:0-29780 GCA_050014175.1 Candidatus Solibacter sp. | reverse complement strand
CACAATAAGCATTCTCGGGAGTCTGGCGATTCGCTTGGTGGACTCAATGCCGAATTCGGTCGCTTGCTTATGGGGCAACGAGTATGGGGCGAAGAAACGTGCCGGTGTAATGTTGTGATACCGCAAGACGATTTTGTTCCGCGTGTTGAAAAGTACTTCTTCCCCTAGAGGCCACCCGGTGGAATGGTGATAGATGAATATGTCGTCTGGAGACTGCCAGAGTTCCTTGGGAGCCAGGGCAAGTGGATCGGCAATCGACGCACATGCGGGGTGAATTCCTTCCGCGAAAACACGCACGGTGTGGCCACTCTCCAGGAGAGCCAATCGCATCTGCGCGACATCGTTCCCGATGGCGTCGTAGGGCACGAGGCTGGGCGTGAGCAGGCAGATGTTTCGGGGTCTGGTCACGGTCTACGCTTTCCGTCCGATTACCGCGTAATCTTGGGGTCCGTAGAAGTACTCATTGAACCGCCGTGCAAGTTCCGTTCCATCATCCCGCAACTTCGCGGCCTCCGGATAAGGATGCAGATTCAGAACCTGCACATCGCACAATCCACGCGCCTCCAGGAAGAACTGAGTCGCCAACGACGGGAGCGGATTGCGGTGGGTGAAATCGAGGTAAAAATTGTGGCTACCCACTAGAACATTCTGGGGGTTGGGGGTTTCGAAGATCGCGATGCCGCCGGGTTTCAGAACCCGGACCGTCTCGTCAAAAACCCTGACCAGGATATGGAACGGAAGGTGCTCGATGATATGAAAGCCGGTGACTGCGCCGAGGCTCCGATCCGGCAGGTTTTTCAAGTGGTCGAGAATATCAGCTTCTGCGACATTCAGTCCGGCTTCCCTGCAATAGGCCAACAGGACCCGGTTTATGTCGATTCCGCGAGCCTCCAATTCGTTTTCCAAGAGCAATTCAAGCCATTCGCCCCTCCCGCAGCCGACGTCGAGAATCGGCATCCGTTTGGTGCCGATCTTCCGCTCCTGGAGAAACGGGAGATAGACACGGGAACGGTCTTTGATCTCGGCCCGAGTTCCTCGAAACTGGTCTTCAAAGGAAACATAGACGGCATCCAGCGAGTGCTTCTCTTCATCGGTTATAGCAACGAGTTGTTTGTCATCGAAAGGAGCCGGAAGCCGTTTCCGGGCTTCTTCGAGGAGCATCGAAACTCGGCGGTTCTGGCTGATCACCTCGGCGCGCAGTTGCAGCAGCCGGATATCGCTCTGCCGGAGATCTGCGGCCACAGTCCCGGCATGGTTCGAAACCGCAATGACGTGATTTGCCAAGGCTTCACGGGCGGCGATCTCCGCATCGATGCACCGCCCGAGATGCTCACGTATGCCGGTCTCCGCGGCCAGCGCTTGCGCGAGTCCCTCGCGCGTGGCGATCTCTGCGTCGACTCGACGCGCCAGTTCTTCCCGTGCCCCCATCTCTGCATTGAGTCCCTGCACCAAGGCTGCCCGGGCTGCGACCTCCGCATCGACATGCCGCGCCAGTTCTTCCCGCGCCCCAACTTCAGCACTGAATGCTTGCGCGAGACCCTCCCGGGCCGTGACCTCGGCAGCGAATCGCCGCACCAGTTCTTCGCGCGCCCCAACTTCTGCACCGAATGCCTGCGCCAAGGCTGCATGGGCCGCGATCTCGGCATCGACATGGCGCCCGAGTTCCTCCCGCGCCCCGGTCTCTGCGCCGAGAGACTGCGCGAGACCCTCCCGGGCCGCGACCTCCGCATCGACGCGCCGCCCAAGTTCCTCCCGCGCGCCAGTCTCCGCGCCGAGAGACTGCGCGAGACCCTCCCGGGCCGCGACCTCCGCATCGACTCGACTTGCCGGTTCCTCCCGCGCCTCGGTCTCTGCACGGAGTGCCTCCGCCAAAGCCGCTTGGGCAGCGATCTGGGTTTCGACACGGCGCGCGAGACCCTCCCGCGTCGCGACCTCCACATCGACTCGACTCGCCAGCTCTTCCCGCGCCTCGGTCTCCGCACCGAGTGCCTCCGCCAAAGCTGCGTGGGCTGCGATCGCTGTATCGACGCGCCGGGTGAGTTCCTCGCGCGTCGCGACCTCCGCATCGACTCGACTCGCCAGTTCGTTTCGCGCCCCAGTCTCCGCATCCGCCGCCTGCGCAAGACCTTCGAGTCTGCGCGTGGCGTCTTCCAACCGGTCTTCCACCATCTGCCTGGCTAGAATTTCGGGCAAGAGTTCGGTCTTGACGATTGTCTGGATCTCTTCTCGCCGCGCCCGGAGCCTCTTCTCAAGGCGTTCCGCTTCCGCCTGCAATTCCGCGACTTGCCGATTCAGGGCATCCAGTGCCGTCCAGCTTTGCCGGCCGGCCGCGGCCACTGTCTTGATTGCCGCTAACAGTTCATGGAAAGAACGAGTTGCGACGCCATTAAACTCGATGATTTGCGCTGTGTACCAGAACAAAGCCCGGCGAACAATTCTTACCAGGTAGGCGCCCACCCTTCCTCGAAGCGTCGGGGGTTCGGGAGGGAGTTGGCCAGTCAGCGAATGCGTGCTCTCTAAAGTAGCTCCCGCCTCTTCCAATCGCGTCCAATCTGGCTCGTCCGGCGTGGGTAGGGCTGGCACGGAGTTCTGCCCCGGATGCGGCGGCGCAGTACGATTGACGATTCGCGCTCGGATCTCGCGCATGATTTCCTGAACGTCAATAGGATCCGTCATTGGAGAGTTTCCTCACTCTGTTTTTCGGCTAGGCAGGCTGCCCGAGCGGCTCTTCGACCATGCGGCCCACGCCCAACGCCTCGCAGTCGCTCTTGACCATTTCGTATACCAGTTCGGGGAACTTAACTTGTGGATTCCAACCCAGCCTGGCCTTGGCCTTGGTGGTATCGCCCAAGAGCAGATCGACTTCAGCGGGCCGGTAGTATGCCTCATCCACTTTGACGTATTGGCGATAGTCCAAGCCCACGTAGCGGAACGCCAACTCCACGAACTCGCGCACGGAATGGGTTTCTCCGGAGGCGATCACATAGTCATCGGGCTCGGGCTGTTGCAGCATGACCCACATCATCTCGACATACTCGCGGGCGTGGCCCCAATCACGCTTGACGTCCAGGTTTCCCAGCCGCAGTTCGTTGGCTTGCCCGGCCACAATCCTGGCGAGCGTCGATGTAATCTTTCGGGTGACAAACTCGGCTCCGCGCCGCGGCGACTCATGGTTGAAAAGGATGCCGCTGCTGGCGTGCATGCGATAGGCTTCCCGGCTATTGCGGGTCAGTTCGTAGCCGGTCACCTTGCTGATGCCATACGGCGAACGAGGATGCAGCAGGGTTGTTTCCTTCTGCGGAACCTCCGCGGCCTTGCCGAACATTTCGCTGGTAGCCGCAAAGTAGTAACGGCACCGCGGCACAATTCGGCGGAGCGATGCCAGAACATATTGTGTTCCGTTGATATTTGTGTTGAACGTGGAGAACTCATCTTCAAACGAGGTCCCTACAAAGCTCTGAGCTCCCAGGTGGTAACATTCATCCGGCCGAACAATAGACACCACATCGAAAACGCTCGGGTAGCTTTCGAGCGACCCGCTGTGCAAGTGAATTCGATCGAGGACGTTCTTTAGCCGGTGGTACCTGTAGTCGGGCTGTTCCAGGGCGATTCTTCTGCTGATGCCGTGCACTTCATACCCTTTTTCCAGCAGGAACTCGGCAAGATACGAACCGTCCTGCCCGGTGATTCCGGTGATGAGCGCTTTTTTGGTGGCCATAGATATTCTTGTCCCGTTTTCCAGCGGGACGCATAAACCGCTCACCGGCGGGCGCGAAGGAGGCGGTGAGCAGCAGGAATAGTTTACCACTCGGCAGGCGTCAAATCAGCATCCAACCGGCTCAACCCGCCGCCATCCTATTCAGCCACTGACCAATCCGGACTCTTTCTTGCGCAACGAATAGTCCTCGCCGCACCGTGTGAGGTTGGGGCTATAGAACGGATCGGATTCGATGTATCGCTTCCACTTGGCCTGGAAGGCCTTGGTTTCTTCCGGATGCGGGTCTTTGTCTTCTTCCCGCTTGGAGAATGCCTCGTAGTGATACAGTTTCGCGTGGGGCGTGTAAAGCACGCGGTAACCCTTCTCATTCAACTTCAGGCAGAAGTCGACGTCCTGGTAGGCAACCGGAAAATTCTCCTGGTCGAATCCGCCGGCCTCCCAAAACAGCTTCGCCGGCGTCATCATGCAGGCCCCTGTCACCGCGCTCACATTGCGGATCACGTCCGGAAAATCAAAGTAAATCCGCTGATCGTCGAAAGCGCCCTTGAAACCGTGGCCGCAGACGCCGAAGAGTCCGATGGTCACCCCGGCATGCTGAATACGTGAGTCCGGATAGAGTAGCTTGGCGCCCACCGCCCCGACCTGGGGACGCGCTGCCAGTTCCACCATGGCGGTCAGCCAGCCGGGAGTGAGCACCGTCATGTCATCGTTCAGGAAGAGCAGCAACGGCGACGAGCACGTCCTGGCGGCATCGTTGTTCATGGCGGAGAAATTGAACCGGCGGTTCCGCCAGTCCACATAGTTCGCGTTATGGCCTTCCCTCGACCAGCCGCGAACGAATCTCTCCACGGCAGTGCTGCGCGAGTTGTCCACAATGGTGAGGCGATAGAAAGGATACTCGGTGCTGGAGGCCAGGCTGTCCAGGCAACGCTCCAGCATGTCTACGTTTCCGCCGCAAGGAACGATGCAATCCACCCAGGTGTTTTTCGGCAGGGCATACCGCACGCGCCAACGTCCGGAGACAGCGCCGGGGTCGACCTCGGCTTCGACTCCCGCCAGTTTCAAGTAATCCACCACCGCGCGGCGGGAAGTGGCCAGCGCCTTGTCGTAGGCGTTGGAAGCGCGGTCGATGGCGAACACGTTGGTGCGCCAGTGGTAGAGTATGCGCGGGATGTGAACGATCTTCCGCGCTTTTAAACTCATGCGCAAGAGGATGTCGTGATCCTGGCTGAGGTCGCATTGGCTTCGGAATCCGCCCACCGCCTTGGCGAGCGAGGCCTGGAACACCATGAGATGGGTGACGTAGTTCTCCGAGAGAATCAGGTCGGGTGACCAATCGGGCTTGAAGAAGGGGTCGGAACGGAAACCGGATTCGTCGATGTGGTCTTCGTCGGAGTAGAAGATATCCGCATCCGGATGGCGATTGAGGGCCTGAACGACATGGTAGAGCGCGTCGGCCGCCAGTTCGTCATCATGATCGAGCAGGGCGATGTATTCGCCCGCCGCCAGTTCGAGCGCTCGATTGGAGGCTTGGGAAATGCCGCCATTCTCGGCCAGGCGAGCTGTCTTGATGCGCCGGTCGGCGGCAGCGTACTTAGCGAAGATCCGATCGACGCCCTCCGAGCGAGAAGAATCGTCAACCAGGCAAAGCTCCCAGTTCGAATAGGTCTGCGCCAGCACGGAACCGATGGTTTTTTCGAGGATCTCCGGCGCGGTGCGATAAACCGGCACCAGGACGCTGATGAGCGGCTGGACGGGAAATGAATCGAGCCGCATGCGGATCAATGGGAGATCGCGCTTTTCGAATTCGGCGATCCAGCGGTAATAATCGCTCACATAGCCATTCGCGTGATCGACCAGGAGTTGAACTTCGGTTTCCAGCCGGGCGCCCTGTTTACTGATGGCGCGCACCGCCACGGAGACCGGGCCAACGGGCAATCTGGTGGTGTCAAGATGGACCTGAAAGCCGCTACGGTCTCCATCCGGTATGCCGGGATGGAGGCGCGCGATATCGGGACGGTAGAGCCCGAACCGGGCCTGAACGGCGTCCTGCCCGCTGGGCTGGATTTCGACGTGGCCGATGCCGGAGGAGGCCACCGCCCACCCGCGGAACAGCAGTGATCCGCTGACGGCCGTCCCGGTTCCGCCGGCGGGCTCGTCGCAGACCACGTGAAAAACCGGCTCGACCTTTTCCGCCGGGCGTAATTGGCGTTGCCCAGAGTGTAGAGTACGGCCGTGGATTAACTCCTTGGCGCGGAGGATCCATCCACCAGCTACCACCAGCGAGGTCCAGATGCGGCTGTTGAGGATGTTCTGGACTTCGTGAGCGACTTGACCGGCCTGCGCCCGTAGTTGTGCGATGTGGCCTTCCAGGCGATCCGTGGTGGAGGACTGCATCTCATGCAAATCGGCCAGAGCCGAACGGAGAGTGGCCACCTCTTCGCGGAGGCGGAGTATTTCGGCCTCGGCAGGGTTTGCGGCGGGAATGCGGCGCAGAAGCGCCCAACCCGTGGGAAGGCCGCCGGGCGTGAGGAGCGGGTACCGGGAGAAGCCAAACTCGCGGAAGATCCGGACCCATTCCGCCTCCCAACTGTCATCGCCGGCCGGGGTCGTATAACAGACGGCGTCTGTGCCCCTAGCCAGGCTCCCCACGGCGTCACCGGCGGCAGGTGAAATGAGGCCCAGCAGGCCGGCGCAAAGAATCAGGTCGTAAGGGCCGCGGATGGGATCCCGGACCGATTTTGCGAAAGAGACCTCCACGCCCCGCGACTGAATGCCCCGTGCCAGTGGGCTCGGGCTCTCGCCCACGTCGAGAACCCGGTGGGGATCCAGGAGGCGGCAGAGGTATTGCGCCAACTCGTCATGCAGCGCGGAATCGAGAGCACTCATGGTTGGCGCCCGGCTCAAGCCTGGGCCGTCATATGGCCGGCATAGGCTTCGGTCACATCCCGGACGGTACCGGTCATGACGAGTTCGCCGTGGTCCAGCCAGATAGCGCGGTCGCACAGTTCCTGCACCATGCCGACGGCATGAGAGACGCATAAGAGCGTCTTGCCCGCGTGGCGAAACTCGCGAACCTTGGCGAAGCACTTGGCTTGGAAAGCGGCGTCCCCGACCGCCAGGACCTCATCGACAATGAGGATCTCCGGATCCATGTTCACGGCAACGGAAAAAGCCAGGCGCATGATCATACCAGTGGAGTAGGTGCGCATGGGCTCACCGATGAAATCCCCGATATCCGCAAAATCCACGATTTCGTCGAAGAGTTCAATCGTGCGCTTACGCGTCAAACCAAGCAGGGAGGCGTTGAGGAAGATATTCTCCCGGCCGGTGAGGTCGATGTGGAAGCCCGAACCGAGCTCTAAAAGGGCGGCGATGCGCCCGGTCACGGTGATGTGCCCCTCGTTGGGTTGGACCAGGCCGACCACCAGGCTCAGCAATGTGCTCTTGCCCGCTCCGTTCGGACCAACCACAGCCAGGCCCTCGCCCCTGTCAAGGGAAAACGATACGTTCTTCAACGCGTAAAAGCGCTTTTTCTTGTCGCCTTTCAGCCAATGCGCCACGCGGCTGCGAAGCAACATCTGGCTCGCCCTATGGGAGAAAGTCTTGGAGACATTTACAAATTCGATTACGGCCATGGTTGAACTCAAAGATAGTCGTAAAAACGTTGCTTCTTCAACCGAAAGAACGCCAGTCCGACCACCATCATGAAGACGGAGCTTAACGTCAGCTTGATCAGCGTCGAGCGCTCCGGAGGCATACCCTCCAGTAAAACAGTGCGCGATATCATGACGATGGCCGCCAGCGGGTTGTAGAGGTATATCTCGCGATACTCGGGCCTTACCATACCGAACGAATAAAAGATCGGGACCAGCCAGAACAGCACCGTATTGGAAGATTCAACCACGTAGCGCATGTCACGGATGAAGATGTTCAGCGCGGAAGTGATCAGCGAGAGGCCGCAGAGGAACATGATTTCCATGCACCACATATAGGGCAGCCAGACCCAATGACGGTTGGGAGCCACCGAAGAAAACAGGGTGATGGTCAGCAGGAGTCCGATCTGAATGATGAAATGCAGAACGTTGGAGAGAACCGAGGAGATGGGGATCAGCTCGCGCGGCACGAGCACCCGTTTGATGAGTGAGGCATTCTCGACCAGGGAGGTTGTGCCGCTAATCCAGGCCATGGCGAAAAAGTTGTACGGCACGAGGCCGCACAACACAAACGCGGCGTAGTGCTTGATATTAGGATTAGGAAAGAGGCGGGTGAAGACGAACGTAAGGACGCCCATCATAACCAGTGGATTCAGCAGAGACCAAAACACGCCCAGCGACATGTTCCGATAGCGGATTTTGAAATCCTTTTGGACTAGGTTCGAGAGAAGGAATGGATAATCGCCGGTCCACATGTTGGGGCTCGATGCGTAAGCTACGGAAAACAGGATCCCTTAGTATAGCACGCGCCCAACCATCGACCGAGGATTGTCCAAGGTAAGGAGAACGAGGCAGGGTGACCGATCCGGAGCGAAGCGGAGGCTGACCGACCCACCCCGTTTCATTCGAGTTCGGCCTACGCTGGTCAATCGGTCAATCTGGAAGCGCGCATCCTGCGGGGGATATTTGCGGATGGTCCAGGCAGAACTGCGAGAACCCCAGCCCCAGTAGCCGCCCATCACCAGATTCCGCTAACGCCGCTGGGGAAGCGGGATTCGCGATACGAAATTCGAAAAGCAGATCTGTCTTGCCGGCTACCACCAGTGCCGGAACCTCCAATGTCCGCTGCACACAATCCGGACTCTCCACGGACCACTCGCCGATAAGCTCGTGTTCGCAGACACAACACACACGAAGCACCGGATGGCTGGCTCCCACGAAGGCTCTGGCCGTTACGGCCAGCAGGGCGTCTCCCTCGATCGGTCGTTCCAGGCCAAGCCGTATTTCCGCCCGATAACCGTCCGTCCAGGTGCCCCAACTTTCCGGCTCACTCCAACCCTTGAGCGTGTACTCACCAGCATTCCCTCCGTAATGGAATAGCAGGTCTGTACCCAAGGCGTAGTAGCTGGGTGCCTTCCTCCCTCGGGATCTGCCGCGTTCATGCCGGGTCGTAGCAATACGGAGGCTGGCAGCGCGGAAGCCGGTGAAATCGGCCGGCTGCAACTCTATCTGCTGTTCTTCATACAGGTAAAACTCTGCCAGGTGTTTGGCGGGCCGCAAGGTCTTGTACCAACCCACCTTAGCCTCTCGCTCCGGCCGTGAATGCACGAGCAGGTCGAAATGATTTAGCCACCGGTCACAAAGAATTAATCCGAGGCCTTCCACCGCTAAGGGTTCATGGATCTGTCTCGGCCATACGATCCGGTCTGGCTCGTTTCGAAAGAGGCGGAGTTGAAAGTCAGGGAACCAAGGCTCGTTAGAAATAAAAGCATCCCCGGGCGGCACGATCCAGCAACGTGGCACCAAGAAGTGGGTTACGCCATTCCAAAGAAGAGCTTCAATTGGGTCGCGACACCAATTGCCCTCAAGGCACTCGTCGTCATCTATGCGCAAGACGAATTCCGACCGGCACAAAGAAGCCATTTCCCGAAAGACAGACTCGCTGTAGCCACGTGTTTCAATGAGGTGCACGTGCGATGTAAAACGCCTCGCTATATCCGAGGTCTCGTCGGCGGTAGTGGAGTCCACACAAACAACGATCTCATCCGCGAAGCCGCTTTGCGTGATTGACTGAAGGCATTGTGCAATGTGCGCCGCCCCGTTCTTGCTAAGGACCACCGCACTGACGGTGAGCGCCGCGGCTCTGTCCCCGAATAGCCCCCCGTCATCCCGCCTCTGAAGATGCCCAGCGGTCTTCGCTTCTGGCATCCGAAGCGTATGAGGCATTACTCTGTCGAGAGCCGCATGGTGGTGTAGCGTGCCTGGTGGATCGATTCTCGGATAGTTCTTAAAAACATCTTGTCGGACAAACAACAGCAGATTCTGGCGATACCACCACTCGACACGTCCATCGCGCCATACTCTGTCCCTGAGGCAATCCACCACTTTGAACCCATTCGCGGCAAAGTGTGCGGTCCAGTAGCTCGGCCATTGCTCATTTACATGGCCTACACCGCCTTGGCCAGGGATAGCCGCGGAGAAGAGCACAACCGGCGCCAATTGTGTGAGAGACCGAATAAAATCGACAGCGCACGGTTCCGGTAGATGTTCGGCAACCTCTAGACTGACTGCCAGGTCGAAGCAACGGTCTAAGTGAAAGGGTTTTGATGCATCCACAACGGCTACGTGGGACGAATCGACGTCCAACTGACTGGTGAGTTCATTGGACTCCAAGCCGAGGATGTCGCGGACTCCAACTCGGGCGAACTCAGCTAGCCACGTGCCCGTACCACACCCGACGTCGATAACGCTCCGCACCTCGCCGAGCAGGTCCATCACTACCGGCACTACAACACGGGCGGATCGGCGCGAACCGTCGCGTATCATGCAATAAAACTCTTCGTTGTAGAGTGTCACCGGGGGCAACCGATCGTGGGTTGCCCGATCCTGCGGATCATAGCCCAAAGCGGTTAGTGCCTCCACTGTGGCATTGTGATGTGAATGGTTACCGCCAGGCATGGAGTGCGGGACTCCGTGACGGTTGGTTAGACCGGTTTCGATGCCGACAGGGGAAGGCGGGACCGCCGGCCATCACCAAGACGTCAACTTGGGTGTCCAACAGGCATCCGGATGATTCTACGGACGCTTCGAGCGCTCGCTGGGTTCGCGCCATTACGTGTTCAAGAGGGGAGACATGCTTCAACTGCGAAAGTCTTTCGCGAGTACGGAGCCTCCGCACACCCCACTCCCAGGCATAAATGAAACCGCGGTTTTGGAACTACTGCCTCCTGCCGCCTGGACTGAACCGCAGATGCGCGCAGTCTGCCGGGTGATCGAAACCACTCCTAAGAAAAACCCCAGGCCCTCGGCGCCAGCCCTTCGGACCCAGGATGATTACCCCGCCGCACGAAGGCGAGGCCTTCTCTGAGAAGCCGGCTAGCAGACAGCGCGACGCCGGTAGATCCACAACCCGAACACCCCAGCAAATGCCAGACCCAGCGAAGCCGGCTCGGGAACTTCTCCAAGCGTGATCGCGATCGAATCGACACCCGCACTAGGCGCAACACTGTATCCGAAGGAGAGTGGCGTCGACGGCCCGAAAGTGCCGGTGATCATAACAGCGAAGCCGTCGTTAACGCTATCACTGGCGCCAGCCCCAAAAGTGATGACACTGCCGCTCAATGTGGCGTTGTTGCTGCTCAACAAGGTCAACGGAAGGCTTCCGAAATTCAGGGTCGTATTGGCGTCACCGAAAGTCGCCAAAAGAATTGGGTTGGTGATCGACGAGGTGAATGCGATCGTCTGGGTGCTGTTACTGGTTTTGGTGCCAATTACTGCGGCATCACCACTGGAATAGGGAGCCCATGGCGACGTGCCAAGGCCAGTGTTCCACCAAGTTGTCGCCTGGTAGGTATAGCCGATGTTCGGTGTGTTCGGGGAGATCACGATAGTGCTGAGAGTCAACCCGATGCCGTTGAGTGTCCCGGCGGCGGTTCCATCAGACAACACATCGGGTACCCACGACGCAGTGGTGATCATTGATGCCGCAGCTGGCTTGGCAAGCAGGCCGAATGCTAACATTGCGGCAACAATCAAGATGGCGTATTTCTTCGTCTTCATTTGCGGTTTCCTCCGTCGACAAGTCCTAATATTGACATCAAGCGCTAGCGCCTGTCTTCAGTCCCTTTTCTCTCCAAATAAGGCCCAAAATACTGCTTCCTCGAAGCGCTCACTCCGATACAACCGATATCGATGACATCGATTATTATACACTCCCGCCTGAACGAATCAAGCGAAAAAGCGCAGCGAAATCGTCAACCGGTTTTGATTATACACTTTCGCCAGAACAGGTCAAGGTAGAAATACTCGTCTACGGTGTCAATCGGTACTAATGAAACCCTAGTACCAATGTTCCCTCAGCTAGTGAGAAGGCGTTCTGCCGTTCCTATCTGCGGAGACAGCGCGCGAAGAAAACACGAAAGGATCAGGCCGGAGATGGTCGATTTCAAGCGCTTCTGACTGAGGCGAATGATAGGTGTGCTTCCATAACCGATATAAAATCAGCCACTTGCGATAGCGTTGGTGGGAGGCAGGGCTACCGCGGGGCCGCATGGCTCAGCCAACACGGGATTGCCGCTTTCGTGCTCAAGTATCGTTTGCCTCGGAGGCAGGATCCACCTACACCATCGAGGGTACTGCTCTGTCCGACATGCAGCGCGCCGTCCGCAGCGTGCGCGCCCGCGCGGCGGAATGGGCAGTAGATCCGCAGCGGGTTGGGGTGATGGGTTTCTCTGCCGGTGCGCACCTGGCAGGGCTTGCCGCCACGCACGTCGACGCGGTGAACCAAGCCGCGGACAGCATTGATCGCCAGAGCGCGAAGCCCGCATTCCAGGCGTTGATCTACCGGCCGAAACTCGCCGAGGGTTGCGGAATGGATTGAGCGGTTTCGAGATCGGATGTCGGACTGCGGCTTGTTGACGCAGAAGTGAGCGCCGCATCGCCCGCGCCCTCTTACCCCGCCACCTGTTCCACGCAAGCCGGCCCGCAGATCCGTTCCACCGCCGCCTTGAACTCGCGATCCGGCCGCACCTTCGCCGGCACGTCCAGGAGCACCGAGAAATCGCGCGGAGCTTCCAGCCGTAACCTCACCGAGGTCGTTCCCGGCTTGCGCTTGAACAGCTCTTCCAACGCCGCCGCCCGGTCCACACCGCCGTCGCGCCCGATCCAGACGCGGATGGCGATCACCCCCGGAAGATCGATGCGCGCGTTATCCAGCGCCACGATATCCTGCACCGAAAGCTTCGGCGTCGTGTTCTCTTCGGGCAGCACCAACCCGCGCACCATCACCGCCGTGTCTTCCACCACCTGGCTCGCCAGGCGTTCGTAGTTGGTGGCGAAGAGCAGCGCTTCGATGCTGCCCGTGCGATCTTCCAACGCCATCACGCACCACGGTTTGCCGTCGCGATTGCGTTTGCGGGTGATGCCGGTGAGCACGCCGCAGATGGCCACTTCGGTATTCTTGGCGAGGCCGTCCAGGGTGGAGCTATCGTGGCTGGCCAGCTCCGTCACCTTATCCATGTAGCGGTCCAGCGGATGGCCGGTCACCCAGAAGCCGAGCACTTCCTTTTCGCCGGCGAGCTTCTCTTTGTCGCTCCAGTCGGGGACACCAGGCAGCGGCGTGGCGTGCGCTTCGCTCGATTCGAGAAACTCTCCGAAGAGGCCCACCTGCCCGCTCTCCCGATCGCGTTGCACGCGCTGGCCGGATTCCATGGCAGATTCCACGGCGGCCCACTTCTGGCTGCGCGTGCCCTCCAGCGAATCCATCGCGCCCGCCTTGATCAGGCTTTCGATCATACGGCGGTTGACGCTGCCCAGATCCACTTTTTCGCAGAACTGGTGCAGGGATGTGAAGCGTCCCACTTCCGCGCGCGCCTTGCCGATGGCTTCCACCGCGGATTGCCCCAGGTTTTTGACCGCGCCCATGCCGAAGCGGATGGCTTCGCCATCGGGTGTGAAGCTCCACTCGCTGTGGTTGACGTCCGGGGGAAGAATCTTGATCTTCATTTCCCGGCATTCGTTGATGTAGTGGACCACCTTGGCTGTGTTACCGGTTTCCGAGGTGAGCAGCGCCGCCATAAAGTCCACCGGATAGTGAGCCTTCAGGTAGGCGGTGACGAAGGCGAGATAGGCGTAGGCGGCCGAGTGCGATTTGTTGAACCCGTAGCCGGCAAACTGCTCCATCAGGTCGAAGATCTTCTCCACCTTTCTTTGCGGGAAGCCGCGTTCCAGCGCGCCCTTGAGGAAGCGCTCGCGCTGCTTGGCCATCTCCTCGACCTTCTTCTTCCCCATGGCGCGGCGCAACAGATCGGCATCGCCCAGCGAATAACCGGCGATGCGATTGGAGATCTGCATCACCTGTTCCTGGTAGACAATGACGCCGTAAGTCTCTTCCAGCAGTTCCTTCAGCTCGGGCAGGTCGTACACCACCGCCTTGCGGCCCCACTTGCGCTCGATGAAGTCATCCACCATGCCGCCCTGAATCGGGCCCGGACGATACAGCGCGTTGAGCGCCGTGAGGTCTTCCAGGCGGCTCGGCTGATAGCGGCGCAGGATGTCGCGCATGCCGCTGGATTCGAACTGGAACACGCCGCTGGTGAATCCCTTGCAGAAGACTTCGTAGGTGCCTTTGTCGTCCAGCGGAAGATCTTCCGGCACGATGGTCACACCGTGGCGCTTCCGGATCAGCCGCAGCGCGTCCTGAATCAGGGTGAGCGTGGTCAGCCCCAGGAAATCCATCTTGAGCAGTTGGAGTTTTTCCAGGCCGCCCATGTCGAACTGGGTGACAATTTCGTCGCGGTTCGTCTTGTACAACGGAACCAGGTCGCGCAGCGGTAGCGGCGAGATGACCACGCCGGCGGCGTGCACGGAGCAGTTGCGGGCCAGGCCTTCCAGCCGCAGAGCCACCTTCATAACGTCATCGATGCGCGGATCTTTCTTGGCCGCCTCATTAAAGCCGGGCTCCTGGTCGAAGGCTTCCTGGAGCGTGATATTGAGCGTCGCCGGCACCATTTTCGTCAGGCGCTCCACATCCGCGAACGGCACTTCCAGCACGCGGCCCACATCCTTGATGGCCGCGCGCGCCCCCAGTGTGTTGAAGGTGATGATCTGCGCCACCTGCTCGCGGCCGTACTTCTCCGTCACGTAGTGGATCACCTCGCCGCGGCGGTTCATGCAGAAATCCACATCCACGTCGGGGAAGCTCACCCGCTCCGGGTTGAGGAAGCGCTCGAACAGCAGGCCGTATTGCAGCGGGTCGATATCGGTGATCTCCATGGCGTAGCTCACCAGGCTGCCGGCCGCCGACCCCCGGCCCGGGCCCACCGGAATTCCCTTGTCCTTGGCGTAGCGGATGAAGTCCCAAACCACCAGGAAATAGCCCGAAAACTTCATATCCTGGATCATTTTGATCTCGCGATCCAGGCGTTCGGCGTACTCGGCCAGGTCGTGCTTCAGTGCGCCTTTCGCGCGCATTGCTTCCAAGCGCGCGCGGCGCTTCTCGAAGCCCATGCGCGCCACGTATTCGAAGTAGGTGTCGGTGGTGTGCTCGGCCGGGATATCGAAGCGCGGGAACGGGTCCACCACCTTTTCCAGCTTGACGTGGCAGCGCTGCGCGATCTCCCAGGTGCGGTCTACGGCGTCCTCCAGCTCGCCGAAGAGCTCCATCATTTCATCGCGCGTCTTCAGGTAGAAATCCGCCGTGTTCCAACGCATGCGGTTGGGGTCGCTGAAGTTCTTGCCGGTCTGGATGCACAGCAGGATCTCGTGCGCGCGGGCATCCTCTTTGCGCAGGTAATGCGAATCGTTGGTGGCCACCAGCGGAAAGCCGGTTTCGCTGGAGAGCCGGACCAGTTCGGGAGTGAGGCGCTTATCCTGCTCCAGGTGGTGATCCTGCACTTCCAGGAAGAAATTCTTCTGCCCGAAGATATCGCCATACTGGTGCGCCATGCGCCGCGCATCGTCGTGCTTGTCGCTCAACAGCGTCTCGGGAATGTGCCCGCGCAGGCACGCCGACATGCCGATCAGTCCCTTGGAATGCGCCGCCAGCAGGTCGGTATCGATGCGCGGCTTGTAATAGAAGCCGTCCAGGTACGCCGTGGAGACCAGCTTGATGAGGTTGCGATAGCCTTCCTGGTTTTCGCAGAGCAGCACCAGGTGGTTGTAGCGGTCCGTGTCGCTGCGCGTCTTGTGGCCCTTCTGCGAAACGTACACCTCGCAGCCGATCACCGGATGAATCCCCGACGCCTTGGCCGCGTTATAGAACTTGACCGCTCCGAAAAGATTGCCGTGATCGGTCATGGCCACCGCGGGCATCTTCTGTTCGACCATGATCTGCATCAACTGGTCGATATCGCAGGCGCCGTCAAGCAGCGAGTAGTCGGTGTGGCAGTGTAGATGGACGAAGGACATCGGTCGGGCAATTCCTCACAAGTCCTCGGGGGAGATCCTGGAGTACGTTCTATTTTACCGTGACGCGGGGCGCTCAGTCTTCGAAGATTCCGGCGAGCGGCACCACAATCTCGGTGCCGGGAATGCGCAGCACCCCATCCTCCAACGGAGTGTGCTTCTCGGCGGTGTACAAGTCGCTTTCGAGTGTTTCCGGATCGATCACCCAAACGTACGGGGCGCCGGAATCCAGGACGGCTTGGATCTTGCGATTCACCCGCAGCGGACGGTCTTCCGGAGAGAGTATCTCAATCCAGAGGAGCGGCGGCGTCTGCAGGACGGGGCCCGTCGGCTCCGGACCCTCCGCTATATATAGGTCTGGAACCATGTATTTTCCTGCCCGGGCGCGGACCCGCGCCTCGGTACCGACGTGGAGATTCCAGGCCTTGCGCCGCCGGAAGAAATACGCGGCCAACGCCGCATGGAGTTTAGAGTGATGCCAGGTTCCCGCGTTTCTCTCGACCAGCACGCCATCGTCGAATTCGTAGTCCGGCTCGTAGGCTGTGTGCATGTATTCTTGCTCAGAGACCAGGATCCCAGTTGCCATGATCTTAGAATACCTCTTCACTCAAACCGCAGCGCGATCACCGGGTCCACCCGCGTGGCGCGCCGGGCCGGGAACCAGCATGCCGCGATGCCCGCCGCCAGCACCACGATCGCGACCGCCGCGAAGGTCAACGGATCGCGCGCGCCGACGCCCCACAGTTCGCTCGCCAACACCTTGTTGGCCGCCAGGCTCGCCGCCAATCCCACGGCCAGGCCGATCGCCACCAGCCACAGCCCCATTCGTGCCAGAGCGAAAGCATGATAGTCAGACGTCGCGCCTCGATGGATGTTCCCGGAGTTTGCCACGAGACCGCTGTCTGAGGTGAGGAAGAGTCCTGGTAGGGACGGGCAGATTCGAACTGCCGACCTGTCGCTTAGGAGGCGACCGCTCTATCCATCTGAGCTACGTCCCCACTCATACAGATTGTACCTATTCACGCGTGTTGCGCGTAGAGGATCGTGTTGTCGATCCTGGAAACGGTAGCCACGCCCGTCAGGAGCATGGCGCTTTCGAACTCGGCGCGCATCCGGTTCATGAACAGCGCGACTCCTTCGCTGCCGCCTCCGTACGCGGCGCGGAGGATGTGCCGGCCCACCATGACCACGTCGGCGCCTAGGGCCAGGTACTTCAAGACGTCGGTTCCGGTGGCGACACACCCGTCGGCAAGAATCGGGATCTTGCCTTTCACCCTCGCGGCGATAACCGGCAGCACTTCGGCGGCGGCCGCCGCGTGGTCCTGCCTCCGTCCGCCGTGGTTCGAGACGGCGATTCCAGCCACACCGGCATCCATACACCGTAAGGCATCGTCGACCGTCATGATCCCCTTGACCACGATGGGGGTCTTAAACTCCCTGACCAACTCGCGCAGTTCCGCGACGCTCTTCGGGCCGGAATCCACGTCGATGGAAAGCCATGCGGCCCCGCTCTCTTCGATCGAGGGCAGCCATTTCAGGATGATCGCATTCGGGGCTGGTTTGCTGTTGTATAGCGCCTGCCCCTTGTACTGTTTGATGACCGAAAGATTTCTCTTAACGTCAGCCTCGGGGTATCTCGGGTCGTCGCCGACCGAGCCTAAAGTGCCGGCGGCAACGCAGCCGCCGACGAGGGCGTCGAACCAGTCCGGCTGCGTCATGCCCTTGCCAAACCGGGTGGCGGCGGGCCCCATGGGCGCGGCTACCGCGGGGAAAGAAATGCGGCGGCCAAATATCGTCGTCGCGGCATCCACTTTCCTGATCTCGTGGACGTTGCGCATCACCACCTTCACGCGTTCGAGTGCGTTGAAGTTGTTCTGGAACGCCATTCCCGTGCCGGCGCCTGCGATGCCGCCGCCATCTCCCGAGCAGGCGACGCCGTTACAGACCGGGCAGACACGGCACGTGGGGTAAAGGCGCTCGCGTGCTTTCGCCAGGACGTCCTTCGGATCGAGGCGCACGGTCCCGGCGCCGCCTCTGGCGACGGGCTGGGTTGGTTCCTGCGCCGCGGATACCGCCGGTGCCACGACTTGCGCGATCAAGCCCCCACCGCCAAGGAGGGTTGATGCTTTCAACAGATTCCGGCGATTGAGGGCGCCTGCATCGGCAGCGTCTGCCGAAGCGTTCCGCGTTTGCACGAACGTGGTCTCCGTGTGCACGGCTGTTTCGGGTTGACTCGGATTGTGTTTCATCGGCTTTCGGAAGGTAAAGGGTACGGCCATGCGGACGGCATGTCAAGGTCATGCCTGGTCTCTGTGGCTTCTGGCCAGGCCCCTCTTCCCAATATCGCGGCGGTACTGCATGCCTTCGAATTCGACGTGGCGGACGCCTTCATAGGCGGCGGCGATGGCCGCGGGAAGGTCCGCCCCGGAAGCCGTCACTCCCAGGACGCGGCCTCCCGAAGTCTCCAACCGGCCATGCGCCACGCGGGTGCCGGCGTGGAATACCGTGGCGCCGTTGGCCTCCGCCATTTGCAGTCCGCGGATCTCCTTGCCGGTTTCGTACGCACCCGGGTATCCGGCGGAGGCCAGCACCACGCAGACGCTCGGTCCCGCGCGCCAGGCCAGCTTTTGGCCGGCAAGTTTGCCCTCGCTCGCCGCGACGAGCGCGGGCACGAAGTCGGATTCCATGCGGTGCATCAGCGGCTGCGTCTCGGGGTCGCCCAGGCGGACGTTGAACTCCAGCACCTTTGGCCCGTCGGCGGTCATCATAAGGCCGGCGTAGAGGAAGCCGGTGAAGTTCATGGCTTCGACGGTCGGGTAGATCACCCGCTCCATCACCATCCGTGTGTCGGGCTCGCTCAGGATGCCCGCGTCGCAATAGGCGCCCATGCCGCCGGTATTGGGCCCCACGTCGCCATCGAATACCGCTTTGTGGTCCTGGCTGGCGGCCAGCGGCAGGGCGTCGCGTCCGTCGCAGAGCGCGATGAAGCTGACTTCTTCGCCGCTGAGGAATTCCTCGATCACCAGCCTGCCCTGGAGCGTGGCGAGCGCCGCTTCGGCCTCCGCGGCATTGTGCGCCACCACGACGCCTTTGCCCGCCGCCAGGCCATCGGCCTTCAGCACCACCGGAAATCCAAAGCGTCCCAGCGCCATGCGCGCCAGGCCGGCGTCCTCCACGGTGACGTATTCGGCGGTGGGTATTCCTCTTTGCCTGAAAAAGTCCTTTGCAAATATCTTGCTACCCTCCAGGCGTGCCGCCTCGGCATTGGGACCCACGATGCGCAACCCGCGTGCACGGAAGGCATCGACCAGGCCCGCCACCAGCGGCACTTCCGGTCCGACCACCGTCAAGTCAGCGCCGATGCGGATTGCGGCGTCCAGTGGGTCGCCGGGGACGCACAACCCGACCCGCGCCATACCGGGATTGCCCGGGCACGCGAACACCTCGGCGCCTGGCGATTGCGCCAACTTCCAGCACAAAGCGTGCTCTCTTCCGCCGCTACCGATAACGAGGATCTTCATACACCGTACAATGGTAGCAATGCCCGACCGGTACGACGTCGTTGTCATCGGCGCCGGCCACGCCGGCTGTGAAGCCGCGCGCGCCTGCGCGCGTCTCGGCTTGCGCACGGCCATGGTCACCATGAACCTGGACCTGATCGCGCAGATGAGCTGCAACCCGGCAATCGGGGGCATCGCCAAGGGTCACCTGGTGCGCGAAATTGACGCTTTGGGCGGCCTCATGGGCGAGGTGGCCGACGCCGTGGGCATCCAGTTCCGCCTGTTGAATACTTCGCGCGGGCCGGCGGTGTGGTCGCCGCGCGCGCAGATGGACAAGAAGCTGTATCGCTTCCGTATGCGGGAAGTACTCGAAAGCGAACCGAATTTGCGCATTAAGCAGGCGGAGGTAGCGGCGCTGAAGATGGGCGCGGATCGCCGCGTGACGGGAGTTTTGCTGCGCGACGGGCGAACGGTGGACGCGTCCGCGGTGATCGTGACCACCGGGACGTTTCTCAACGGGCTGGCCCACGTGGGCGAGACGACGTACAGTTGCGGGCGGAATGGCGAATCGCCATCGCAGTTGTTGGGCGATCAGTTGCGCACCCTGGGATTGCATTGGACGCGCTTGAAGACCGGGACCCCGCCGCGGCTCGACGGACGAACCATCGATTGGTCCCAATTCGAACCGCAGCCCGGGGACGCCGTTCCGACGCCGTTTTCGTTCCTGACGGAGCGCATTGACCGGCCGCAGATCCAATGTCACGTCGGGTACACCACCGAAGAGACGCGCCGCGTGCTGCTGGAAGCGATTCCGCGCTCTCCTTTATATAGTGGGCGGATCGAGGGGGTGGGTCCGCGGTATTGCCCGTCCATCGAGGATAAGATGGTGAAGTTCCCGGACAAGCCGCGTCACCAGATCTTTCTCGAACCCGAGGGTCTGGACACCAACGAGGTGTACGTCAACGGCATGTCGACCAGTATGCCGATCGACGTGCAGGCGGCCATGCTGGCATCGGTACCCGGTTTGGAGGGCGCCGAAATGATCCGGCCGGGCTATGCCATTGAATACGATGCGATCGATCCGCGGGAACTCGATCACACCCTGGAGGTGAAGTCGATCCCAGGGCTGTATCTGGCCGGGCAGATCAATGGGACGTCGGGCTACGAAGAGGCTGCGTGCCAGGGATTGATGGCGGGTTTGAACGCCGCCGCGCGGTTGGCGGGCCGGGACGCGGTGATCGTAGGGCGGACCGAGGGGTATACCGGGATTCTGATCGACGACCTGATCACCAAGGGGGCGGATGAACCGTACCGTATGTTCACGTCGCGCGCGGAGTTCCGTTTGCACCTGAGGATCGACAATGCGGACACGCGGCTGACGCCGCTGGGAAGGAAGGCCGGCCTGGTGGGCGACGAACGGTGGGCGGTATTTACCCGGAAGCAGCGGCAGCGGGAGCGCCTGTTGCCGGCGCTGGCCGGGCACCGCAACGGGCAGTGGTTGAAGCGGACGGAGGCGTTGATCTCAGAGATTCTGCCGTGGATAGAGGAGGTGCTTGGGGAGCGGCCAGTGCGAGGGCTGTTGACGACCATCGAGACGGAAATCAAGTACGGGGGGTACATTGAGCAGCAGGAGCGGCAGATGGCGCGAATGAAGGATGCGGAGCGGCGTTCGATTCCGGTGGACTTCGGGTTCCGGGGGATTCCGGGACTTTCGCGGGAAGTGCAGGACAAACTGGAGCGGGTGAGGCCAGTGACGCTGGGTCAGGCGGGGCGGATTCCAGGGGTGACGCCCGCGGCGGTGGCGGTTTTGGACTGTTATTTGAGTCTGACCCGGCAGTAAGCGGGGTTGTTTCACGTGAAACAGGGCGAGGACCGTGACGGAACGAAGCCAATTTGCTCACGCGAAACACCGATTTTGTTTCACGTGAAACAGCATGCTAGGCTGAACGCTTGAGCAGAGTCTTCGCAATAGCCAACCAAAAAGGCGGCGTCGGCAAAACTACGACCGCTATCAACCTCGCCGCTTCGCTGGCTGTCAACGACATACGCGTCCTGGTGGTAGATTCCGACCCCCAAGGCAATGCCACCAGCGGCCTCGGCGTCTCCAAAGACCCCGACAAGCCCAGCCTCTATCACGTCCTCCTCGGCGACACCCACGCCAAGGACGCCGTCCGACCCACCGGCTTCGACGGCCTCGACATCATCACCGCCGACAAGAACCTGGTTGGATCCAACCTCGAACTCATCGACCTCGCGCACCGCGAGTACCGCCTCCGCGACCGCCTGGCCGAAATCCGCAACGACTACCAGTTCATCCTCATCGATTGTCCCCCCGCCCTCGACCTCCTCACCCTCAATGCCTTAATCGCCGCCGATTCCGTCCTCGTACCCATACAGTGCGAATTCTTTGCCCTCGAGGGCGTTTCCGAACTCATGGATACCATCGACCGGATCCGCGACTCCTTCCAGCATCCCCTGGCCATCGAAGGCATCCTCCTCACCATGTACGACGACCGCACCAACCTCACCCGCCAGGTGGCCGCCGACCTCCGCGACTTCTTCCAGGAGGCAGTCTTCCGCACCATCATTCCCCGCAGCATCCGGTTGGCCGAAGCCCCCAGCTTCGGCAAACCCATCCTCACCTACGACCCCCGATCCAAGGGGGCGGAAAGCTATATCAAGCTCGCCAAAGAGATCCTCGACCATGAACAAATCCGAACATCCGCGCAGAGCGCTCGGTAAGGGAATGGGTGCGCTCTTGCCCACCCGTACCCATACCCCGCCGCCCGCAACCGTACCCGCCACGCCGGCCGAGCCTCGCGAGGCCTCTCTCAGCGTCCCGATCGACGCGATCCAGCCCAATCCCCTGCAGCCCAGGCGCGTCTTCCAGAGCAACCGTCTGGAAGAACTGGCGCAATCCATCCGCGCCAACGGGATTATCCAACCCCTGGTGGTCCGCTACGTCGACGGACACTACCAGTTGGTGGCCGGCGAACGCCGGTGGCGCGCCGCCAAACTCGCCGGAGTAGAGACGGTCCCGGTGGTGGTCCGCGAAATCCCCGACAACCGCCTGCTGGAAATCACCCTCGTCGAGAACATCCAACGCGAAGATCTCAACCCCATGGAAACGGCCAGCGCCTTCGCCCGCATGTCGGCCGAACTCAACCTGAATGCCGAAGCCATCGGACTGCACACCGGCAAAGACCGCACCACGGTCATCAACCTGATGCGCTTGCTGCAACTCCCGCAGGATGTCCAGCAACTCATCTCGGACGGCAAACTTACCGCCGGCCACGGACGCTGCCTGCTCAGCCTGCCCAACGCCGACTTGCAACGCGAGGTCTCCGAGCGCGCCATCCACAACGGTTGGTCGGTGCGCCAGATCGAACAAACCTGCGCCAAAATGACGGCTGGAAAGACGCCCAAGCACGTCGATGAGGTCAAAATCGACCCTAACGTCAAAGCCGCCATTCAGGAGATGGAGCGAAAGTTGGGCACGCGCATCCACGTCAAGGAAGGCGCCAAGGGACGAGGGAAGATCGAGATCGAATACTATTCCGCCGAAGATCTGAACCGCATTTACGACACGATCATGGGGGAAGTCTAACTACTACTTAAGTAGTTTTAGGATGTCTTCCAGCTCCCGGCGGATATCGGGTAACGGGTCCACCGCAAACAGCTCCGCCTGAACCCGCTTGGGCGCGCGCGCCGTTTTGGGAGCCTTGGCTTCGCTATGCAGGCTCTGGCGGGCGCCTTCGATGGTGAAGCGCTTGTCGTAAAGCAGGTGTTTGATGCGCAGCAGCAGCTCGACGTCTTTGCGGCGGTAGAGCCGGTGGCCGGTGCCGGACTTCTTCGGCGAGAGCACGGGGAACTCGCTTTCCCAGTACCGCAATACGTAAGCCTCCACTCCCAGGAGCTCGCTTACTTCGCCGATTTTGAAGTACAGCTTATCCGGAATCTCCGGCGTCGGCTGCAACGCAACATCTGTCATTTACCATTCGTAATCCTAGCTCAGTCGGTGGTCAATGTCACGACATGCTGACCGCGAGGCAATAGAAGCGTCGCCGGACCAGCCAGTTTGGGCGTTTCCTCCACCCCGTCGATCTGCAGTTTGACCGGCTTCCGGCTGAAAATCGCGATGGCGCGCGAGGCCGATTGGTAAGTGAATTCCAGCGAATTGGCAGTAACGGCGCGTGCCGCCCGCAACTCGCCATTCAGGTGCACCAGGCGCGGACCGGCGGAGCGCGGAGCCGGCTCGACGGCGTGCGGACCGCCGGGCAGCCAGAGCATTTCCTCATCCTGCGCGGGCCAGAGTTCCCCGTCCACCTTGGCGCCCCCTTTCCATGGGATGCCCGCGCCGCGGGCGGAATCGATTACCGTCTTCGGCCCCATACGCTCGATGCGCGAGACCGCCGCCGCGGCCGCCGGCAGCAGCTTGAGATCGGGCGGCAGCAGCGAATTCTCGAAATACAGCGCCACCCGCGCGAAACTGCCCGCCGCCCGGTGCACCAACAGGAACAGCTCGGTGCCCGTCTGCTGCTTGGTCGGATAGACGTTCTGGTAGCGCTCCACGATGTTCAGGTCGATGGCGAGCTTCTCCTTGTGCGGCGTCAGCGCCCGGTAGCGCTCCGCGATCGCCGGATAGCGTTCGGCCCCGAGATTCCACACCGTCGCCGGGTCTTCGATCAGGAAAGTGAAGCTGCGCGTGTCCAAGAGCGGCAGCACGCGCGCCGCATCCGCGCCGAGGGAATCGCGCATTCCCGTGTCAAAACGGTCGTCCACGTGGGTCAACACCAGGTCCAGATCGGGCTTGGCGCGCCGCGCCTGGTCCAGCTCGGCCATCCACTCCTCTTGCATGCGGTGCGCGAGGCCGGCGCGGAAATCCAGAAACATGCGGCGCGACGCCTCGTCGGCGCGCGCGCCGAACAGTTCGCGCGGGTCGAAGCCCGACCGCTGCTGGAACAGCGCGCGCACATCGACGTTCATCGGGGTGAAGCGGCTCGGATTGGCGATGCCCTCCAGCGATTCGAAGTAGAGCTCGGCCAGATTGACGCCATCCCAATCGAACCGGCCGACCAGCGCGCGCACCCCTTCGCTGACCGCCCGGAAACAGTCCCGGTTGGTCAGATTCATGAGCTTGCGCCAGTCCAGTTGGGCGTCCTGTCCCACGGCGGTCTGCTCGCGCCATTCGGGATGTTCGGCCCAGAACTTCTCGCTGACGTGCGGCAACTCGAACCAGGCGTACACCAGGATCCCCTGGCGATGGCAGGCCTGGATCAGCTTCTGCAAGTAGGCGTCGCCCTCGGCGGCGGGCTCGAAATTGTGCCACGCGGCCACGTGCAGGGCGGCGATCCCCGCCTTACGCCAGCGCGCCGCGAAGTAATCCACGTCCACCCGCGTGCGGTAGGCGGAATCGAAGAAGGCCCAGAGCCGGTTGCCGCGGAACGGCGGGTCCAGCCCGAGATCGGCCAGCGCGTTCAAGAGGTAAGGAAAGCGCTCATACCCGCGTTCCCCGGGCGGCGCGGCCACCCACAGGACGGCCCCGGAGCCGCGCTTCAGGCCGGCTGTCACGGGCGCGCCGCTCCAGCGTTCCCGGGCGAACACCTGGGCGTTCTCCGGAATCTCGAACAGGGGCAACTCCAGCCCCTTTTCCCACACGATGGGCAGCTCCGGACGGTGCACATCGGTGAGGCTCTGTACCCGCACCGGGTCCTTGCGGGACCGGCGGAAGCCGAACAGGTCGGCTAGCGAAGACTCCCCTTCCAGGATCAGAATGGCGCCGTGCTCCACGCGCGCCGGCCATTCCACGCTCGCCGCGGCCCCCGTGCGCGCCACAAAGATGTGCGAGACTCCGGCGGGCTGGCGCTGGAGTCCCACGGACGCGAGAATGTCCGGCCACGCGCCGGCGTCTTCGGAGAGCACGCTGAAGTAGGGCAGCTCGGCGGCGCCAAGGGAGAGGGAGAAGAGTAAGAACAGAAGAATGCCCCCAGGAATGGGGGCATGGCAGCCCTCGAGGGCTACGCTACTTTGTGATCGCATACCAGAATCCGGCGCGAAAGTCGTTAAACGTGGGGCGGCGCGATGGGTTGTCGATCAGATACGCGCCGCGCAGCAGATTGAACGTCAGGTACAGGGATTGCGCGATGGGAACCCGCAACCCCGGCCCCGTTTCCACGAAATTCGCCCAATCCTGGCGCCTGGTGTCGATGGTGACGTTGCCGTTCCAGTGCAGTTGCACCGGGCCGAAATCGTAGCCGGCGCGGGTTTGCGTGTAGGCCAGAAAATCGTCATCGAACCGGCTCACGTACAGCGCATCCAGGGTGGCATCGGCCAACCAACCGCTATCCTCGCGGCGCAGCGTGCGGGTCACCGAGATGCCGCCGCGGTAATCCGGCAGCATGTGGCCCTTTACGTAGCTGATGGCGCTGCCCGCCTCGCCCCACGCCATCACCCCATGCCAAGGCTGGGTCGCCGCCCCGACGGCCAGGATGAACGAGCTTTCCGACAGATACTGCGGGTCGGCGGCGCTCACCGTGCCGCGGGTATCGCCCACGAACCGCACGCTGACATAGGGGCGAATCGAAATTCCCAAGTTGACTTCGGTCTTGACCTGGCTGTAGGCGAACAAGTCGTGCCAGCGCGTGGAAAACATGGGAAACAGCCAGGCGGTAGTCCGGAAACGCTGCGCCGCCGCGTGGAGATTGCGAAAACCCTTCTCGGCGTCGGCGGCAATGGTGGGGTCGGGACTGCGCCGCGCCAGGTCGAACCAGCGAAACGCCACTGCGTCCCGGTGCAAGATGTTGTTGGTCCAGGCCAGCTTCCGCATGATGTCGAAATCGCCCGGGTCGCTCTCGTGGGCCACTTCGAGGTACTTCAGCGCATCCTTCATGTATCCGCCTTAATGCTGCGCTCGGCCATGATTTTGGCATCGATGGATTGCGGGGCGCCGTCGGAGCGCGGGCGCAACACCTGCGGAATCC
The DNA here is from genome assembly GCA_050014175.1 of Candidatus Solibacter sp. Classification (GTDB taxonomy): domain Bacteria; phylum Acidobacteriota; class Terriglobia; order Bryobacterales; family Bryobacteraceae; genus Solibacter. The sequence continues at coordinate 3,523 of JBEKDV010000049.1, read as the reverse complement.
GCAGGACCGCGCGCACCCGGTTGGCGAGATCGTCGTCCTTGCCGGCCAGCACGTGGTCGAACAACGGCATGGCGGCAGCCTTATCGCCGCGGGCGTAGAGCAGGAAGCCCAGTTGGGTGGCGGAAAACAGATCGTCGGGCGCATTCTGCGCCAGGATGCGAAACTCGGCCTCGGCCTCGCTTTGGCGGTCCATGCGTAACAGCAGGTAGCCCAGCTCGCGGCGCAGATCGTGGTTGGCCGGGTCGAGCGCCAGCGCCTGCCGGAACTCGCCGACGAACGGGTACCGTCCCGTGAGCAGCTCGCGGGCCATCTCGGCGGCGCGCGGTTCGCCTCCGTAGGCGGCGGCCAGCAGCGCGGAAGTAGCGTCGCCGGTGCGCCCCATGGCCTGCCAGACGCGGCCCAGGTCCACCAGCACGGTGCGGCGGTCGGGCAGGAGGCGCCAGGCGCGTTCGAAATGTGCGGCGGCCAGCGCCAGCTCGTCGCGCTGTTCGGCCAGCGTGGCCAACTCGAAATGGGCACTGAAGTTATCGGCGCCGAGCTGGATCGCCCGCTGCCATCGCTCGATGCCCGCCGCCAGCGGGTCGTCAATATTGTGAAAGGCCCGCTCGGCGGTGGCGTTCCCGCTGCGCCGCAGCCGGTCGAAGACGCGCCGCGCCTCGGCCTGCTGTTTGGTCTCGTAGCAGAGAAACGCGTACTCCAGGGCGGCGGTGGGATCGGCCGGGTCCAGCCGCATCCCTGCGCGAAACTGGTCGCGCGCCAGGGTGGGCTCGCCGATCTTGAGATAGGTGTAGGCCAAGTCCTTGCGAAGGTCCGCCCGGGCGGGCGCTGCCTGGATGGCGGCGAGAAAGGCGGGTACCGCGACATCGTAATCGCGCGCGCGCAGGGCAGTGTACGCGCGTTCCGAGGCCTGGAAGGCCGCGTCGCGCGGCTGGGCGAACCCGAGCACCGCCGCGACAGCGAAGAGCATGAGGGCGCGCATATTACCTTAGAGCTAGTAGTGTTGGCGGCGGGGAGACGTTCTCAGGGAAATGTGGGGGCGCCCCTTACTGGAACGGCAGCACCGTGGCCTGCGGCGAAGATTGGGCGCCGATCGTCAGTACCACCGGCTGTTCCCCTGTCGCGACGCCAACAGGAACCTGCACGTTGATCTGGAAAACACCGGCGAATGTCATCCCGGCCCACATTACTTTTGCCGGCTGCGTGCCGAAAAGGAGTTGGACCTGCGATAAATCCGCAATGGGGTACGCCCAGGGAAGAACCTGTCCGGCAGGGTAGGGCGGATTGGTTTGTCCCAGGCCGGTAGCGTACAACGTGAGGTAGTCCCCGGCGGCGGCCGGACGGCTTGTCGCGCCAGTCAGCGCTCCCACCGCCGCCACCTGCACGTTGGCGTTGGCGAAGAAGGTTACCGGGTACAGCTTGCCTTGCAGGGTGTATGCAAAAAACGCCGGCGATACCGCGGCCAGACTCGCGCTCGCGGCCGCGGTCCCGTGATTCGTGGCCACGTCGACGTCCACCGAACCGGTCGTGCTGTCCGGCGGGGCGAGCACATTGACCTGGCCCGGCGACACGTAATAGACGAAGGCTTTTCTTCCGTTGATCTGCACCTGTACGCCGCCGAGCGCAGTGGGCAGCGTCTTCCCATCGGTGATGGCGCTGTCCCACGTCGCCGCCGCGTCGGCCAGGTTCTGGCCGTAAATCGTCACGAAACTGCCGGGAGCGATCGGCCCAGCGCCACTCGCGGCGTTCACCACTCCGCCGTCGGCGATGCCCGCCAGCGAGGTGACGGAATCCCCCTGTGCGGGCTGGTTGACGTACAGCGTACGGCCCGAGACCGTGATCGTTCCGGTACGCAGAGGTCCGGTGTTGATGCCCACCGAGTAGGCGAAGCTCCCATTTCCGGTGCCGCTGCTGGGCGAACCCAGGAGGATCCACGACGCATTGGTGGTGGCGGTCCATGGGCAGTCGGGGGAGTTGAAGCTCAGGGGAACGACAGCGCCGGCAAAGCCAAAGGCCGAAACGGAGAAATTCCGTGCCGGCACGGTGAGCGAACAGGTCAGTCCCGCTTGGGTCACGGTCAAAAACTCGCCGCCGATCCAGAGAGTTGCCGTTCGATCGGCGGAATAAGGGTTGCGCGCCACAGTGTACGCAATCGGCCCCGATCCGCTGCCCGTTCCGCCGCCGCTGACCGTCACCCAATTCGCCAGGCTCACGGCACGCCACGGGCAAGTGGACGGGCTCGCCTGGAGGCTCACGCTCGCGCTCCCGCCCGCGGTGGCAAATGCCTGTTGAGACGGATCGATGGCAAATTGACAGCCAGGGCTCAATTGGGGCGACAAAAGTTCCCTGATCCGGTTGCCGGTGGAGACGAACAGATTGCCGGTCGGGTCCGTGCCGATGGCAAACAGCACTTCCAGTGGAGCGGCGGTGGCCGGACCGCCATCGCCGCCGAACGCCTGTACGCCCGTCCCGGCGATGGTGGTGACGATCCCGTCCGGCGACACTTTCCGGATCCGCTGATTGCCGGCGTCGGCGATGAACAGGTTGCCGGCCGTGTCGGTGGCCACCCCCCAGGGCTCGTACAGCCAGGCGGCGGTGGCCGGACCGCCATCGCCGCGGAATCCCTGCGTGCCGGTGCCGGCCACCGTGGTGATGATCCCGCCGGCGGACACCTTCCGAATCCGCGGGTCGCTGGTGCCGGCGATGAACAGGTTGCCGCTTGCGTCCACCGCCACTCCCACCGGGTTGTACAGTTGGGCGACGGTGGCGGGACCGAAAGTGCCGCCGCCGGCGACGGTCGTAATAATCCCGGCGGATACCTTCCGAATCCGCTGGTTGCCCGCATCCGCGATGAACAAGTTGCCCAAAGCATCTGCCGCCAACCCCTTCGGGCTGCTCAACTGGGCGGCGGTGGCGGGACCGCCGTCGCCGCTGAACCCCGGAACGACGACAGCGGCGGCGATACCGGCGGCGTTGCCGGCGACGGTGGTCACGATCCCGCTGGCGGACACCTTTCGAATCAGCATGTTGCCAGTATCGGCGATGAACAGGTTGCCGATTGCATCGACGGCGACTCCCTGAGGGTAGTTCAGTTGGGCGGCGGTGGCGGGACCGCCGTCACCACCGAATCCCCGAACTCCGGTACCGGCCACGGTGGTGATGGTTCCGGCGGCCGACACCTTCCGGATCCGGTTGTTGAAGGTATCGGCGATGAACAGGTTGCCGGCGGCATCCACCGCCACACCCGTCGGGAAATTCAGTTGCGCCGCCGTGGCCAGGCCGCCGTCACCACCGGACCCTTCAGTGCCGGCGGCGTCCGCCACGGTGGTGATGAGATAACCGCCGCCGGATTGAGCGGACCCGAGCGCCGCTGCAACGGCCATGAGGATGGGCAGGCGCATATTTAGGAACTTGCAAAATAAACTGTCCGGAGATCTTGGCAGGCCCCGGACGGGTTCGGGGCGCGGGTTTCCGCCCCGAACCTGTTACTTAATCTACGCAGATATGCCAACCGCACGCTTTTCCA
>JBEKDV010000048.1:0-32022 GCA_050014175.1 Candidatus Solibacter sp. | reverse complement strand
GGCATATCTGCGTAGATTAAGTAACAGGTTCGGGGCGGAAACCCGCGCCCCGAACCCGTCCGGGGCCTGCCAAGATCTCCGGACAGTTTATTTTGCAAGTTCCTAGCTTTCGCCTGCCAACTCCCAATCGAGCCCCCGGGTTGGCAGGCGAAAGCGCCTGCCCCACCAGGGGCGCCACTGGGACAGCGATTAGCAGGGTGGTTTTTCGAACCTGTCCATGCTTGCTCTTACCCGGCATTGGCGGGCGGAACCGGAAGCGCCTGCCCCACCTTGGCGGCGCGGAGAATTTCTTCTTCGATCTGCCGGTTGACGTTGCCGCCGGAGAACTCGGCGGCCACGCGGATGGCGTTCTTGATGGCGTTGGCGTTGGAAGAGCCGTGCCCGATGATGCACCCGCCGCGCACGCCCAGCAACGGCGCGCCGCCGTATTCGGAATGGTCCAGGCGTTTGCGGAAACTGGAGAGCGCGTTCTTGGAAAGCGCGTAACCGATCTTGCCGCTGATGGTCGCTTCCAGCGATTCCCGCAGCATTTTCTTAAACATGTCCACCAGCCCCTCGCTCACCTTGAGGGCTACGTTGCCGGTGAAGCCGTCGCACACGATCACGTCCACGTTGCCGGCGTAAACATCGCGCCCTTCCACGTTGCCGATGAAGTTGATGTGCAGGTTCTTCAGCAGGGGCCAGGCGGCGCGGGTGAGATCGTTGCCCTTGTGCTCTTCTTCCCCGATAGAGAGAATTCCCACGCGCGGATTGGGGCGATGCAGAATGCTGCGCGAGTAGATTTCACCCATGATGGCGAACTGCGCCAGCATTTCGGGGGAGCAATCCACGTTGGCGCCCACGTCCACCAACACTACGGGCGTGCCGAGCATGGTCGGGAAGATGCCGAGCAGGGCGGGACGCTCCACGCCGGGCACGACGCCCTGCACCATTTTGGCGGTGGCCATGATGGCGCCCGTGTTGCCGGCGGACACGAACCCCTGGGCGCAGCCATCGCGCACCAGCCGCGAAGCCACGCGCATCGAGCTATCCCGTTTGGAGCGCACCGCCTTGGCGGCGCTGTCTTCCATGGTCACGCGCTCGCTGGCGTGGACGATTTCGATGGCAAGCTCGCGGTAGCCTTCGTGCTGTTCCAGTTCCTGACGGACCACATCCTGCTGGCCCACCAGGAGGACCTTGACGCCCAAACTCGAGGCGGCTCGAACCGCCCCTTCCACTTCGGCTTTCGGGGCGTGGTCTCCGCCCATTGCATCCAGCGCAATGGTCAGCATGTCGGGGCGGGGTTACTCCGCAACCACTTCGACAACTTCGCGGCCCTTGTACTGGCCGCACTTCGGACACACGCGGTGGGGAAGTTTCGGCTCGTGGCAGTTGGGGCACTCCGAAAGACCGGATGCTTTCAGGGCATCGTGCGCGCGGCGGGTGCTCGTCCGCCTCTTGGAGTGTCTACGTTTGGGATTCGGCATATCTCTACCTCAACAAATTTCTTCCAGCTACTGCCCTTTTGCCAGGGCGTCACAATATTCAGAGTTCCAGATTACGGAGCGCGCCCCAGCGATCGTCAACCTCTGGCTTACAATCGCACGCGGTCTCGTTCCGGTTCTTGCCGCAACCGGGGCAGATTCCTTTACAGGTCTCGCTACACACCCGCTGCATCGGCAACGCCAACAGGACCTGCTCCCGGAGGATGTCCTCCAGTTCCAAGCCATCTTCGTAAAATCCAATTTCCGCTTCGCCCGCGTCGATCTTGACCTCTTCCTCTTCCGGAACATCCGAGGCGGGCCGGTAGTACAAATCGAATTCCGCTTGCAGCGGATAGCGCACGGTCGCCAGACAGCGGTCGCACTGCGCCACCATTTCCACGGTGTAGCTCCCCCGGACGCGCATTTGCCCGCCCGATTCGAGCAGCAACTCCGCCGAACCGGTGGCGTGCAATGGGGAGCCCTGCTCCAGGTCTTCACCCGCGAACTCAATCTGCCCGGACTCGAAATTCCGGTCGAAGCCGATTTTACGCAGCTCCAACTCTCTGACACTAAGGAACATGTGGAAAACCTGGATTGCCCGGCAGAACCCCTACATTATAGCAGAGGCGAGGGGATGTTCCACTACATAAGACGGGGGTTGTGGAGCCGGGTGTTCCGGCGTGCCTGGCGTGCCTCATAGCAGAGGATTGAGCCACCTCAAGCCGGGAAATCGCAGAAAATCCGTATCCGCGGTGTGCAGCGTTGCGTTGGCTTCAATTGCCAGCGCGGCCAGATGCGCGTCGGTGGTGAGATTGCCGCCCTTGCCCTCGGCACGCAGGAAACCGAACGCCAATTCGGCGTGCCGCGGTCCCGGGTTCAGCGGACGCACCATGGGCCGTTGGAACCACGACTCCACGTGCGTGGCCGCCTGGTCTACCGTCATCGGATTCAGGAAAATCCGTGGACTGGTCCAAAGGCGGATGAACCCCAGCGCCACCACCCAGGAAATGCCCACCGATTGTGTCCCCGAAAGGCTGCTGGTCCACCAGCGCTTCGCGGCTGCATGCCATGGCGAGGACGAGTCATACGCGTGGATCAGCAGATTCAAATCCGGAACGATCATTTGTGGAATCGCTCTAAGTCGAGTTGCCAGGCGAGTTCATTCAAGCGCCGCTCGTCGATACCAGGCAGGAGATTTCCCGGATGCGGTTGGTAGTCGAACGCGGGAATCGACGGTGCGCGCTCGGCCAGACCGCGGCGCAGGGTCTCGTTAAGCACTGTCTTGAAGGGCTGCTGCGTTTCCCGTGCGATTTGCGCGAGCTGGTCGGCAAGATCGTCTTCGAGCGTGAGGGTTGTCCGCATATAGACATCATGATGCCTTCATTTTTTGATGTCAAGATGCTGCAACGTATCAGCCGAGCAGGACCTCACGCAGCGTCGAGCACGTCGACGTGCAGACGTTTTCCCAGCGCCGCCAGCGCCCCTTCGATCTGATCCAGCCGGGAGTGGTGCCTGAGGGAGAATAACCTTTCGATGTGCGTCTTAGGTATTCCAATGCGGCGGGCAAGCTCCGCTTTCTTCAGACCCGACGCCAGAAACGTTGTGTAGAGATCGACCTTGGCGGATTGCAGAGCCGGAAGCGGAACCGGGCGGAGCTTCGCCCCGCGGCGACGCGACGGCGCGGGCAATTGTTTGGTCTCCCGGATGTAGTCGCCAATGGTCAGCATGAGGAGATCCTGTGCCATCTCCACGGCTTCCTCATTGGTTTCTCCTTGTGTGACGCCGTAACCGAAATCCGGAAACGTCACGACGTACCCGCCAGCTTTCGGGTCGGGTTCGAACAATGCCTGGTAGTGCACCATCAAGTCCTCACATCTTCAAATCGAGATCTTTCAGGATACTCTGCAACGTCCCGGTCTTGATCTCCTTCGCGGGGTGGCGGGGCATGCGGGAAACTTTCGAGCCGAGAACAATCCGTGTGTGGCGAGACTCCTCTAGCAACGTACAGCCATGTTTCCTCAGCCACCGCCTGAGTTCGCTCCCCGTCACAACTCAATGGTAACCATTTATGGTTACTCTGTCAAATCTACCCCCTGCCGCGCCGCGTCGATTTCGGCGATCTCATCCGGCGACAATTGGAATTCCAGCGCGCCCAGCACCCCGGCGGCCTGTTCGGCGTTTCGCATGCCGACGATAGCGCCGGTGACCGCGGGATTGCGCAAGACCCACGCGATGGCCACCTCTCCGGCGAGACGGCCGTGGCGGGCGCCGATTCGCTTCATCAGATCGGCCAGCGCCAGATTGCGCGTGAGATTCGGCTCCTGGAAGGCGAGGGCGTGGCGGCGGAAATCGTCCGGCGGCAGAGCCGCCACGCGTTCCCGCGTCATCTTGCCGGTGAGCAACCCGGACTTCATGGGCGAATACACGATCACGCCGATTCCATGCTCCTGGCAGTAGGGCAGGTGGGTGTCCTCGACCTCCGGGGAAACCGCCGAATAGGGGGGCTGGAGCGAGGTAATGGGAGCGATGGCGCGGCAGCGATCCATTTGGGCCCTATCGCAGTTGGAGACGCCAATCCAGCGGACTTTGCCTTCTTCCCGCAGCCGCACCAGCGTCTCCCAGCCCTCTTCGAGGTCCTCATCCGGGTCCGGCCAATGGATCTGGTAAAGGTCGATGGTCTCGACTTTGAGACGCCGCAAGCTGTCCTCGCACTCGCGGCGGATGGAATCGCGCTTCAATACGCGCTGAATCTCGCGCTTCTCATTCCAGATCCGCTCGCACTTGGTGAACACGTAGGGTTTATTCGAGCGGCCTTCCAGCGCGCGCGCCACCACCTCCTCGGAATGCCCGAGTCCGTAGACCGGCGCGGTATCGATCCAGTTCACGCCACGATCGAGGGCCGCGTGGATGGCGGAAATGGATTCGCCGTCGTCCTGCGGTCCCCAGGCGAACGCCCATCCGCCGCCGCCCATCGCCCATGCGCCGACGCCGATGGGGGTCAATTCCATATCGCTGTTGCCAAGCCGTTTCTTGTGCATCTCTATCTACAATAACGGAGTTGGCCAACGCCGCAAAAGCCGGCGCGACGCGGCGCAAGGGATGAGCGCTTTTCATGCGGCGGCGCTAGAAGATTTCCGCTCAAGATTTCCGATTGCCGTCCGATGAGAATGCCATGGATGTAATGGGCGCCGCTCTGGGCGGCATGCGCGATGCGCAGAGCAGGTTGGAGAAGACGGCCGAACGTATCGCCGGCGCCTCCGCTCCGACACCGGATACGGTCGACCTGAGCACGGAAATGGCCGGCATGCTGGCGGCGCGCGATCAGTTTCAGGTCAGTGCCCGAGTGTTTCAGACGGCCGACGAAATGCAAAGGAAGGTGCTCGACATTCTGGCCTAAGCCTTGATGGCGACCAGCGTCGTCGGTAACTTTTCCGCCGACACGCTGACGGCCGCCTGCCCCTGCTTCATGCGGGCGCGTATGATGGCACGGCCGTTGGGGAAGGGATTCTGCGCGGCGAAACTGGTGCGATACCAGCCGGGGCCCTGGTAATACGCGTGGTCCGGGTCCACGGCTTCCCAGGCGTTGAAACAGTGGGGTATGGCGACGGGGTCCCAGGCGACGTTATCGCTGGCCGCTTGGCCGCGCCAGACTTCCCAGATACCGCCGAGTTGTCCGCGATAGTGTTCTCACACGTGCCAAGAAACGCCGCGAGCGCGGCATCTCCCTGGAACAGGTCGGTCAGCCGGTTCGTGTCGAGAGCAATCCTCATTTCCATTTGTCGGCGTCAATTTGACGCTGGGAGGCAATCACTTTGTCGAATCCCGGGTCTGGTACCCATTTGCCGACGAGGTCGGAGAAATCTGTCTTTACAGGTCTCCCAATGAGAGCCCGAGTCAACTCATCGAGAACGACGCGGTTCAGACTTTGTTTTCGTTGAGCAGCCTTGACTCGAAGGGCGTGGTCCACTTCGGCAGGGACCCCGCGGATCGTGTAATGGACCGATGATTTTGCCAGCTTCCCCATGCCGGCATGATAGCAGACTCTGCCTGCATTTGGTCCGGAGCGTTCCTTCCCGAAGGAGCACGAGCAATCAACGCACGATCACGCGGAAATTGCGGGCGGAGAGGTCATCTCCTTCGTTCCCGCATACTACGACCCTTACCAGATAGCTTCCAGGTTTCATCTGGAAGTTCGACTGCACGTCGACCGCAGGATCGTCCTTGCCGGCCAGCGTCTCGTTGCGCAGCATCAGATTGATGGTGTTACGGTCTCCTACTACGTAGCCACCATCCTCGTCGAAGACGGCCGAAACCACGATCAACACGGCGTGATATCGCCCGTCCAACTGCTGGAAGCGTAAGTGCCCGACGTGCACCTTCGCCGCCACGAAAAGCGTGGCAACTGCAGCGCCGGATCGCGAAACCTGGACCGCAGCATCTACTGGAATACCCGTAGTTTCGTCCCTGGACTGGACCGCGTCATCAATCTGTTCGGCGACCGCATCCTCTGCGCGGCCTTTCTTTGGCGGCCGTGGCGCGTAATATCCGCGGCGCGCCTGTATGCTGATGCCGCTGTGATCCGGCAACCGGATCTTCAATGCATGAAAACTGCCGTCCGGTTTCAAGGCCGCGGGCGAGAATCCGAGCACGTAGGAGTACTGGGGCGGAGCCGCGAGTTGCGCGAAGCCGGCCGCCAGATCGTTATTGTGGCGGAAGTACGTGCCGCCTGCGCCATCGGCCAAGTCCGACAAAGCGCCCTCTTCGGCGGACGCGCTGTTGCCATAGTATTGCTGTTCCAGGCCGCTCGGCGCACTACGCCCGCTCGCATCAATTTGCGCCATCATATAGACGCCGCGCGCCTGCAATGTGCTGATTGTGACATTGGCCCGCGCCGCCAGATCGAGCGTATCGGCAACGGCTTTGATCCCGTTCGGTGTTTGCGCGTAGAATCCCGACGATGCCAGCACCAGCACGCGCGGTCCAGGCCTTTCCTGCAGCAAGCGAATGACCCGCTTGAGAGTGGCCACCCAAATACGCGTATCCTGCTCGCCGATGAGTATTTCCCTTTTGGCCGCCGCTTCGGCTATGTTTTGCGCCCGTTGATGGTCTAAATTCGTGCAATCCATGGTCTGCCGAGTCGCGGCCTCCAGTGCCCGGGCGTCATTCTGGCGCACGATGAAATCCGCCAGATAATAGCTTACGTAGGGGCACGGGTTTGCATCGCCGTGCCCGGCCGTGAGGCTTACGCGGAGTTTGTTGACCGCATCTTCCAGCTTCGCCCGGTCGTTGGTGAACGGCAGCGCCGTGCGGCCGGAAAAAGTATAGATACCGGCAACTTCCCCGGCGGTAAGCCCGGCCTGGAAATGGCGAAGCGCCGCTTGCCGCACGTGGACGAGTTCAGCAAAACCGGTATTCACATCGTCGAACACGTAAGCGACAGAGCGCTGCCGGGAATCGGACCTTGCGGGAGCGGAGCCTGGCTCCGATGCTTCAGCAGAAGCGGCGCCTACTGGGTAGGGTTCGGCGGAGTGGCTTTCGAGCGCAGCGCCGGCGTGCGTCACCTCCGTGAAACTGCTGACGGTCTGGCGCTTTCCCCTGTCGAAAAGCTGAAAATCCTCTTCCCTCAAGCCGCCGACTGGACGCCCGGCGGAATCGCGCACCACCACCGGCACCAGCACCACTTTCACGCCAGTCCGAAAGGTCACATCGTCGGATTCCTTGGTCGCGGGAGCCCCCTCTTTCCCGGGCGACTGCGCCACAACCGCAGCGCAGGAAAGCACCGCGACCAGAAGGAGTTTCGAACAAACCGTCCCAAGGAACATCCACGGTTGGGACGTGATGGCTGCCGGGGTGGTTACCCCGAACTCACCCCACGATCCGTCGCCAGGAACGCCGCGGCTGTACCGCTCCGCTTGCGACAAGACATTCTGCGGGCCAAGCGTGAGCTTCTTCGCCTCAACAATACCGACGACCTGGCCGTTGAGGATGAGCGCGTAGTCAGCGGGACCGTTCGCCGTCGGGAATTCTTCGACGGCGCGCATCGACGCGATGTACCTGGACAAGCTCGACGGCAAAATAACCACTGAGTATTACGACCAGAAAGCAAGCGATTGGCGCCACGAACAAGCAGCACTAGCACAGCGGATCAAGGAACTGCGTACAACAAGCCAGAACTACGAGGACGCCATCAACGCCATCGAAAACACCAGCACCTTATGCAAGCAGTTCCCAACACAGACCCCGCCAGAGCAACGGCGCCTCCTCAAGCTGATCATCGAAAAAGCATCGTGGAAAGACGGACGGTTCGAAACCACCCTCAGAACACCATTTGAGAAACTCCGGGTATCGAACCACGCAACCACTACAAAACACGGGAAGAACGGCGCACCAGGAGGGGAAATGAAGAATTGGCTCCCCATCCAGGACTCGAAAATCTAGTTTCCCGTATTGTGCGCCACCACCACGGGACTCTTGTGGATCGGGCGGGCCGATGCCGTGGTGATGGTTTTACCGTGCGTCGTTCCCTTGCGGCGTACCGATGCGGAAATCGTCTTCTTTACCGCCGGCGCCGCTTGTACACGCTGTACCGACGGAATCAATAGCCGGTCGCCTTCCACCGCTTGCGCCGTTTCCAGGCGATTCACCGCCACGATGTTGGCCGGCATCACCCCATAACGCTTGCCGATGCCGGCCAGCGTCTCGCCGGAGCCCACACGGTGCATGCGCCAGGCATCCAGGTGGTTCGATGGGATCAGTTGCATCGCCGCCACCAGTCGATTGCCGCTGCCCTTGGGAACGTGCAGCGTATAATTCTCCGGAATCATGCCGCGCAGGCTGGCCGGATTGAGCGCCGCCAACTCCGCGAACGGCATGTCCAGGATGTCCGCCACCAAGGTGAGGCTGGTGGCCGCGGTGGTCTCCACCGTGTCGTATTCCAGCGGCGGATCCAGTTGGAAGCCCTGAATACCATATTCGGCCGCGTTCTTTTCCATGATCGTCATGGCCAGAATGATGGGCACGTAGTTGGTGGTCTCGGCCGGCAGCACGCCGCGCGAACGCAATTCCCAGAAATCGGCGTACCCCGTGCGTTCCACGGCCTTTTCCACCGTCACCGGACCGCAATTGTAGGCCGCGATCGCCAGGTACCAGTCGCCGAATTCGTGATACAGGTCGCGCAGGTGGTGGGCGGCGGCGCGCGTGGCCTTCTCGGGATCCATCCGGTCGTCCACATAGGCGGACTGCTTCAAGCCATACTCGTTGCCGCGGAACTTGACGAACTGCCACATCCCGCCGGCCGCGGCGCGCGACACCGCGCGCGGCATGAATCCGGATTCCGCCTGCGCCAGGTGAATGATCTCCGGCGGTATCCCTTCCTCGTCCAGGATGCGCTGAATCATCGGCCGGTAGCGCCCCGAACGCTGCAATCCGTTGAGCAGCGTCCGGCGGCCCCGGTTGGAAAAATAATTGATGTATCCCAGCACCGCGTCGGTCACCGCCAGCGGCAATTGCGAAGTGGTGGCCGCCACCTGTTCCCGCACCCTGTCCTTCAGCTTGGGGTCCACCGGGAACGTCATCTGCAAAATATCTTCCAGCGGGGCTTTTTCGAACTTGCCCTCGTCGATCACGGCTGCCGCGCCCAGGTCCGCCAAGTCATACCGGTGGATATCGTCCACCATCTCGTCCAACTGCCGCTCATATTGCTGCCGGTCGATCAGTCCCTCGTCGCTGGCTTCCAGCATGAGATCGATGGCGCGGTCGAATTCCTGCCGCGCGTTGGGTAAATCCCCATTCTGATAGGAGCGCTTGCCCGCCTGAAACCGCCGCAGCGCGTTCTGAATGGTGGTTTCGCCCTGCGTCCGCCGCTGCAGGATTTGGGGGTTGGAAAGGACCACCGCCGGGATGTCGGCGCCCAGGTATACGTTGTGCACCGCGGGAGGTTCGGGTAATTCCACGTCCGCCGCCGCGGCGCGCGGCGCCGGCGGAAGGAAGGACATTTGGAACTTGGACTGCTGTTGGTATCCACAACCGGAGGTGACGATAGCTACGGCGAGCAGCGAAAAAGTGCAGAGAGCCGAGGTTCGAACTTCCATCCCACCGCCTCAAACTATGAAAATAAATTACTTATAAGAGCCGTAGCCCGGTATTGACCCTAGTAGCCTAACTCACATCCGGCACCAAATGCAACCACTACCTTCAGGTAAAGGCCCCGCATGTGTGTCACTCGCACACGCGCGCCGTGCATTTATTCCTCTTCTTCCTCTTCGCCCAACTTGGCAGCCTTGGCCGCGGCGATCACCTTGTCCGCCTGCAATTGCGGCACATAATCGTAATGGTCGAACTCCATCGTGAAGCTCGCCCGTCCCTGCGTCATGGCGGTCAGGTCGCTTTGGTAGTTCAACATCTCCGACATCGGCACCTGGGCGCGGATGAACTGCGTGGCCCCCTTGGTATCCATGCCGGCGATGCGCCCGCGGCGGCTGTTGAGGTCGCCCATCAGGTCGCCGGCGTACTCCACCGGCGCCTGGATCTCGGCATTCATGATAGGTTCCAGCAACGCCGGTCTGGCCTCCAGCATGGCCGCCTTGAACGCCTTGCGCGCCGCCAGCTTGAACGCCAGTTCGCTGGAATCCACGTCGTGGTAGGAACCGTCGTAGACGGTGACCTTGAAATCCACCATGGGGTAGCCCGCCAGATAGCCGCCGGCCGCCGCGTCCACGATGCCCTTTTCCACCGCCGGGATGAAATTCTTGGGGATCGAACCGCCGAAGATTTCATTGGCGAACTCGAAGTTGCTGCCGCGCGGCAGCGGCTCCATCTTGATCCAGCAATCGCCGAACTGCCCGTGCCCTCCGGTCTGCTTCTTGTGGCGTCCCTGGACATCCGCCTTGCCCCGAATCGTCTCCCGGTACGGAATTTTCGGCGCTTTTAGAGTGACATCCACGCCATAGCGCTTTTTCAACCGGCTGACCACGATTTCCACATGCTGCTGTCCGCTGCCGGCCAGCAGGAACTCGCGCGTCTGCGGGTCGCGGTAGAAACGCAGCGACTGGTCTTCTTCCAGGATGCGGTGCACGGCGTTGCCCATGCGGTCTTCGTCGTTGCGCGACTTGGCTTCGATCGCGAACGCAATCGAGGGCTCCGGCAGCTTGACCGGCGGGTAAGTGATATCGAAGCCCTTTTCGGCCAGCGTGTCGCCGGTCAGCGTATCTTTCAGCTTGGCCACCGCGCCGATATCGCCGGCATGCAGTTCCGTGATCGGCTGCAAGGTCTTGCCGTTCGGGCTGCTCAGGTGCGCCAGGCGTTCCGTCGAACTCTTGTTAACGTTTTGCAGGCTGCAATCGTTCTTAATGATGCCCGTATCCACCCGGAAAAAGTTGATGCGTCCGGCAAACGGATCGGCCGTGGTCTTGAATACGTAGGCGCTCGCCAGGTCGCTTTCGGCGATCGGCCGGTGCGCTTCGGTGCCGTTGACGAACGCGGTGATCTCGCCGCGCTCCGTCGGGTTCGGCATGTCGTCGACCATCAGGTCGAGGATCAAGTCGCTGCCGATGTTGTGGTTAGCGGCCGCGCACATGACCGGGAAAATGCGCATTTCGCGAATCCCGGTGCGCATCCCGTCGAGAATACGCTCCACCGGAAGCGTGCCCTTGTCGAAGAATTCTTCCATGTAGGCATCATTGCCTTCGGCCACCATTTCGACCAGGGCTTCATGCGCCGTCTGCGCCTCGCCGGCATATTCGGCCGGGATGTCGCCTTCCTTGCCTTTTCCGTCGCCACCCGGCGTGTAGGTGAAGGCGCGCATGCGAATCAGATCGACGATGCCCTTAAAATCGCGCTCGCTGCCCATGGGGAGGTGGATCGGCACGGCGGTGCGTCCGAAGTTTTCCTGCACGCTGGCCAGGGCGCGTGGAAAATCGGCGCGTTCGCGATCCAGCTTGTTCACCACAATGGCGCGCGGCAGTTTGAACTGTTCGGCGAATGCCCAGACCTTTTCGGTCTGCACTTCCACTCCCGCCACACCGTCCACCACGACGATGGCGGCATCGGCAGCCACCAGGGCGCTGCGCGTATCGTTAATAAAGATGTTGTAACCCGGTGTATCCAGGAGGTTGATCTTGGTCTTCTTCCACTCGGCCACGGCGATGGCAGTAGAGATCGTGATTTTGCGCTGGATTTCCTCCTCGTCAAAATCCGTGATCGTGTTGCCCTCATCGACACGGAGAAGGCGGTTGGTGGCTCCGGCGGTGAACAGCAACCCGGCTGTGAGCGTCGTCTTGCCGGAATCGCCGTGGCCCACTACACCAACGTTCCGGATATCCTTGCTTTCGTAGACTTTCACGGAATTGCCCTCGTTTCAAAACGGAATAGTAACATGTGGTGGGACAGACCATCGGATGGCGCCAGTGGGGCAGGCGCTTCCGCCTGCCAACCAGAGCGCTCGATTAACGGTTGGCAGGCGGAAGCGCCTGCCCCACTACACCGGCAAGCGGACTGCTGGCCGACGCATACAGCTTGCGCGGCATGCGGCCCGCTTCCCACGCCAGCCTCCCGGCCTCCACGCTCAGCTTCATGGCGCGCGCCATCTTCACCGAATCGTCCGCCAGGGCGATCGCCGTATTCATGAGCACTCCGTCGGCGCCCAGTTCCATGGCGATGGCCGCATCGCTCGCCGTACCCACGCCCGCATCCACGATCATCGGCACCTCGGTGATCAACTCCCGGAATATGCGCAAGTTTACCGGATTCTGTATGCCCAGCCCGCTGCCGATGGGCGCCGCCAGCGGCATCACCGCGCTGGCTCCGGCATCGATCAGGCGGCGCGCGTTCACCACGTCGTCGTTCGTATAGGGCAAAACCACAAAGCCCTCTTTGACCAGGATCCTGGTGGCCTCCAGCAGGCCGGCATTATCCGGGAAGAGCGTCTTCTCGTCGCCGATCACTTCCAGCTTCACCCAGTTGGACAGGCCCACTTCGCGCCCCAGCATGGCGGTACGCACCGCGTCGTCCGCCGTGTAGCACGCCGCCGTATTGGGCAGGATGAAAATCTTCGTGCGGTCGATGTAATCGATGAGGGATTCCTTGGTGCGGTCCGTCAGGTTGACGCGGCGCACGGCCACGGTTACCATTTCGGCGCCGCTGGCTTCGTGGCAGCGCGTCATCTCCTGAAAACTACGATACTTTCCCGTTCCCACGATCAGCCGCGAGGAGAACTCCCGCCCCGCGATGGTTAATTTGTCGGACATGCCCCTATTGTAACGGCAAGCGCTTTGCCGCGCTCCTTGTGGGCGCACGAGCGAAATTGCGAACTTTACCGCGGCGGCGGCGTATTGATCTCTAGAACCCGCCGGGCGCAGCCTGGAGAAGGCAGGAAGTTGAAACGTGAAGGTTTTCACTGAAATCCGTCAGGTTGTGCGCCGCTTGCTGCGCGCGCCGATGTTCACCACCGTGACGTTGCTTACCATCGCCATCGGTGTCGGCGCCAACAGCGCCGTCTTCAGCGTCGTCAACGGCGTCCTGCTGAAACCGCTGCCTTACTCCGACCCCGGCGCATTAGTCGGCGTCTGGCAAACCGCGCCCCGCCTCAACATCAAGAACCTGGAGGCTTCCCCCTCCGACTACTTCACCTTTCGCGAGGAAAACCGGACCTTCCAGCAGTTCGGCGTCTGGACTGGCGGCAGCGTGGCCGTCACCGGGCAGGCGGCGCCCGAGCAGGTCCGCTGCCTGTCCGTCACCGAAGGAACACTCAACGCCCTGGGAGTCCAGCCCGCTCTGGGCCGCTGGTTTACGGCGGCGGACGACACCCCCGGCTCCCCGGAGACCGTGATCCTCACTTACGGCTACTGGCAGCGCAAGTTCGGCGGCAATCCGGCGGCTCTCGGCAGCCAACTCGTCATCGACGGAAAACTCACCGGCGTCGCCGGCGTCATGCCGCAATCCTTCCGCTTTCTCGATGAGAAGCCCGACCTCATCCTGCCCTTCCGCATCGATCGCCCCAA
Organism: Candidatus Solibacter sp.; assembly: GCA_050014175.1. GTDB lineage: Bacteria > Acidobacteriota > Terriglobia > Bryobacterales > Bryobacteraceae > Solibacter. The sequence goes on along the minus strand of JBEKDV010000048.1, from coordinate 18,563 downwards.
GGTTCATCTGGGTAACTTCAGCTTTCGCGGCATTGCCCGGCTCAAGCCCGGAGTCACCCTCGCACAGGCCAACGCCGATGTCGCGCGCATGATTCCCATCGTCAACCGGAAATTCCCCGCGCCGGGCGGCTTCAGCGCCAAGATGTTCGAAGAAGCAGGCATACAGGCCGCCGTGCGGCCGCTGAAAGACGACGTGGTGGGCGATCTGGGCAAGGTTCTCTGGGTGCTCATGGGCAGCATCGGAGTCGTCCTCCTCATCGCCTGCGCCAACGTCGCCAACCTTCTTCTGGTCAGGGCCGAGGGACGCCAGCAGGAACTGGCCACGCGCATGGCTCTCGGCGCCAGTTCGCGCCGCCTCGCCGCCGCGCTCCTCACCGAGAGCGTGTTCCTTGGCCTTCTCGGCGGCGTCCTGGGGCTGGGATTCGCCTACGCCGCCCTGCGTCTCCTGGTGGCGGCCGCGCCGGCTTACCTTCCCCGCCTCGACAACATCTCGCTCGATCCCCTGGCCATCGTCTTCACCCTGGCCATCTCGCTGGTGGCCGGCTTTCTCTTCGGTCTCATTCCCGTTTTCAAATATGCCTCGCCCAACGCCAACGCGGCCCTGCGTGCCGGCGGCCGCTCGCTCAGCCAAAGCAAAGAGCGGCACCGCGCGCGCAACACGCTGGTCATCGTGCAGACCGCGCTGGCCGTGGTTCTGCTCATCGGCGCGGGCCTGATGATTCGCACCTTTCAAGCGCTGCGCCACGTCCACCCGGGATTCACCGCCCCCGCTCAATTGCAGACCTTCCGCATCGAGATCGCCGAAGGCCAGGTGAAGGAGCCCGAACGCGTCTTCCGTATGCAGCAGGAGATTCGCCGCAAGATCGCCGAAATCCCCGGCGTCGCCTCCGTGTCCTTTGCCAACTCCGTGCCCACCGACCGCAACAATAGTACCGACGTCCTCTACGCCGAGGATCACGTCTACGCGGAGGGCCGGGTGCCTCCGCTCCGCCGCTTCAAGTTTGTGACGCCGGGCTTCTTTCAAACCATGGGCACTCCCCTCGTCGCCGGCCGCGATTACACCTGGACCGACCTCGAACAGCGCAAAACCGTGACCATCGTCTCCGAAAACATGGCTCGCGAACTCTGGCGCGATCCCGCCGCCGCCATCGGCAAGCGCATTCGCGAGGGCTCGGAAGACGAGTGGCGCGAAATCGTCGGCGTGGCCGGCGATGTCCGCCACGATGGCGCCGACCAGAAGGCGCCCACCACCGTTTATTGGCCGGCGGTCATGGACAATTTCTGGGGCAACAAGAAGCTCATCCAGCGCGGAACCGTGTTCGCCATCCGCACCGACCGGGCCGGCTCGGAAAGCCTCTTGACCCAGGTCCGGCAGGTGGTCTGGAGCGTGGCCCCGGACGTCCCCATCGTACAAGTTCGGACCATGGAGGAGGTTTTCCGCGGCTCCATGGCCCGCGGTTCCTTCACCCTGGCCATGCTCGGCATCGCCGGCGGGATGGCGCTGTTGCTCGGCATCGTCGGCATCTATGGCGTGATCTCGTATTCCGTCTCGCAGCGCACCCGCGAACTGGGAATCCGCATCGCCCTGGGCGCCGGCAACGTCGAGTTGCGCGCCATGGTGGTCGGCCAGGGCATCCTGCTGGCGGCCATCGGTATCGGCGTGGGACTGGCCGCTGCCGCCGCCGTTACCCGGATCATGTCCTCCCTGCTGTTCGAAACCAGCCCGGTAGATCCGCTCACCTACGCCGTGGCCTCCGCCGGCCTGCTCGCCTCCGCCGCCCTCGCCAGCTACCTGCCGGCCCACCGCGCGTCGTCCGTCAACCCAGTGGAAGCCCTGCGCATGGAGTAAGGCCCCCCGCTGTAGAGTAGCCTTTCAGGCCGGGTGCCCTGGGCGGACCCCAGTGAGTCAAGCATTTGGCCCTGTTGAATGAGGATGCCGACGTTCGGCTTGAGGCCCGAAAGCTCGTGGAGCACGCTATCCTCACGGCCATTCCCGATATCCTGCCAATTACTGGAAAGGACCTGATCTCGGAATTCCAGATTGCCCCGGGTCCGCTGGTGGGCAGGTTACTAGACGAAGCCCGCGCCCTTTGCAGTCAACAACGGTTGAATCGCGAGGAACTGCTTGCCAACCTGAGAGAACAACGCGACCGCGAGCCGTGAGCGGTACAATTCAAGTCCCCCCGCTTGACGATCCAAGTGCCCTGACGGTCCCCGCCGCTGCGCCTCATCGCTCGCTCAGCCAGCCTTCTTGGGCCGCGCCTTGTTCTCCCGCTCCTCGCTCAGTGCCCGCCCAAGCAACGTCTTGATTACCGCTTGCCGGCTGATGTTGAGCCGGGCCGCCCGATCATCGAGTTCGCGCAGCATGCCTTGAGTCAGGTCGACATTCACGCGGCGGACCGGTCTAACCACCGTGAACTTGTTGGTGAAGTAAGCGGAAACATCTTCCCCACGCGAGGCCATCTCTGCAATCTCGTCGGCTGTCGGCGTTTTCCTAGACGTTTTCGGCATAGCTTTGCTCCTCCTCTCTGGTCGCATTCCAGGCTGTGACGAGATGGTAATATTCACCCTCCGGGTCATGACGGATCTCGAAAATCACGGAACAGAGGCGACCGCGGCACCAACCGATGGCGCGAAACTGCTCCGGATCGTCGTTCTTCTGGTCGACAAGGTATGCCTGATCGAATATATCCTGCGCTTCTTTCAGGCTGACGCCGTGTTTCCGCTTGACCTCCCGGCTCTTCTCTCGATCGAACTCGAACCGCATCGCCGTATATAACTGTTATATCACCGCCCGGTCCGTGGCCCCATCCCCCGGCTACTGCGCCCCCGCGTCCCACGGTACGCTGTGATCGCCGGTGACGGCGCGCGTCTCCGCCGGCGAATCCGTGCGGAATAGCGACCACGGCCCGGGAATCCACGGGTAGCGCTCCGTCACCCGTTCGTCCACCGTCACCCCCAGCCCCGGCGCGCGCGGCACGATCAGGTCGCCGCGCTCCAGCTCCAGCGGCTCGGTCAGGATCTCGGCCGCCAGCGGGAACGGGTACATGCCGGCGCGGCCCGGCGTCGAATAGCAGGGGTATTCCAGCCACTCCACCACGGTCTGCGGCCAACAGACGCCCAACTGCGCCGCCGCCGCCACTTCCAGCGCCGTGCCCCAACTGTGGAAGGCGAAGCGCAGTCCCTGCCGCGCGATCTCCGCGAACAGGCGGCGTCCCAGCGAGTAGCCTCCCTGGCAGCAGACGTCCATCTGCACGTAATCCACCGCCCGGGTGAGGATCAGGTCGAGGAAGCGTTCTTCGTTGGGCTCGTGCTCGCCGCTCGCCAGCGGCGCCAGGTCCTTCTCCTTGAGCGCCAGATAGGCCGCGTGGTCGTCGGGCGGCAGCGGCTCTTCCAGCCATGCGATGTTGTGCCCGGCCATGCCCCGCGCCAGTTGTTCCACCGCGGCCGGCGAATAGCTCCGGTCGCCCATGCGCCACCAGGTATGCGCGTCCACCATCAGGTCGAAATCGGGACCCACCGCCCGGCGCATGAGGCGGACGCTTTCCAGGTCCTGCTCCGGGCCCGCCGCCGGCCGCATCTTGTACGCGCGGAATCCCAGATCGGCAATCGCCGACGCTTCGGCCGCGTACGCCTCCCCGGACATGTACATGCCGGCGCTGCCATACAGGCGGATGCGGTCGCGCACGCGGCCGCCCAGCAGTTCCGAAACCGGAACGCCGCGCGCCTTGCCGGCCAGGTCGTAAAGCGCGATTTCCACCGCGCCGTAGATTTTGGCCAGCGCGGGGTCGGCGCCGGGGCCGCGCAGGAAAAGCACGCGCAGGGCGTCGGTGTCGGCGAGGATGCGCCCCTCCAGGAACGGCGCGATGGTCTCCGCGATGGCGCGGTGCACGCTTTCGCTGCCCGGTCCCGGCGCGTAGCCCACCAGGCCGTTATCCGCTTCCACCCGGATGAACATGGCGTCGCGCTTCAGCAGCGTGCGCTCGCCCCCGTAAAAGGGGAGCCGCACCGGCTCCGGGAATGGATAGGAAAGCAGGAAAGATCCAACGCCGGTGATCTTCATGGGACGCGGAATTCAGCATATCACGCGCCCGTGACTGGTGCTGTGGCGCACGCACTCCTGCGTGCCGGGGTGCCTCAGGGCCGGGCACTCTTGCCGGCGCCCGCTTCCCCCGGGGGGTGCGGCAGACCTAGGCGGGCGGGATGCGCTCGGGGGCTGGCCGCCCCAACGCCGTCGCCAGGCCCCGCAACTTGCCTTCCTGGCTTTCCACCCGCTCGCGGAGTCTGGCGATCTGGCGCTCCTGCCCGCTCTGCCGGACCTCCTCCCGCACGGTTTCGCGCCATTGCCCTTCCACCGCCCGCAGACGGTTGGCCACCGTCCTGTCGATCTGTTCGTCCACCAGGCGCGCCAGCGTCTCGGCGAACTCTTTGTGGATCACCGCCATCTGCGCCCGCAGCGCGCGCATGTCCGCGTCGATGCCCTTTCGCTCCCTGCCGATGGCCTGGCCGATCTCACCGCGCAGTCCGTCGAGTTGCGTTTGCACCCCCGCCGCCAGGGCGCGGTCCTGCGCATCCAAGGCGCCGAGTTCGATCCTCACCTTGACTTCCAGTTCGGCCAGCCGCCGGTCGATCTGCCCGCCGATTTCGCTGAACCGTCCGTCGATCGCCTTCACCACGGCATCCGCGGCCTTGCGGTTGAGCGCGGCGCCCGCCACCGGCAGCTTGCCTGCGGCGCGCGCGTGCTCGATGCGCTGCTCGATTTCGCTGAGCAGATCGTTGATCGGGCGGCGATCGGGAGTGGCGGAGCCCGGCGTGGCAAGCCGCTCCGCGCTGTGCTGGGAGGCGATACCCGCGCCGAATGGCCGCCCATCTCCAAAGGCGACGGCCAGGGTTCGCCAGACGGACGAATCGCGACTATTCTGCATATATCATAAATGTACCGGAAAAATCCTAGGGTTAAAAGGGGCATTTAAGACAAATCCTAGGGTATCCGCCGAACCCCTGTCATGATTTGTGCGCCTCCATATAGGTCCGCAGCACGGCGTTGATTCGCGTTTGATAGCCTTCCTGTCGCCGCAGCCAGCCGAGCAGGTCCGCATCCAACCGGATTGTGATGGTCTGCTTCGGTCGCGGTAACGTCACTTTCGCTTTCTTCCAGAAGTTCGCGTCTGTTGGACGGGCTTCGGGATCGGCCTCGATTGCGCTCCTGATTTCTTTGTCGCTCAACGAGTCAAGGCGCTTCCAATCCGTTGTACCGCCCTTACCCGAGGCTTTGCCAGTATGCCGCTCTTTCATGCCGTTCTGCCCTCCATGCCGAAATGATTCGGCGTTCGGACTCGGAAACATCCGTGTAAATCACCGTAACCTCAAGGCCGTTCGCGATGCCGATCGCGTAGACTCGAATCTCCCTATAGTCGAACCGGTCGTCCACCTTCTCCAGCGTTGGGCCGTCGAAAATCCTGATCGCATCCTCGAACGCGATTCCATGGCGCGTTAGGTTCCTCCGGTCTTTTCTTCGGTCCCAAACGTAGTTCATCGGCTCATATTTACATTATGTATTTACGCGACCGCCTTGGGCAAGAGGGTCGGTTTGCCGCCCGCCCCCTTCCGGGTCCCCGCGGATCCCCCTGGAGCATGCCTCTCGCCAACTACTACCCCCTACAGGCTCGCCAGCATCGCCCGCACCGCCTGCCCCCGGTGACTCAGCGAGAATTTCTGCTCGCCGGTCGCCTCGCCGAACGTGCAGCCAAAAGCCGGGCAATAAAACAGCGGGTCGTAGCCGAAACCGCCGGAGCCGCGCGGCGCGTCGAGAATCACGCCCTCCACCGCGCCGTGAAAAACGCCCAGCACGCGATCTCCCTCCACCAGTGCGATGGCGCAGACGAAACGCGCCTTCCGGTTGGCCGCGCCGCGCAGTTTTTCGAGCAGCAGCCGGTTGTTGGATTCGTCGGTGGCGTGCGGACCGGAGAAGCGCGCCGAGTACACGCCGGGTGCGCCGCCGAGCGCATCCACCTCCAGTCCGGAATCGTCGGCGAACAACAGGCCAACCGCATGCGGGCCGTAGTGCAGCGCCTTCTTGATGGCGTTCTCTGCAAACGTGGCGCCGTCTTCGATGGCAGCGGCCAATTCCTTGTAGCCCGGCAGCAGCTCGATCTCGATTCGCCTGCTGTCCGCCGCCATGCGGAATTCCCTCAGTTTGCCCGCATTCCCCGTCGCGCACGTAAGCCTGGTCAAGCTCCGATGATCTCCCTCTGCATGATCACCAGCTCCGTGATGCCGGCGCGCGCCAGATCCATCATTTGCGACATCTGCCCGTCGTCGAACGGGGTGTGCTCCGCCGTCGCCTGCACTTCCACGAATTGGCCGCCGCCGGTCATCACCACGTTCATGTCCACGTCGGCCTGCGAATCCTCTTCGTAGCAGAGGTCGAGCATCGGCACCCCGCCCACTACTCCCACGCTGGTCGCCGCGATGTATTCGCGCAAGGGGTTGTTCTTCAGGACGCCGTATTCGCGCAGTTGCCGCAAGGCCATCGCCATCGCTACGAAAGCTCCGGTGACACTCGCCGTGCGCGTGCCGCCATCCGCCTGGATGACGTCGCAATCGATGATCACCGTGCGCTCGCCCAGCGCGCCCGTATCCACCGCCGCCCGCATGGAGCGTCCGATCAACCGCTGGATCTCGTGCGTGCGCCCCGAGGGGCGGCCCTTGGTCACTTCGCGCGGCGTGCGTTTGGCGGTGGCTCGCGGCAGCATCGAATACTCCGCCGTCACCCAGCCCTTTCCGCTATTGCGCAGAAACGGCGGCACCGTGTCTTCCACCGTGGCCGCGCACAGTACGTGCGTGTTCCCTACCTTGATCAACGCGGAGCCTTCCGCGGTCATCAGACAACCGGTCGTGATTTCGACGGGCCGCAACTGGTCCGCCGTTCGCTTATCCGTTCGCATTACTTTTCATCACCAGGTAGAGAAAGACCATCACGCCGACCATGAGCAGCAGGATGAGGATCACGCAGCCGGCCGCGCCTTGCGGGCGCGCAGCGGTTTTGGCATGCGCCCGGACCGGCCTGAACTTCGCCATAACCCCGATGGTAGCATCGTGACTGATGATCGGCTCGCGATTTCTCCTCGCCTGCGCGCTCGCGCTCGCCTCCTGCCGGCGCGCTCCCGCTCCCATGCCCGATCTTTTCACCGCGGCGGCCGGCGCCTGGCATCGCACCTCCGTTCGCGAACTCCCGCCTTCTCTGGCCCCCGATTCCGTGCCGCCCGCCGCCATCGAACGCATCCGCGCTGCTTCCTACGAAGGTCCCGGCAAGCTCGACGCGCGCATCTACCAATTGACCTCGCCCGCCACCGCGCTGGACGTGGCGCAAAGCTGGAAGTCGGCTCCCGGCACAGTCTTTTTTAACAGTGGCCGCTTCTTCGTCCTCATCCACTGGCAGACCGCGGACCGCCAAGCCCTCCACCAATTCGTCCGCGCCCTCGAAAGATCCTTCCCCCCCGCCCAATGAAACCGGGCGCCTGCTTTCTCCACCGATTCCTCCGCGTTCTCCTTGCCTTTGACTTTCTCTCCCTCTTCAGCCGAACTCTCTCTTTTTCTTTTTCTAAGAACTCTCCGGAAACCGTCTGTTGCCCCGGAAAGAAGATCGGGCCGCCGATGAACGCCGATGAACGCGGATAGAACCAGGGATGCTTATCCGCGTTCATCCGTGTTCATCGGCGGCTGAATTTGTTGTCCTCTCTTTCTCTCCGGAAACCCATCCGCAACTCGTTGATTCTTCGTCGTGGCGTTCTCGCCAGCCTTTCAGTGCGGCGTCCGCTTCGCTGCGCAGCCCTGAGATCTCCGCGCGCAGCTCTTGCCTTTCTCCCTGTGCCTCCGCGTCCTCCTCCGCGCCACCGCGTCTCCGCGTCAAATCGCATCTCTCGTATTCCACGAACCCCGCCCATCGGTAACTATAATGGAAGGACACCATGTCTTCCTCCGCCACCGCCGCGGCCACCCCCGAGACGATCGCGCGCTACGAGCCCGTCATCGGACTCGAAGTCCACGTCCAACTGGCCACCGCCACCAAAATCTTCTGCGGCTGTCCCACCAGCTTCGGCGCCCCGCCCAACACCAACGTGTGTCCGGTCTGCCTGGGACTTCCCGGCGCTCTCCCCGTGCTCAGCCGCGAAGCCGTGGAACTGGCCATCAAAGGCGCCCTCGCCTTGAACTGCCAGGTGCGCGCTCTCTCCCGATTCGCCCGCAAAAACTACTTCTACCCCGACCTGCCCAAGGGCTACCAGATCTCCCAGTATGACCAGCCGTTGGCCGAGCATGGCTTCGTGGATATCGTCGTCGATGGCCGCTCCCGGCGCATCGGCGTCACCCGCGTCCACATGGAAGACGACGCCGGCAAGAGCGTGCACGATGGCTTCAAGGATTCCGACCGCTCCTCCTATGTCGATCTCAACCGCAGCGGCACGCCGCTCATCGAAATCGTCAGCGAGCCCGATATGCGCAGCGCCGACGAAGCCCACGCCTACCTGACGGAGCTGAAGCAGGTGATGCAGTTCATCGAAGTCTCCACCTGCGACATGGAGAAGGGCCATCTGCGCTGCGACGCCAATGTCAGCGTGCGCCTCAAGGGCACTCAGCCGTTCGGCACCCGCGCCGAGGTCAAGAACCTCAACTCCTTCCGCTTCCTCAAGCAGGCCATCGATTTCGAAGTCGCCCGCCAGGTGGCCCTAATCGAAAGCGGCGGCCGCATCGTGCAGGAGACGCGTCTCTACAACCCCGAGCTCGACGAGACTTTCAGCATGCGCAGCAAGGAAGACGCGCACGACTACCGCTATTTCCCCGAGCCCGATCTGGTGCCCCTGCGCATCGGCGAAAAGTGGCTGGGCGAGGTGCGCGCATCCATGCCGGAGCTGCCCGCGCGCAAGCGAGCGCGCTTCATCGGCGAGTTCGGACTCTCCGAATACGACGCCGGCGTGCTCACCGCCACGCGCGCCGCCAGCGAGTATTTCGAAACCGCCGCCCAAGTCTCCGGCAATCCCAAAATGGCTGCCAATTGGGTAATGGGCGACCTCATGGCCATGCTGAAGGCCGAGGGCAAGGAGATCGCCGATTCGCCCCTCAGCGCCCCCAACCTGGGGCAACTCGTCAAGCTGATCGCTGGCGACGAGCTCTCCGGCAAACTCGCCAAACAGATTTTTCCAAAAATGTTTTCCACCGGTGAGCCCGCGGCCGTCATCGTGGAGCGGGAAGGCCTGAAGCAGATCTCCGACGCCGGAGCGCTGGAGAAAATCATTGCCGATGTCATCGCCGCCAATCCCAAGCAGGTGGAACAGTACCGCGGCGGAAAAACCACGGTGATTAACTTCCTGGTGGGCCAGGCGATGAAGGCCACCCGCGGCCAGGCCAATGTGGCCGCGGTGACGGATCTATTCAAACAGAAACTGGGGTGATGCATGTTAAACGTAGGCGATCAAGCTCCCGATATTCACGTCCACACGGACTCGGACGAAGACTTCCGGCTCTCCGCAATGAAGGGCAAGCGCGTGGTGCTGTACTTCTATCCCAGGGCCGATACGCCCGGCTGCACCGTCGAGGCCTGCGAGTTCCGCGACGGCATCAAGGCGTTTGGCAAAAAAGGCGCTGCGGTCGTTGGCGTCTCGCCCGACAAGCCCGCGGCGCAGGCGAAATTCAAACAGAAGTACGATCTGCCGTTCACCCTGCTGGCCGACCAGGATCGCGCCGCCGCCGAAGCCTACGGCGTCTACAAAGAGAAGAACATGTACGGCAAAAAGGCGATGGGCATCGAACGCACCACCTTCGTCATCGGCCCGGACGGCAAGATCGAAAAAATCTACCACAAGGTGAAGGCCAAGGGCCACGCCGCCGAAGTCCTCGCCGGGCTCTGAAGCGCGCCAAGAGCTGAGCCGATTCTCATGCTTGATTTTCTCCGGTGGTTCCAAGCGCCGCTAGTGGTACTGATCTTCCTGCAAGCGGCCGTGCCCTTGCGCGCGCAGGGCAACTATGAGGTGCAGGTGTATGGTTCCGAAATGGTTCCGCCGGCCCGCACCATGTTCGAGCTGCACTCCAACTTTACGTTCCAGGGATCGAAGTTCGCCGTGGACGGGGTACGCGCGGACGAGCATGCTCTGCACGAGACGATTGAAATCACGCAAGGCTTCACGCCGTGGTTTGAGACCGGCTTCTATGTCTTCATGAGCTACCGTGCGGGCGAGGGATACCAGTGGGTGGGCGATCACATTCGCCCGCGGGTGAGGGTCCCCGAAGCGTGGCACTGGCCCGTCAATGTGAGCCTTTCCACCGAGATTGGTTACCAGCGCCGGTCCTACTCCACCGACACCTGGACCTGGGAGATTCGGCCCATCGTCGATAAACAACTGGGCCGTTGGTACATGGCCGTCAACCCCGCCCTGGAACGCTCCCTCCATGGGCTGGAAGTGAGCCGGGGTGTTACTTTCTCGCCGGCCCTCAAAGCCAGCTACGATGTCACCAAGAAAGTCACCATGGGAATTGAATACTACGGGGCGGTCGGTTCCATCACCGGCTTTGACGCCGTGCGCGACCAGCAGCAGGCCATTATGCCGGCTCTCGACCTGAACCTGGGCCCCAATTGGGAATTCAACCTCGCCGCCGGCATCGGGGTGACCCAGGGGACCGACCATCTGCTGGTGAAGATGATCATTGGGCGGCGGCTTAAGCTCGGCGGGAGATAGGCGCCCGGCAGCGCCTCATTGCGGCAGCTTTTCCGGCGCTTTGATCTGCTGCCAGCCCTCGCCGCCGAGCGATTTCAGGAACTCCATCAGGTTCGCCTTGGCCCGAGCGTCCAGAAAGAAAGGCGCGATGCGCGAATCCAGGCGTGGACCCGGTTTGCCGCCTTTCCGGTAGAACTCCAGCACTTCATCCAGCGTCCGAAAGCGGCCGTCGTGCATGTACGGCCCGGTGCGGACCACCTCCCGCAGCGTCGGCACCTTGAACTTGCCCTCGTCGCGCCGTTTCCCGCTGATTCCCGCCAGGCCGGGATCGGGCGGCTGGCCGTCCGGACCGATGCCCAGGCTGGCGAACTTCTCATCGGTGAAGTTGTAACCGCTGTGGCACTCCGCGCATTCTCCCGTGCGCTCGAAGATGTCCAGGCCGCGTCTTGCACTCGCGTTCAGCGCATGTTTGTCCCCGCTCAAGTAGCGGTCGTAGGGTGAGTTGCCCGAGACAATCGTCCGTTCAAACGACGCGATCGCCTTGGCGATGCGATCGAACGTCACCTGCCGGTCTCCAAACGCCTGTTCGAACAAGGGCGCATAGCCGGCGATACCCGATATGGCGCCGGCCGCCGCCGTGATGGTGTGGCCCATTTCGTCCGGGGCGGTTACCGGGCCGCCGATTTGCGCTTCCAGGGTGGCCGCGCGCCCGTCCAGAAACTGGCTCCGCCCGTAGGCCCGGTTGATCAACGTCGGCGCGCGCCGGCGCAGCGGGTTGCCGGTGACTCCGAGCGGAGGCGGGTCGCCGCCGGCAAACGCGTGCTCCGGCGGATGGCACGTCGAGCAGGAGACCTTGCCGTTCGACGACAGGCGGGGATCGAAGAACAGATTCCGGCCAAGTTCCACGCGCGGCGCCGAATACGGATTATCCGCCGGCCAGATTACTGCCGGCAAACCGAGTGGGGGCTCCGGGGGCGATGTGCCGGGGCGCGTCTGCGCCGCCCCGCCCCTCGGCGTACCCACTAACAGCAGGCAAAACACAACCGGACGTGCGAAGTTCATCCAATTGGATGTTGCCAGAAGAACCATCGCGCCCGCAAGCGGATCGAACGCACTACCCTGGTCGCCGCGATTTTCAAAGGCCTCCGATGCACCCCGCCACGTCAGGTACCGCAACACTGTGGCGACGTAGCAACGCCCACGGACGGCTGCACCGGAGACAGTCGCGACCGGCACATTGCTGGTTGGAAGGTTGGAAGGGGATTTCGCGCCAGGAATCGACAAAGTGCCGTCGAAGCGCCCCGGGGAGGTGAGCGCAGGTGAAACCGCCGACGTCCAGCTCGGGAAAACGCTCCCAGTTCGTTTCCTGAGCGTCACTGAGTTTCCTGAGCGTCACTGAAGTGTACGCCGTTTCCCCAGTTTTCGTGCAACATCCGCGAATGGAGTCGCAGCGGAGTCAGCGAGTTTCTACGCCGGCGCCACACCGGCGCTCACTGGCAACGCTTCTTCGACGCTCCGAAGCTCCCGCTCAATCTCGCTCTCATCTATAACGGCTTCAATGATGAGCGGCACGCTTTCAGGAATCAAGTCGGCGACCAGCTGAAACGCCCTAATCGATGAGAACGAGAGCCGATCGTGTCTGCTGCAGGTGTTGACCTCACTGATATGGACTTGTCTGAGCCTTGATTCATACGTCTTGAGGATCAGGTATGCCTCAGTCATAGTCGCGTCGACCTGCCGTGCGTGCCCCAAATCAAAGCACAAACTAGCATCGGGCAGCTCGTCGAACACCGTGGCGAGCTCATCTACGGTCCGGCCAACCGGCTTTCGCTTGTCCATGTTCTCGACACAAAGCAGGTTACCGAACTCTCGCCAAAGCGAGAAATCATGTATGGCGTCGGGGTGGACAACAATTGGCCAACCGTTCGCGGCAAGGTCCAAAAGGCAACTCACAACTTGGCGTTCATCGTCCGCATCGACATTACTCGGAGCGTGCACTGCCACATACCTAAACTGCGACAGGTCCAACTCGGTCACAGCTGCCCTTAGCGGGCTAAGCTCTGACTGCCGAAGAGCAGATAACTCAACAGCTGGTATCTCGTGGGATCGAAGCATGTCCAGTGCTCGACGGAAGTCGCCAAATGCCAGTGCGCCCGTGGAAAAGCCAACGATTCGTTGCATCAAAAAACTCCGTACATCTTGGTGAGGTTGTATAGATTGCTCTTCTCGTCAAAGAACATGTCCAGAACTGCATCTCGGAACTCGTGCGTGATGTCCCTTACCTTGCTCCACGTCACATCGTGTGGGTCCGGGTCTGCCGGCAAATCCTCAAGGTAATCGCGGCTGTCCTTATCTGCTAATATCCCCAGGAACTGATCGTAGGCGTTGAACAAGGATTGAGCTGTTGCATCGAGATGGGGAAAAGCCAAAAGCGTTGTTGCAAGGATCTCCAGCGGTGTGAGCCGGAGGAAATCTCGCAAGCAGGCGACGCATTCCGGAGAACCACCGGCGCCAGGGCAAGGAAAAAGCCGTGGTCGATTATTGAGCTGGAGCTCGCAACTGAAGCAGGCCAGCAGGCCAGAAACGTAGATGAGCTTGCGCGACATTCGCAGCTTGAAATTCCGCATCGCCGCGCCCCGTCCAAATCTTGCCCGTCGTTTGTACGCAAAATCAACTGCCATCGTCCGCCAATACCGTGCGAAATCGTTCTGGAGAAATCGCGGGACGTGATACTTGCCCGACCCGCGGCAAAAGCCGTCATCCTCGTTTATGTAACGTCGCAGGATGCTCTTCAGCACCCGCTCGTACGCATCAGGTCGCCCTACCGGCGAGGATTCCAGCAGCAGCAGAATGCGTCGCGTCGTATTGCGGTTGGTGTCGTCCTCGCCTCCAATCTGGTGGATGAGCTCGTGGCTAAAGGTCAGAGTCCCAAATGTGCCCTCACGGCCCGGTGGTTTTGCTGCGACGGTTTTGATGATTTCTTCAATTCTCGGCAAAGTGTCGACGATATTGGGATCAGCTTGGCCGTCGATCAGTAGACTCCAGTCGATATCGCTGCCGAGCGTAAATTCGTCGCGCGCAAGCGACCCTGACACAACTACACTGCGATCCTCTGAATCCAGGCCGGTGAGCGCCCGCTTCAGTTTGGAGCGGGTTTGAATCGCTAGATCGCGAGCGTTGGCAATGTTCTGCCATCGTGTGTTTAGTCGAGCCTCAAGGGCCTGAACGGGCGGAACGAAGAGCGGCGACGACATTTGGCTATTGAACCATTATGCGCATTTTCTCAGGAGCGTGTTGCCTTGCATGCGGAGATATCCATTTCTTTGGCCTGTTTTGCTGGATTTCAGATTACTCTCCCGTGCGCACGGTCCTTCGGCTCCATAACGCGTCAGTATTGCACCAGAATCGCTACCATATGTTGAGTGCCTATCGTGTCGGGCGCTGTATGCAGTGCGCGTCCATGGTACCACGCCGCATAAACACCCTGCGTCTTGCTAGGCATAGCATGACAGGGCTTGATTCGAAACAGAAACGGTTGATAACGTCCTGGCTCGGGCTAGCAGATCGGCCCGGCATGGAACCGTACACGCAGTTCATGGCATTGTGGATTGCGTTCAACGCATACTGCTACGCGCATTACGGCGAGAGTGCCCAGCGGCCACGAGCCGACCTGAAAAAGGACACCGGTTTCGCAAACGTTTCCGACGAGCCACAGCGGGTCGACGCGCACATCCACCGTGACCAGCGTCGCATCATCATCGACCTCGACGCACCAACGACCATTCGCATTCACATCACCGAACGATACACCGAGGACAATATCTACGCGTCCTTCGCACAACACCACGCAAGCACCTACAAGGTCCTCTGCGACAACAACACGTTCGCCAAGGCGGTCGAACAATTCCAACACGCGATCGCCAAGAACGGCCGGCACTACGTGATCAATATGCTCAAAGCAAACCAGCACCGTGCCGAGCGGACTTTCCGGGAGATGGCAAACGACCACACCATCGTACCCTTCGAAGACACACAGAGCCTCCGCCAGCTAAAGGACGTCCTCTACCAAGTCCGATGCAACATCTTCCACGGCGAAAAAGTACCCGGTGAACCAAACGATGATCGCATCGTTACCGCCGCCGTCCCAGTCCTACGACAACTCATCCACCCACTCACCAAACAAGAGATCCAGCAGTAAAGAGAAAACGCAACGCTTGGAGCGACCCTTATGCCCATCATGTTCAACGCCGTCCTGCGAGAAGCCGGCCTTCCAATTAACGACGTGATCCTTTTGCGCCACCAGGACCAGCGAGCGGAGCGTGGGCGGACGCCCTACGAGCTCTGGCGGGACGACACGCCAGCCTTCGACCTGTACCAGTCGCACCAGGGCACCGAGGCTCGCCCGAAGTTCAGCAGAGCACAGTACTGGGCGTCCTTCGTCGTCACCCCTGCCGGGGACACACTCTTCGTCGGGCTATACCACGCCCACTACCGCGGACTCCTTGACCACGAC
The DNA here is from genome assembly GCA_050014175.1 of Candidatus Solibacter sp. Lineage (GTDB taxonomy): Bacteria > Acidobacteriota > Terriglobia > Bryobacterales > Bryobacteraceae > Solibacter. The sequence goes on along the minus strand of JBEKDV010000048.1, from coordinate 3,341 downwards.
ACGCCGTGGCCGCACCGCGACGGCTTCGACAAGGCAGGCGCTTGCGACGTGTACGATCTGACCATCGACGAACGATTCAGCGACTTCATCGGCAAACTCGTCATCGACTGGGGACCCGGAACCAGAGCGTGGGTCCAACGCGCCGACAAACAAGACAAACCCATCACCGAACTACGACCAGCATTCAAAGAGCCAGTATTCCCCGGATTCCTCAACTTCACAGCACAACTATCAACAATCGACCGACTGCCAACGACCTGGGTCGCGATACTACGAGCATCAAGAGGCATCTACATCCTCACGTGCCCGAACACGAAAGAACAATACGTGGGATCAGCGACGGGACAAGACGGGTTCTGGCAGCGCTGGCAAGACTACGCCCGCACCGGACACGGCGGCAACATCGCCCTCAAAGCGCGCGACAAGAGCGACTACCAGGTGGCCATCCTCCAAGTCGCGGGAACAGACGCGACCACCGACGAGATCATCGGGATGGAAGAACGATGGAAGAAGAAACTCCAAAGCAAAGAAATGGGACTCAACCGATAAGGCCAGGCCGAACCGCTACGAAGAGCCCGAATGGAGTCTCCCGGAGTCGCGAGAATTTCGCCTAACGGCGGGGTTGCGCATAACACGCACAAACTGAAGGGTTTATGGAGCGGGAGACCGGATTCGAACCGGCGACGTCCAGCTTGGGAAGATGATATTCCGGGTGCATCTCAGGATGGTTGTCGCTAACCGCCCTTCCCACCAGTGGAGTCTCCGGCGATGCCGGTTCCTGCCCCAAGTCCGGTTCTGCATGCCGCCAACAAGACGGTCCGGGCTGTGGCACATGGCGGTAAGCCGGGGATCTCACGCGGTTTTGAGTTGTTTACGGCGAACGGGGACGAATCGGATTTCGATGCGCCGGTCGAGCGCGGCGGCAATCCGCTTGAGCTTATAGAGGGAGTGCCCCTCGTAATCGGAGGCTTCCAGACGGCAGATTGCGGAAGCACTGGTGCCTACCCGTTTGGCCAATTCGCGCTGCGAAATTCCCGCCTTCGTCCGCAGGTCATAAACCTTCCGCGCAATTTCAGCGTTCAGAACTTCTTCCTCGTATTCCCGAATCCGCTTGGCATCGTTTCCGATGTAGCGGTCGTAGGTGTACTGCAGAGCGGCAGATAACGTTTTCTTCTTCAGGGTCGTAGGCATCGCTTCACTTCCTCTTGAACGCATGCTTCGCCGGGCAGGACTCGAAAGTCCGCCGCCGCTTGGTTGCCAGGGCGATCTCACGTGGTGGAACGCGTTGCTCCTTCACAATGCCGTGAGAGACAACGACGGCGGCTTTTAGCGCCTCTCCCGCCTGCCGTTCAGCGGATCGTCGCGCCGCCACTACCCGCCGGCTTTGCCTCCCGCCAGCGCCTGCACCAGGTGGACCCGTGTGCCCTCCAGACACTCGGCCATCACGGTCATCAACTTCTCGAAGAAGGCGCAGCCGAACGCCGGGTTGCTGCGGCAGGCGTCGCGGATGGTGGCGAGCTCGAACGCCAGCACCCGCACCGGGTCCAGCGCCCGCGCCTGGAAGGGTTTCTTGCGATTGAGCACCGTGGACCAGCCGATGACATCGCTGGCATATAGGGTTTGCACGCAGAAGGTCCGTCCCGCCACGGTGGCTTCCAGGGCGATTCGTCCGGAGAGGACGACGTAAAACAATCTGGAATCCTCGTTCTCCCGAAAGATGACCTCGTCTTTCTGGAATTGAACTTCGGAGCCCAGGCTGGTCAGCTTTTCCATGTGCCTGGGCAGGAATTCCTCGAAAAAGGAACAGTGCGAGAGTTCCGTCAAGGTACCGCTTGTCATGGGAGTCTACTCCTTACCCCCGGGGAAATTCCATTGGGGAAATGGTCGTGAATAAGCGCCTGAGGCTCTGCCGCGGCGCGGGATTGCCCGCTGGATCGGCCGATTCCTGCCACTGCCGGCCCGCTGCACGCGACTTCACCTCCAATAAGCGTTGAGAGTATTAAACTCCCGAAATTTGCCGGAGTCAATGGGTGTGGGCCGTAAAACCCGAAGACCCCCCAAACAGCCCAAATGCCCCCTACTATTTCGGAATTTTTTGTCTTATACTCTTTCTGGGCAGATTCCCGTACGCCATAAGGAGGCCGCGGTGAAGATTCTCAAGCTTCCCAAAGAGAAGCTCGACCTTTTCGCATCCGTCGTCCAGCAGTTCGGCGAATTGCACGCGCCGGTGGAGCAGGACGGCAAATACGTTTTCAAACGGCTCACGCGGTGGAGCGATGCGCGCCTGGAATACGACCGCACCATTCTCCCGCCCAAAAAATACTACCTCCCGCCCCGCGAAACCCTGTTCCGGTACCGCCCGGGCGAGGGCTTCGTGCCGCACACCGAGGGCCTGGATCAGCGCATCATCCTCTTCGGCGTGCACGCCTGCGACGTGTACGCGATCAATATCCTCGATCGCGTGTTCGCCGGCAAGTACCAGGATCCGTACTATCAGGCGCGGCGCAAGAATACCGCCATCATCGGCATCGATTGTTCGCCCGACAAGCAGTGCTTCTGCCGGTCCATGCGCGCCGATTTTGTGGACCACGGCTTCGACCTGTTCTTCTACGACACCGGCAACTACTACCAGGCGCTGGTGGGTACCGCCCTCGGCGACGACATGGTGCTGGCCACCGGCAATCTCTTCGAGCCGGTGGACGCCGGCGATATCGATGCCTACAAGCAGCGCTCGCTCGACAAGCGGCGCGCCTTCCAGCTCGACGTCGAGATTCGCGACCTTCCCGAAATTTTCGAGATGGAGTACCAGAGCGAAATGTGGGAAGAACTGGGCGCCAAGTGCCTCTCCTGCGGAAGTTGCAGCATGGTCTGTCCCACCTGCTATTGCTACGACGTGACCGACGACGTGGAGCTGGGCTCGCGCGCCGGCAAACGCACGCGCTCCTGGGACTCCTGCTTGTTCGCCAGTCATGCCCTGGTGGGCAGCGGCGAGAATTTCCGCGGCACCCGCGAGGCGCGCATCAAGTTCCGCTTCTATCACAAGCAGCGCGGCTTTGTGGCCGAGTACGGCCGGCCGAGCTGCGTGGGGTGCGGGCGCTGCATCAGCGCCTGCCCGGTGCACATCGACGTGGTCGACGTGATCGACCGCTTGCGGAGGGTTCAAGATGTTGCTAGCCGATGAAGTCGCCACCTACCATCCCGTGCTCAGCGGCAATCCCTATCAGCCGCACATGGCGCGCATCGTGCGCATCTATAAGATGGTGGACAACAACCACCTGTTCACGCTGCGCTTTATGGAAGACCACCTGGCGCATTCCTTCCGCCATCAGCCGGGCCAGTTC
>JBEKDV010000047.1:0-30773 GCA_050014175.1 Candidatus Solibacter sp. | reverse complement strand
GCAAGCTGACCTTTTTCGGCACCAAGTACACGCTCAGCCAGGGGAGTATTTCGTTTTATAACCCGGTTAAGGTGGACCCGATTCTGAATATCGACCTGGAAACCAAGGCGCGCGGCATCGATGTCACGCTGGCGGTTTCCGGGCCGCTGACCAAATTGACGCTGACGCCGCGCAGTGACCCGCCACTGCAATTCAGCGAGATTGTGGCGCTGCTGGCCACAGGGCGCACGCCGACATCGGACCCGTCGCTGCTCATGCAGCAGAGTTCGGAGCCGCAATCGTGGAACCAGATGGGGGCCTCGGCGCTGCTCGGCTCGGCCATCTCCAATCCGGTGGCGGGCCGCTTGCAGCGCTTTTTCGGGGTGAGCAAACTGCGCATCGACCCGACACTCTCCGGCGTGCAAAACAACCCACAGGCGCGTCTCACGCTGGAGCAGCAGGTGACGCCGGAGATCACCTTCACCTACACCACCAACGTGACCCAGACCAATCCGCAGGTGGTGCAGGTGGAGTGGGCGTTTTCCAGCCAATGGTCGGCGGTCGCGCTGCGCGAAGAAAACGGCCTCTTCGGCGTGGACTTTTTCTATAAGCGGAGATTCAAGTAGTGCGGCTGCGACCGCTCCCTTACGGTCGCGGCTCTGATGCGGGCAGCAATGCGTCGATGCGATTTGCGATGCGTCAATCCGAGCCGCGACCGGAGTACCCTCTGGGTCGGGACATTGGCGTTAAAATAAGTGCCCGGTTTGGGACTTGGCTAGCCTGAATTGCCGTCGCTACGGGGTGGCTCTCGTCGGGAATCGGTAGATCCCTCGCGACAAGGCAGAAGCTACTTCCTACAAGGCCGTATCTGGGGAGTGCGCCGCTGGCCAGGCAGTTCCGCGACTTGGCGTTACGGTCATTTGGAAGGCGAATCCCCAGACGCGGGCGCGTTTATGGGACGGATTTGGTGCGTGGCCCAATTTGGCCAGTCTCCAAGTGCCCGTCGCAAAACCCCAGCCAGGGACCCGAGGGGAGGGCGGCTAACGGAGCCGAGCCACAATCAGACTGTGCAGCTACCCGCTGGCCGGACTCTGGACAGGGATCGCTGAACTCCGGAAACACGCGCGGAATAAAGTCCGATCTCGCGCAGACGGGTGCGGGTGGTGCACCACGATTTCGTGATTACTTGCGTAACAACGAAATCAGATATGATCTCCCTTAGATCGGGTCGTGACCGATCCTAGCATGCGGGCCACCGGGCGGAATGCCATACTATTCCTGCCCCCCGCCGTTCTTGGATGGCAGACGCTGATGCAGACACATACGCAGCTCGGTGTAGAGAAGGGTTTCTTCGACCGTCCGCGGGAAGGGTCTCGGGTTAAACAGGAGATCATCACAAAGTACTTCAATGCCTACATGAACAAGATGGCTCGAAGTCGAATTGTTGGATATGCGGATCTCTTCGCCGGCCCCGGACTATACCGCAACGGGGAGAAGTCCACGCCCGTATTGACCTGCGAAAGGGTCGTCGCAGATGAACGCCTCCGAAATTGCGTGCGTCTTTGGTTCAATGAGGCCGATCCCGAAGTGTTTGAGGACCTCAAGAACAACATTGCCTCCGTAACCGGCATTTCGAGCCTACGCTTCGAACCGAGCGTTACACACATCGTGATCTCAAAATCCATCGCGCCCAAGCTCGAGCGTAAGGGGATACCGACTCTGATCTTCGCTGACCCATGCGGCTATAAAGGGCTCTCGCTTCGGCTGATTACCGCGTCTTTGAGGCGCTTCGGAAATGACTGCGTATTCTTTTTCAACTACCGCCGCGTAAACATGAAGCTAGGTTACCCAGTGATGGATGGGTCGATCAATGAGTTTTTTGAGCCGGATCGAGCGGACCCTCTACGAGCGGAGGTGAAGCGGCTGTCCCCTCCAGATCGTGAAAAGAGAGTGCTCGCTGCGATTGAAGAGGCGCTCCGAGAAGCCGGTGCCTTTCCTCTGGTGTTTCCGTTTCGCGGCGAGGGAGGAGGAACCAGTCACCATCTGGTATTCGCCTCAAAAAACCAGGCAGCTCTCGCGATGATGAAGAGGATCATGGCGAAAGCAAGCTCCGATGAGGTGGAGGGGGTTGCATCGTTCGATTTCGACCCGCGAGACAAAGGCTCCGAACCATCGAACCTCTCGTTTTTTGACGGGCTGTACGAAGTCAAGGAAAGGCTGCTGCAGAGTTTCAACGGGAGCCTTACGTTCGGAGAAATCATTGATGCCGAGGAACCACTGACGCAATACACCGATACCAACTATCGGGACGCTCTGCTGGAACTCGAATCGGACGGATCCGTTGAAATGGATCCCGCCGCAGAACAACGCCGGCTCCAGCCCGGAGGTGTGAAGCGGACCCTTCCTCGAGGGACCAGGATCAAGTTTCTTTAAGAGTTTGTTGAGGGGGTCAAGGGTGGCGGAAAAATCTTCTATCGAGTGGACGGGATCTACGTGGAACCCTTCCACGGGCTGTGATCACGTCAGCCCAGGATGCGATCACTGTTACGCGGAGAGGATGTCGTTGAGGCTGAAGGCTATGGGGCAGGAGAAGTATGCCAGGGGTTTTCACTTGACCATACATCCACAAACGCTGGAGCTGCCGCTCAAATGGAAAAAGCCACAGCGCATCTTCGTTAACTCCATGAGCGACCTGTTCCATAAGGATGTGCCACTGGAATATATCCAAAGGGTGTTCGCGACAATGCGAAAGGCTCATTGGCATCAATTCCAGATACTGACGAAGCGCTCCGGGCGCCTGTTGGCGCTGACCGAGAAGATTGACTGGCCGCCAAATGTCTGGATGGGCGTCAGCGTGGAACGCGCGGAATACAAAACCCGAATCGATCACCTCCGAAAAACGGGCGCGGAAGTTAAGTTCCTTTCACTCGAACCGCTAATCGGCGACCTGGGTGAGCTGAATCTGAAAAACATCGATTGGGTGATAGCCGGCGGAGAGTCTGGGCCTGGAGCTCGTCCGATGCAACCGGAGTGGGTTAGGAACATCCAGCGTCAGTGTGATCGCTCAAGGGTCCCATTTTTCTTTAAGCAATGGGGTGGCGTTCAAAAGAAGCGTGCTGGAAGGACACTAGGAGGTCGCACGTACGACGAGATGCCCGTAGCCACACAGGCGTTCGTCATACTCTAGCCGGGAAAGGCGTGGCCGCAAACGCCCGCATCCTGGCTGGTGGCGCAGGCGGCTGGGCTTAGTCGCGAAGCACAGAACTCAGACGGTCGGCCCGGGTCCGCGCAATTGAGGTTCGACGGGGGACGGTCTTGGCTGTTTTCTCTCGGCCACTCTCTCAAACGAGGGAAATGTCACGGACGGAATCAGGATTCTGTCGCGAAGTGTCTCAAAGTGACCTTCGACCCAGTCCTCCTCACTGTAATACTCGGAAAACTTGAAATTGTGGTATTCGGCCAGCCACCGATACTTGGCAACGACGTCTGGGCGGGAGCGATTCAGAGCGACCTGCTCTGTGATTGCATCCTTGTGACCCTCTAGCGATTCATCCAGCACGCCGCTCTCTCCATACACCGGGCAGTGCAAATAGTCCAGAAAATACACGCCGTCCTGCCCCCGCAAAACAAAACCCAAGAGTTGATCCCTGTAGGAATCGGACGGTTCGCATCGTATTCGTTCAACGAGAACCGGGTCGATCAAGATCCTGGGATAAGGATCAGACTGCTGCAATTCATACGAACGGATGAGGCCCTCACTAAATATGATCCGTTCGTTTTCATAATGGCGACCGGAGCTGAGGCCACCGCGAATGAATATGCCACCACCAGAGAGATTCCACTGGAGATAGGACATCTCCGCAAGCAGCAGGGCGAGATCCCCGTATCCGCAGGAAATGCAGAAACAATCCGAAAACAGCTTCACGGAGAACCAGTCAGGTCCGCCCTCGAGCGTTAGGCACTGTAGCGTGTGCTTGATAGCATCGTCCAGCTTGCGAATCACAGCTTCCGCCCGGTCGTGGTTCTGCAGGACTAGCGTTCGGAAGCCCAAGATGTCCAGGAACGCAACAAGCTTGTCGGTATAGCCGATCTCGCTCTCTGGCGTCATGACTCAGTCTCTCATGATGTGCCCCATTTCAGCCGGGTGCCTCCTGCGGACTTTAGCGGCTCCCCTGTTGGTCGTACGGTGATGTTTGAGACGCCACACGGCGCAGGTTTTCAGTGCGTCCTCGGCAGACCGAACGAATTAAGAACCACCAGTCGGCTTCGGTCCGCTGCTGCACGCCGCAACACCCACTTGGCAGCAAGGGCCTATTCCGCGGAACTGGAGCCAACGCCCAGGAAGTCGCGATCTGGGAAGCTCATGCACGCACCGAATCCGCCCTGGGCGAGCGATGAAGCACGCGGACACTGATCGGGTTGTCTCGGTGCCGTCCACAACTCAATCAGAACCTTCAGCCGCGAGCCATCCACCGCGGAATTCCCTCGCGATCCGCCGGCCACGGGATGACCCGCGCCCAGCCGCCACCAGCGTTGACACCGACATAATATATTTTTCAGTCCCAGTAACCCACTCTGCCCAAATCACTTACCACGCCAACACCCACCCGCCGCCTCCCTAAATCCGCCTACCCCAGTCGTAAGATGGAATCAGGGGGCAACCCTCACTCGTGGCCGGAGTCGCGAACGGGCCAGTTCTGGCCCGCTTTTCCGCTTTCTGGCCGCATAACTCTTTTATTATCAATAAACGCATCAGACCAAGCGGGCCAGAACTGGCCCGTTCGCTCAAACTGGAGTCCCGATGAACAAACCAGATATCCCCACCGCCCCCCGCGCGGTCCTCGACCTCGGACGCCTCCTCGGCCAACACCGCGCTTTCGGGCCTCCGATAGCTGTTACGAAGCCCGTCAGGGAGAGGTCCACCAGCCCTTAACTTAACGCCAATGCTGGGTCGGGAGCGGTTACTTAATCGAACGAAACCCGAATAGAATAGTAATACGTCTGGAGAGTTATGCCGTCTGTCGATCGCATCTCACGAACCTTAATGATTCTGGTGGCCGCCGCGGTCACCGTACTGCCCGGCTTCGGCCAATATGCGCGTAACCGCTACGCGTTGATTCTACAGGACGAACCCGTTGCTTCCCGGTTCGTGACCCGGGAGCGGATGCAGACCGCCGAGGCTGACGCCTACCGCCAACAACTGGCGCTGCGGCAGACCGCGGTCCGCCAGGAACTGGAGCGCCGCGGCGTGCCCGTCATCAGCTCCGTGTCGGAAGTGCTGAATGCAGTGTTCGTTTCCGCACCGCCGGAGCGCGTCGCCGAACTGGCCGCCATCCCCGGCGTGCTGGGCGTGCGCCCCATGCGGCAGATCCACCTCGCGCTCAACAAGGCGACCGTGCTGATGAACGCTCCCACCGCGTGGAACCTGGTGGGCGGGCAATCCAAAGCCGGCGCCGGCATCAAGATCGGTATCCTCGATACCGGCATCGACCAGAACCACTCGGCGATGCAGGATTCCTCCCTGGCCATCCCCGCCGGCTTCCCCAAGTGCAGCGGCAGCGCGGACGCGTGCAGCTATACCAATACCAAGGTGATTGTGGCGCGCAGTTACGTCAGCCAGATCGTGATCGGCAATGAGGCGGACCCCAATAATCCCGCCCAGGATTCCATACCCGACGACTATTCTCCGCGCGACCGCATCGGCCACGGCACCGCCGTCGCCTCCTGCGCCGCGGGCAATACCAACACCGGCAGCGTCACCTTCTCCGGCATGGCGCCCAAAGCCTGGGTGGGCAATTACAAGATTTGGGGATCGCCCTCCGTCAACGAGAATCCGCCCGAGGATGTGTGGATCACCGCCCTCAACGACGCGGTGACCGACGGCATGGACGTGATCAACATGTCGAGCGGCGGCGTGGCGCTCACCGGACCGCTGGATACGGGCGCGGCTTGCGGCGCCCCCGCCGGCACCCCGTGCGACCCGATGGCCGTGGCCTTCGAGAACGCGGCTAAAACCGTGGTGATCGCGGTGGCCGCCGGCAACGCTGGGGAGGATGGCTACGTCTATCCCGCCTTCAACACCATCTCGTCGCCCGCCTCGGCGCCTTCGGTGATCGCCGTCGGCGCCACCACCAATTCCCATGGCATGGGCCCGAGCGTGACGGTGGCCGGCGCCGGCGTGCCCTCCAATCTGGTGAACATTGCCGCCCTGCCCAGCGACTCTTACTTCTATCCTTCCCAACTTGGCGCCAACACCGCGCCGCTGGTGGACGCCGCCACGGCAGGCGACGCCTACGCGTGCAACACGCTCACCCCCGGCTCGCTGAACGGCGCCTTCGTCCTGGTGCAGCGCGGTCCCACCAATAACCCCTGTACCTTTGCCAGCAAGGCCGCCAACGCGCAGGATGCGGGCGCGGTCGGCATGATCGTGTTCATGTCCGCCGATTCTCCGGCGCTCAGTCCCACCTATGCCATCGAAGGCGTATACCAGTTCACCGGACCGGCGGTCGGCCTTTCCAATGCCAATGGCGTGGCGCTCAAGACTTACATCGCGGCGCACCCTGGGGCGAGCGTCACCATCGATCTGGCCGGCATCGACGTGGACCTCAACACCTACAGCCAAACCGTGCAATTCTCGCCGCCCGTCGTCGCCAGCGAACTGGCCAGCTACTCTTCGTTCGGGCCGAATGCGGGCGATAGCGCCATCAAACCGGAAATCGTGGCCGTCGGCGGGTTGGACGTCTGGCTCTCGCCGGACGCGGCCGACACCTATTTGTATCCCTACGCGGGCCTTTACCTGGCCGGGCAGACGTACGATCCCCTGGGTGAGTTGTACACCACCAACGGTTACCTCGCCGCCGATGGCACCAGTTTCGCGTCGCCCATCGTGGCCGGCGCCGCGGCCCTGGTCAAACAGGCCCACCCCAAGTACACAGTCGCTCAGATCAAGTCCGCGTTGGTCAATACCGCCGCCCAGGACGTCACTACCGACGACTTCGGTGACAGCGTGGATGTGGAGTGGCTGGGTGCCGGCCGTCTCGATGCCGGACTGGCCGCCAATGCCAACGTCACCCTTCAGGTGCTGGCTGTTCCGGCGGTGGCGAATCCTCCCGCCACGACCACGCTCAACTTCGGCGTCCTGACTTCCGGCGCCACCCTGCCCGTCACCAAGCAGGTTCAGATCGCCAATAGCGGGACGGCCTCCGTTACCCTGGCGGTCGCGGTGGCCACGGGCGTGGCCGCCAGCGGCGCCACCATCACCACCGATAAGACATCGGTCACGGTGGGCGCCGGCTCTACGGGTACCGTCAATGTCGTTCTGGGCGGCAGCGTCCCCAAGGCCGGGGGGGCCTATTCCGGCGCGGTGACCCTGCAAGGCTCCGGCGTCTCGCTGCGCGTCCCGTACATGTTCCTGGTAGGCGACGGCAGCAATCCGAATTTCATCCCGTTATTCGGCGGTCCGGACGGCACGGTGGGCCAGGATGCAGGCTACGTCGCGATCAAGATGGTCGATCAGTGGGGCGTGCCCACGGCCGGCACGGCGGTGACCTATACGGTTTCGCCGCGGGGTGCCGTGACGCTGCGCAGCGTGCCGGGCGAACCGGCCTGCTCGCCGGCCTCCTCCACGAGCAGCGTGACCTGCAATACGGATGCCTACGGCGTGTCCTATACCGATGTGTTGCTCGGCAACACCCCCACATCCTCGGTCAGCGTCACCGCCAAGGCGGCGGGGTACAGCCAGGCTTTCTCGGGCGGTATCCGCTTGCAGCCCACCATCTCCGCCGGCGGCGTGGTGGATGCCGCCGCGGGCAAGAGTCCCATCGCGCCCGGCTCGTATGTTTCCATCTACGGCGCCAACCTCGCCGAATACACCGATCCGGTGGCCTTCGCGCCCTTTGCGCTGCCGCTCTCCATCGATGGCGTCACGGTCAGTTTCGACGTCCCTTCCGCCAAAATCAGCGTGCCGGGCTACCTCACGTATGTCAGCCCGGGGCAGGTGAACATTCAGGTGCCGTGGGAACTGCAGGGCCAGACCTCCGCGCAGGTCAAAGTGACGCTGTACGGCTACTCGTGGGGCAATGTGGTCACGGTCCCGCTGGCCAATACCGTGCCGGCGTTCTTCCAGAACTCCGGCATCGCCGCCGCCCTGGACGGGAACAACGCCATCGTGTCGGCCGCCAATCCGGTCAAACGCGGCCAGTTGGTGCAGTTGTACATGAACGGTCTGGGCCCCGTGACCGGCGGTCCGAAGAGCGGCGAATTCGCTTCGGCCTCCGCGCTGGCGACCACCACGACGACCCCTCAGGTCACTATCGGCGGCCAGCCGGCAACGGTCCAGTTCAGCGGACTGACGCCCGGTCTCCCGGGTCTCTACCAGGTAAATGTCTACGTCCCCACCGGCATCTCCGCCGGCACGGTTCCGATTTCGCTCACCATCAACGGCGCCACGACTCAAGCATCCACGCTGCCGGTGAACTAAGCGTGGGACAGACGATCGGTCTGTGTCGTCTGTCTGCATTCCTGGCGTTGCCAGCGGCGACAGACCACGCAAGGCGATGGTCTGTCCCACCCCAAGAACCGTACATGATGTACGGTTTTGTTTTTCCAATTGCAGGAAACAAAAGGGATGCGGCAGCATGACCGTACATCATGTACGGTTTTGGTATGCTGATTCCGAACCAATGCTCCGCCTATCGTTCGCCTTCCTGTGCGCGTCGGCCGCTTTCGCGCAGCCCTTCCCGGTGCGCGGAATCCATCTTGCCGCTCCCCAGCCCGACGAGATCTCTCTCGCCGAGCGCTTCATCAAGGACGCCCTGCCCACCGAAGGCGTCAACCTCCTGGTCCTGGAAATCGGCTACCGGTATCAGTTCGCCAAACACCCGGAAGTGGTCGACCCCGGCGCGCTCTCCGCCGCCGACCTGAAGCGCCTCGCCGCCGCCTCGCGCGCCGCCGGCGTGCGCCTCATCCCCATGATCAACCTGCTTGGCCACCAGTCCTGGGCGCGCACCACGTTCGGCCTCTTGCGCGGCCATCCCGAGTTCGACGAAACTCCCGGGAAGTATCCCGACAACCAGGGCATTTACTGCCGCAGCTACTGCCCCTTGCACCCCGCGATCCACGGCGTGGTGTTCGACCTGATGGATGAGCTCCTCGAAGTCACCGGGGCCGACGCCTTCCATGTGGGCATGGACGAAGTCTTCCTGCTGGGCGAGGACGATTGCGCGCGCTGCAAAGGCAGGAACAAGGCGGACTTGTTCAGCGGCGAAGTCCGCGCGCTGCGCGACCATCTGGCGCAATCCAACCGCACCCTGTGGATGTGGGGCGACCGGTTGATCGATGGCGAAACCACCGGTATCGGCAAATGGGAGGCGGCCACCAACGGCACGGCGGCGGCGCTCGCATCCATTCCCAAGGACATCGTAATCGGCGATTGGCATTACGAACAGGCGCATCCCACGGCGCTCTACTTCGCGCTCGCCGGCTTCCGCGTGGTGTCGTCTCCATGGCGCCGATCGAGCGTGGCGCTGCGCCAGATCGACCTGATGCGCCTGGCGCGCATGAACACCACCCCGGCCGTGGCGGCGCGCCTCGAAGGCATGCTGCACACCACCTGGTGCGGCTTCGGCCCGTTTGCCAAAGCCTACTTCGGCGAAGACACGAAGGACGTGCAGGCCATGGAATCGGTAGCCACCTTCCGCGAGCTCAACAGGGAACTGAGGAAGTGAAACCACGGGTTGACAGACGAAAGCGTCTGTCCCACGCTTCCGCCTGACCCTCGCGCTTGCTGGCGCCGTGCGCTAGTCTGTTCGGCATATGCGACGCGCCTTCTGTTTGACCTTCGTGATCGCGCTTGCCTGCGCGTGGGCCCAGGCTCCCAAGCCTGATCTGGCCAAGCAGCCGACCCTGTACGTCGTCGGCTACGCTCACCTCGATACCCAGTGGCGCTGGGAGTACCCCACCACCATCGGCCAGTACATCAAGAACACCATGCGGTTCAATTTCGACCTGTTCGAAAAGTATCCGCACTACATCTTCAACTTCAGCGGCGCCAATCGCTACCGCATGATGAAGGAATACTACCCGGCCGATTTCGCCAAGGTGAAGGAGTACGTCGCCAAAGGCCGCTGGTTTCCGGCCGGGTCGGCATGGGAAGAGAGCGACGTCAACTCTCCCAACGCCGAGAGCATATTCCGCCAGATCCTCTACGGCAAGCAGTTCTTCCGCGCCGAATTCGGCAAGACCAGCGCCGAGTACATGCTGCCCGATTGCTTCGGCTTCCCGGCATCGCTGCCCAGCATCCTGGCGCATAGCGGGATCAAGGGATTCTCCACCCAGAAGCTCTCCGCCTCATGGCAGCCCGCGCCGCACGTGGGCGGCCCCGATTCCCCGGAGAAGACCCCCGACGGCATTCCGTTCAACGTCGGCATATGGGAAGGCACCGACGGCAAGACCGTCGTCGCCGCCCTCAACCCGGGCAGCTACAGCGCCAGCATCACCGGCGATCTCAGCAAGAGCCCCGCGCCGCCAACGCCCCCCGACCCCAATGCGCAACCAGGACGCGGCGGCCGCGGTCCGCGCGAAGAGGATTGGGTCAAGCGCATACAGATCGATGGCGACCTCACCGGCGTCTATGCCGACTATCATTACTACGGCACCGGCGACGTCGGCGGCTCTCCCACGGAGGCTTCCGTCAAGCTGCTGGAAGCCATCGTGACCAAAAGCAAGACCGTGATCCCGGCCGGACGCGGCGGATTCGGACGCGGCGGCGAAACGCCGCAACCCGCTCCGCCCCCTGGTCCCGAAGTGCAGGTCGGCGATGGTCCCGTCACCGTGATTTCAGCCACCGCGGAGCAGATGTTCCTCGACCTCCAGCCCGGACAGACCGCCAAATTCCCGCGTTACAAAGGCGACCTGGAACTCATCAACCACTCCGCCGGCTCCATCACATCGGAAACCTACATGAAGCGGTGGAACCGCCGCAATGAAGTGCTGGCCGACGCGGCCGAAAAGGCCTCCGTGGCCGCCGACCTTCTGGGCGGCCGCATATATCCGCGCCAGCGCCTCACCGATGCCTGGGGCCTGGTGCTCGGCGGCCAGTTCCACGATATCGTCCCCGGCACCGCCACGCCTAAGGCGTATGGGTTCGCCTGGAACGACCAGGTGGTGGCGGCCAATCAGTTCTCCAGCGTCCTCACCAGCGCCACTTCGGCCGTGGCAGCGGGCATGAATACCGAAACGCGCGGGCGCGCCATCGTGGTGTACAACGCGCTGAACATAGCGCGCGAGGACGTGGTGGAGGCTACGGTCAACTTCCCCGGCGGCATGCCGAAGGCCGTCCGCGTGACCGGTCCGGATGGCAAGGATACGCCCGCGCAGGTGAGCGGCAGCAAGGTTCTGTTCCTGGCCAAGGCGCCGTCGGTAGGCTACGCGGTTTACGATGTGCAGCCCGCGGACGCTCCTTCGGCCAGCAGCCTCAAAGTCTCGGAAAACTCGCTGGAAAATGCCCGCTACACCGTCCAGCTCGATGCCCAAGGCGACGTCTCCAGCATCTTCGATAAGACCGTGAAGAAGGAACTGCTCTCCGCGCCCGTACGCCTGGCCATCAAGACCGACAACCCGCGCAACTGGCCCGCCTGGAATATGGATTTCGACCAGGAAACGGCCCCGCCGCGCGCCTTCGTCTCCGGTCCCGCCCAAATACGCATCGTTGAAAACGGCCCGGCGCGCGTGGCTCTCCAAGTGACGCGCGAAACCGAAGGCTCGAAGTTCGTCGAGACCATCCGCCTCTCGGCGGGCGATGCCGGCAACCGCGTGGAGTTCGCCAACGCCATCGACTGGAACACGAAAGAGGCCAACCTCAAGGCCACCTTCCCCTTGAGCGCCGCCAACGAGAACGCCACCTACAACTGGGACATCGGCACCATCGAGCGGCCCACCGAGCAGGAGCGCCAGTTCGAAGTGGCCTCCCACCAGTGGATCGACCTCACCGACAAAGCCGGCAGCTACGGCGTGACCGTACTCACCGACTGCAAAAACGCCTCCGACAAGCCCGACGACAAAACCCTGCGCCTGACCCTCATGCGTACGCCCGGAACGCGTGGCGGCTACCCCGACCAGGGCACGCAGGATCTGGGCCATCACGAGTTCGTCTACGGTTTGGCGGGGCACGCGGGCGATTGGCGCCAGGGGCAGACCGATTGGCAAGCCTACCGGCTCAATCAGCCGTTGATGGCCTTCGAGAGCCCGAAACATGGCGGCGCTCTCGGCAAGCAGTATTCGCTGCTCGGCATCGACAATCCGCGCATCCGCGTGCTGGCCGTCAAGAAGGCCGAGGCGAGCGAGGAAGTTGTCGTGCGCCTGGTGGAAATCGACGGCAAGCCGGCGCCCAACGTGGCAGTGAAATTCGCCACGCCGGTGTCGGCGGCGCGCGAGATCAACGCCGCCGAGGAACCGGTAGGCGCGGCCGTGGTGCGCGGCGGTACGCTAGCCACCTCCTTCTCCGCGTATCAACCGCGCAGCTTCGCGGTCAAACTCGCCGCGCCCGGGATGCACGTGCGCGGCATACGTTCCACCCCCATCACGCTGACCTTCGACCGTGCGGTGGCGAGCAACGACGATACCAAATCCCCCGCGGGCATGAATGCCGGCTTCGATGCCGATGGCCGCACCCTGCCGGCTGAAATGCTGCCCAACGAGGTGACCTTTAGCGGCGTGCGGTTCCGCCTCGCCCCCGCCAAGACCGGCATACCCGACGCCGTCACCGCCAAGGGACAAAGCGTGCCCCTGCCCGCGGGCAAGACGGATCGCGTGTATGTGCTGGCGGCGTCGGCCGACGGAGACCAGAAGGCGGTGTTCCAGGTCGGTAGCACGCCGGTCGAAGTGAATGTGCAAAATTGGGGCGACTTCATCGGCCAGTGGGACAGCCGCATCTGGAAATCGAAGGAAGTCCCTGTACCCGCCGGCCGCGGCGGCGCGGCTCCCGCCAACGCTCCCCAACGCACCCGCGTGGACGAGTACGCGGAGATGACCGGACTCCAGCCGGGATACATCAAGCCCGCGCCGGTCGCATGGTATGCATCGCACCGCCATGCCGCCGACGGGTCCAACGAACCCTACGCGTTCAGTTACCTCTACGCCTATGCCTTCGACGTTCCGGCCGGCGCGAAGACGCTGACGCTGCCGGATAACGACAAGATCCGCATCCTGGCGATCACGGCCGTGGAAGAAGGCCCGGCGGTGTCCGCGGCCTCCACGCTCTTCGACACCCTGCGCTGATATAAGGGCCTTGGTGGGAGCGCCCCCTACAGCAGGACGGTGTCGATCTGGCGGTCTTCGTGGGCGGGCGGGGTGCTGGGGACGGGGACGGCGGCGGGGCGGAGGAACTCCACCAACTCCGCTTCGGAGCCATCGAAATAGCCGTCGACCAATTCGCGGACGGCGGCGCGGCGCATGCTGTCGCGGCTGGCGTTGGGGGAATAGACGAAGGCGCGGCCCACTTTGCGCCGCGTCAGCTTGCCCTTGCGTACCAGGCGGTCCAATACCGTCATGATGGTCGTGTAGGCGAGCGGGCGGGAGAGCGCCACCACCTGTTGTACGGCCCTGACGTTGCCTTCCTCTAACGACCAGAGCGCTTTCAGGCAAGCCAACTCCAGAGGCGGAGGAACATCGCGCGCGGTCTTGGGCATCAGTTTGCCTTGGGACGGAGCAACCCGGCCTGCAACATTTTCTCGGCCATGAGGGAGTTGCCGGCCGCGACGGGTGGGCGGGGCGGAGGCGCGGCGGGCGGCGCGGCGGGTTTCGCGTTCGCGGTGGCGTCCGCCGCGGGCGTGGGATTCAGGTAGCGCTCCTTCTTCAACGCGGAGCGCTCCAGCGCCGAGTTGTAGGTGGTGAAGCAGCCCTCCAACTGCCGGTCGTTTTCGATCTGCGCGCGCATCGCTTCCATCTTGGAATCGAGATCGTCGAGGTAGTGCAGCAGGAGCGCCTCGGGAAACTGCGGCACCTTGGGAGAACCGAATTCCAGCTTGCCGTGATGGCTGAGGATCATGTGCTCCACCAGCGAGCGCACCAGCGGCGGAAAATCGGGCAAGGCGCGCAGTTTTTCGTCCACCATACGCATGCCGATGGAGATGTGGCCGATCAACTGGCCTTCGTCGGAGTAGGAAAAACCGCGCTCGTAATTCAGCTCGTAAATCTTGCCCAGATCGTGCAGTACCACGCCGGCGAGGAGCAGGTCGTAATCGATGTTCGGATAATGCGCGGCGGCGGATTTGGCCAGGCCGCACAGGCTGAGGACATGCTCGAGCAGGCCGCCGAGGAAAGCGTGGTGAATCTGCTTGGCGGCGGGCGCGAGACGGTAGCGGCGGGCGATTTCCTCATCGTCCAGCACCGCCTCCAGGAGTCCCTTGAGATGCGGATTGCGCACCTCCGCGACAATGCCGCGCAGCTCGCTCCACATCTCGCCGGCATCGCGTTTGGACGAAGGGAAGTAGTCGGAGAACTGCACTTCGCTTTCGTCCATGCGCCGCATTTTGTGGATGGTCATCTGCGGCTTGTTGTGAAAGACCTGAATGATGCCTTTCACCTTGACGAAATCGTCGCGTTCGAATTCGTTGAGGACGTCGGAGACGTTGTCCCACATCTTGGCGTCGAGTTCGCCGGTGCGGTCGGCGAGGAAGAGCGAGAGATACAACTCGCCGCCCTTCTTCTGCCGGATCTCCTTGGATTGGACCAGGAAAGTGGTCTCCACCAGTTGATTCGGCTTGAGCTCGTTGACGTAGGGCGATTTCATTTTTTCTCGGGAACACTGGCGAGCTCGCCAGGCTTTTCGGCCGGCTTGTCGGGGGCTTCGGCGGTTTTCGGGGGAGCGATCGAAGCGGGCACTTTGGGCTTGGTTTGCTTCACGGTGCCGGCCGGAATCACCCACAGGAGATGTCTCTTCACGCGCGCCGCCACTTCTTCCTTGGTGGTGGTCTGCGGCTTCAACTGGGCGACTTCCTTCCAGCGCGTGTCCTTGGCGGGCGCGGCGCCGCTATCGACATAGCCTTCCTTGATTTCCAG
This sequence comes from Candidatus Solibacter sp., assembly GCA_050014175.1. Lineage (GTDB taxonomy): Bacteria > Acidobacteriota > Terriglobia > Bryobacterales > Bryobacteraceae > Solibacter. Next base: position 15,737 of record JBEKDV010000047.1, on the reverse strand, counting down.
GAACGCATCCTCGCGCAACGTGGTGAGGTAAACGCGCACCTTGGGCTCCATTCTGGTCTGGCTGATGCGATCCTGGATCTCGCCCTTTACTTCCTCGAAGGGCGCCTGTCCGGCTTCGAAGCGATCGTCCACTTTGAGGATCAGGAAGGAATTCGGCCGGCGGATGGGATCGCTGACAAAACCCTTCTTCTGCGCGAACACCAGGTCTTCGATGGGTTTGTCCATCAGGCCTTTGCTCATGGGGCCGATCTGGCCGCCGTTCTTGGCGGTCTCCACGTCATCGGAGTTATCGCGCGCCAGTTCGTTGAACTTCTCGCCCTTTTGGGCGCGCGCCGCCAGATCCTTGGCTTTCTTTTCGGCTACCGCGACCTGTTCGGGAGTTTTGCCCTCGGTGGAAATCACGATCTGGCTGAGGAACACCTGCGCTTCCTTGCGCATGTACTCGGATTTGTGCTCGTCGTAGAATTTCTGCGCCTCGGCTTCGGGCACGACGACGGAGCGCGCGACTTCCTGCCCGATGACGCGCTGGGTGAGCATCTGGTTCTTCATCTGGAGCTTGAAATCCTCGTAGCTCATGCCGGTGTTTTCGCGGATGAAGGCCTGGAACTTATCGGGATCGGAGATCTTCTGCTGCACCTGGATTTCGGCCAGGCGGCGCGTCACATCCGCGTCCACGCTGATGTTGAGGTCTTTGCCCTTTTGCACCAGGAGCAAGGTATCGATCTCATCGCGCAGCGCGTTGGCGGCATACTCGTCGACGGCTTGCTGAAGGCGGAGTCCGGAGAGGCCCCCGCGCTTGGCCTCGGCCTCGATCTCGGCGCGCTTCCTGGCCAGTTCGCCGCGCGTGATGATGTCGCCGTTGACTTTGGCGGCGATCTCTTCGACCACCTTGACGTTGTCTGCCGCGGCGCAAATCGCGAGCGTGGAGGCGATGAGTACTACAAACCTACGAAACATAGCTGATCCTTTTTATTTTAGCAAAGCCCGCAAACTGGGGACTGACATGAATTTCCGGCGCAGTCTGCGGGAAATTCGCTGTCTGCCCCCGGTTTGCCCTAGCTACGCAGTTGGGCGAGTTTCTCCGCCAGGAAGCGGAGGATGTCGCCGGCCGCGGTTTGACCATCCAATGGCAATAGCAAGACGCCTGCCGGAGTGAACTGTGCCCCGCGGGTCTTGCCGACGATATTCATGAGCCGCGCCGGATCCACGCGAGTTTCCACGTGGAACTTTATATTCAACAGGTTATGGCGGCGGTCGATGGCCTCAATGCCGATCTGCTGGGCCAGCGTCTTGAGCGCCGAGTAGACCACCAGGTTGTGCACCGGCTCGGGCACTGGGCCATATCGATCCTCCAGTTCCTTTTCGGCACGGTCGCGCTCGGTGTCGTTGGTGGCGTTGGCGATCTGCCGGTAGGCGCGGAGGCGCTGGTTTTCGTCGGCAATGTACTCCGGGGGAATGCGGATATCGAGGCTCAGGTTGAGGGCCGAACGGATCTCCGGCACCACTTCCTCACCCTTCAGTTCGCGGACGGTTTCGTCGAGCAGGCGCACGTAGGTGTCGAAGCCCACGGAGTTGATCTGGCCATGCTGCTCCCCGCCGAGCAGGTTGCCCGCGCCGCGCAACTCCAGGTCGAGGGCGGCGATCTTGAAGCCGGCGCCCAAATCGCTGAATTCCTTGAGGGCAGCGAGACGCTTGCGGGCGATTTCGGTGAGCTCGGTATCGGGCTGGACGAGCAGGTAGGCATAGGCGCGGCGGTTGGAGCGCCCCACGCGCCCGCGCAACTGGTAAAGTTCCGAGAGACCGTACCGCTCCGCATTCTCGATGATCATGGTGTTGGCCAGGGGAATGTCCAAGCCATTTTCGATAATTGTCGTACATACCAGGATGTCGAACTCGTGGCGCATGAACCGGAGCATGGTTTTCTCCAGTTCGGCCTCGCCCATCTGCCCGTGTCCGACGCCGATCCGGGCTCCCGGCACCATTTCCTGGATGGCGGAGGCGCGCGTCCAGATGGAGTCCACGCGGTTGTGCAGGAAGTACACCTGCCCGCCGCGCCCTAGTTCCAATTCCAGCGCCTGGCGGATGAGTTCAGGCTGGAACGGCGCCACCACGGTGTGGATGGCGAGGCGGTCCTTGGGCGGCGTCTCGATCACCGACATGTCCCGCAAGCCTAATAATGACATATGTAGTGTACGAGGAATGGGCGTGGCGCTCATACTGATGACGTCCACGGCTTTCTTGAGGTGCTTGAGACGCTCCTTGTGTTTGACCCCGAAGCGTTGCTCCTCGTCGACGATCACCAAGCCGAGATCCCGGAACTGGATATCTTCCGACAGCAGACGGTGGGTACCGATGGCGACATCGATCTTGCCCTCGGCCAGATCCCCTACCGAAGCCTTCAACTCCTTGGCGGAGCGAAACCTGCTGAACATCTCGACGCGGACCGGGAAGGGCTGAAAACGGCGTTTGAAGGTCTCGAAATGCTGAAATACGAGAACTGTAGTAGGTGCCAGGACGACAACCTGCTTGCCGTCCCCGAGCGCTTTGAAGGTGGCCCGCATGACCACCTCGGTCTTGCCGTAGCCCACGTCGCCGCAAAGCAGGCGGTCCATGGGTTGAGGGCTTTCCATGTCCCGCTTGATCTCGGAAATGGCGGTGATCTGGTCGCGGGTGGGGGCGAATTCGAAGGCGTCTTCAAACTCGCGCTGCCAATTACTGTCCGGAGAGTAGATGAAGCCTTCGGTCATCTTGCGGGTGGCGTAGAGTTTGAGGAGCTCGTCGGCCATGTCGCGCATTTTGACCTTGATACGCGACTTGGTACGGGTCCAGGTGGCGCCGCCCATGCGGTCCAGAGCGGGTTTGGACTCGCCCGCGCCGCGGAAGCGCTGCACCAGGTCCATGCGCGTAAGCGGCACGTAGAGCTTGGCGCCTGCGGAATACTCCAGGACCATGTAATCGCCCTTGTTCTCACCTCCGGAGATCTCGCGCAGGCCCAGGTACTGGGCGACGCCATGCTCGGAGTGGACGACGTAGTCGCCGGGCTTGAGGTCGATGATGTCGGCGGAAAAGGTCTCCCGCGCGGTCTTGGAGGCGGGACCCCGGGAGATCAATTCGGAGGTCTCGAAGAGGTCCTCCGATCCGAAGAGCACGAGTTTGCAATCGTGAAACGCGGTGCCGCGGCGTACCGCCCCTTTGATCAGGTAGATGTTCGCGGACGTGCCGGACATGTAGGCGCGCTGCGCCAGGTACGCCGGCGTGGATTCGAACTGTTCCAGGCCAAGCTGGTAGGCGATTCCGTACTCGTTGAAGATGTCCGCCAGGCGTTCTACTTCACCTGTAGCAGAAGCGAAAAAGGCCACCTTATTGCCGGCTTCGATCAGGGTCCGGGCTTCAGCGACAGCCACCTGAATGTTCCCGTGGAAGCTCATGGCGGGGCGGGTGGCGATGTGCGTACTGGTCTCAAGGCCGGAAGGTGACCATCCAATATCCAATTGCTGAAAAACGACTTGCGGCCCACCGAGCGCCTGGCGCTGGATCTCCTCCCAGCGGAAGAAGACGCGCTCCGGATCGTAGGCCGGGGAGCGGTCGATCTGCTCCAGGCGGGTCCACAGCCGTTTGACCGCCGACTGCACCTGGTCGGGCTCATCCCAGATCACCACCGGGCGGTCCATCAGGGAGAAGACCGACGCATTGCGCGGCCGGAGCATGGGGGCGACCAGTTCCCAGCCGGGGAACGCCTCTCCCGGAGGTGGCAGGTCGCGGCCGGGGATATCGGCGGCGCGCATGAGGTCGTGCAATTCGCTCAGCAGGGGGCGTGACTTTTGATACTCCGTCAATGGTAGTAGCAGGCAGTCTTCGACATTCAGGACGGAGCGTTGCGACTCCACGTCGAAGCGGCGGATGGACTCCACCTGGTCGCCGAAGAGATCGATGCGCACCGGTTTCTGCGATTCGGGGGAGAACACGTCGAGGATTCCGCCGCGCACGGAGTACTCGCCGACCATTTCGACGGGCTCGCGGCGTTGGTACCCGATGCTCTCCAGGTGCGCAACCACCTCCTCGAGCGGCAGTTCCTCGCCGGCGCGCAGGCGGAGCGTGAGTTGGCGGTAATAATCGGCGGGCTCGATGCGCAGCAGGGCGGAGGCCACGGGCAGGATGGTGATAGGGGTCCGCTGGGTGGCCAGGCTCCACAGGCCGATGGCACGCTGCTCGCAGATTTCGGCATGGGGAGAGAGGTTCTGCATGGGCAGAACATCAAGCGCTGGAAGAAGTTGCGGGCCGTGGCGATCGTCGGCTACGAGCAGGTTGAAAAAGCTGTTGACAGCCTCGGAAAGGTCTTCGGCCTGTTTGTTGCCATCTACTACAATGACCAGAGGACGCCCGGCAGATTGCCATAGAAGGACGGCGTACACCGCCTTGGCGGTGGTCGTCAGCCCGGATAGGGAGGCGTTGCCGCCGGCGCTCACGCGATGCAGCGCGTCCTGAAATCCCGGATGGCGTCCCAGGTCGATGAACAGGTCTCGTACGACAGGGTGAATCAAGGCTGGTTGATCATTCTTTCGACAATATTAGTAGTAGAATAGCCGGGTTCCAGAGAGATAGTCAGGACGCGCCCGCCGGCCGCCTCCACTTCCTCGCGTCCGGCGATGAAGTGCGACCAATCGGCGCCTTTCACCAGGATGTCGGGGAGCACCTCGGCGATGAGTTCGCGCGGCGTATCTTCGTCGAAGACGGTGACTGCGTCCACGGCGGCAAGGGCCACGGCCATCTCGGCTCGTTCCATCTCGGAGATCATGGGGCGCGACGGACCCTTCATGCGGCGCACGCTGGCATCGGAATTCAGCGCCAGAATCAGGATGTCGCCGAGGCTGCGCGCCTGTTCGAGGAGGCGAACGTGGCCAGGATGGAGCAGGTCGTAGCAGCCGTTGGTGAAGACCACGGTCTTGCCTTGGCGCTTCCACAAGGCACGCTCTTCGACTAATTCCGCGCGGCTATAGAATGATCCCACCAGGAATCCAGTTTAGCAGCCGTGCCGGGCAGCGCTACAATGGCGAAAATGCCGGACAACGGTGTCATCGACTGGCTGCTGGCGGGCGACGCGGCGATCCGTTGGCAGACTTTGCGCGATCTCGCCGGCGCCTCGGAACGCGCCTGGAAGCGGGAGCAGCGGAAGGTGGGCGCCGAAGGCTGGGGGGCGCGCCTCCTGGCAGCGCAGGACGCGGACGGGCGTTGGGCCGGCGGGATCTACACGCCCAAATGGACCTCCACCACTTATACGCTCCTGCTGTTGCGCGATCTGGGCCTCGGGCCCGGGCATGCGCAGGCCGTGCGCGGGTGCCGTCTGCTGCTGGACGCCGGATTCTGGAGCGACGGCGGCATCAACTTCTACCCGCGTTGGGCAAAGCGCAGCGAGACGTGCATCACCGCCATGGCGCTCGCCGCGGCCCGCTGGTTTGGGCTCGACGACGCGCGGATGGCGCGGATGGCGGAGCATTTGCTGGCGGCGCAGATGCCCGATGGCGGCTGGAACTGCCGCGCCACTCCGGGGTACGGCGGCGCCACGCATGGGTCCTTCCACACGACGATATTGGCGTTGGAAGCGCTGCTCGGGTGGCCGGCCGGGGCGCAAGCGCGGGCGCGGGGCGAGGAGTTTCTGTTGCTCCACCGCCTGTTTCGGAGCCACCGGACCGGGGCGATCGCCAAGACCGACTTCACGCGCTTCCACTTTCCGCCGCGATGGCATTACGACGTGTTGCGCGCGTTGGACTACTTGCGTGCCGCCAATGCAATGTGCGACCCGCGGCTGGAGGACGCGCTCGAACTGGTCTGCGCGCGGAGGCAGGCTGACGGAAGGTGGCGCCTCGCGAAGGGTTATCCGGGCAAGGTGTTTTTCGAAATGGAAGAGGCGGGACAGCCAAGCCGGTGGAACACCATGCGGGCGCTGCGCGCGCTGCGGTGGGCAGGGCGCGAGTAAGCACACCTGACTATCCGGTTTCATTCCCACGCAAAATCGTGTATCATCGACTTAGGATGCGGGCCGTTTTCAATTCGCTCATGGTGGCGCTGGTAGTTGCAGCACTCTTCTGGGGAAACTGTTTCTCCTGCCCGCAGGTTCTTCTCTCCGCGCAAACACACAGTTGCTGCCCGCACGGTAAGGCTAACCCCAGCGAATGTAAGACGCAAGGGCTGCGCAACTTCGTGAAGGCGGAGAAGGCTACGCCGAGCGCCCCGGCGGTGCTAGTTACCGCTGTCATTGCGGCGCCTGCCACGGCTGCGCGTCTGAGCGCAACTTCGGTGGTTCCCGCTCCTCCCGAATATACTCCTCCGGACTTACTCCCTCTGCGCATTTAGTGACTTAAGGTTCGTGCACCCGTTCGCCAACGGGCGAGCTGACGCTCGCCTGCACAAGGCGGAGCCTTATGCCACAAATGAAAAACTATCTCTATTTATTTGTCCTGCCGATTGCGCTCGGCGCGCAGCCGCTGCCTGCGCTTGTGGACGAAGCGCTGCTGCACAACCGCGAGGTGCTCGCGGCGCAAAAGAAGTATGAGGCCGCACGGCAGAAGCCCAGTCAGGAGAACAGTCTGCCTGACCCCACGGTCTCGTTGGGGTATACGGCGAACGGCGGGCCCTACCCGGTGGCGGGGATCGGGCGCGACGTCACCAGCAACGCCGGCATCACGATCTCCCAGGAACTGCCCTTCCCGGGTAAGCGCCAACTGCGCGGCGAGATCGCGTCCAAGGAAGCTTCCGCCGAGTACGAGCAATACCTCGCCGTGCGCTTCAGCGTCACGGCGCGCCTCAAGCAGGCGTACCACGAACTGCACCACGCCAACGCCGGCATCACCTTCGTGCACCGCTACCAGGAGTTGCTGCAAAACATTCTGCGGATCTCCGAAGTGCGCTATTCGGTGGGGCGCGCGGCGCAGCAGGACGTGTTCAAGGCGCAGACGCAGTTCGCCATCTTCCAGACGCAACTGCTGCGCTACGAACAGGAGCGCGATTCCAAGCAGATCGAGATCGACGCGCTGCTCAACCGGCCGCAGGGAGGTTCCATCGTGGCGCCCGAAGACATACCGCTCGGCGACCTGACGGCGACGCTCGACGATCTCCTGGCGCATGCGCGCACGCACGCTCCCATGCTGGCCCGCGAACAGAGGCTGGTCGAACGCAACGATCTCGCCAGCGCCCTTGCACGCCGCAATCTGTACCCCGATTACACCGTCTCGGGCGGCTACTTCAATCAGGGCGCGATGCCGCCCATGTGGCAGTTCCGCGTGGATTTCAAGCTGCCGGCATACTTCCGCACGAAACAGAACGCCGAGATCGCGGAGAAGGCCTTCTCGGCCACCGAAGCGCGCCACAACTATGAGGCCGCGGAGGTCGCCATCCAGTCGCAGATCCGCGAGACCTACACGCTGGCCGCGACGGCGCGCAAACTGGCGGACCTCTACCAGAAGTCCGTGATCCCGGGCGCGCAACTGGCGCTGGAATCTTCCATGGCCGGGTATGAGACCGGCTCGCTGGATTTCCTGTCGCTGTTTTCCAATTTCATGAATGTGGTGGAGTACGAGCTCATGTACCACGAAGAAGTCATGCAGTTCCAAGTGGCGCTGGCGCGCCTGGAAGAAATGACGGGGATGCCGTTATGAAGAAGCTCTTGGTGGTGATGTTGATGGCCGCGGCCTGGGTGGGCGGGTACGGATACGGCCGCTGGTATGCCAAGCCGCCCGCCGGAGAGCGCAAGCCGCTGTATTGGGTCGATCCGATGCACCCCTGGTATAAGAGCGACGTCCCCGGCATCGCGCCCGATTGCGGTATGAAACTGGTCGCGGTCTACCCAGGCGATGAGGCGCGCTACGACCGGCGCGCTAACAAGCTGCCCGTGGGCAGCGTGCAGATCACGCCCGAGAAGCAGCAGCTCATCGGCGTGGAATACGGCACCGTGCAGTACGAAACCGTGCACAGCTCGGTCCGCGCCGTGGCGCGCGTGGCGCTGGATGAAACCAAAATCTCCAAGGTCCACAGCAAGCTGGAGGGGTGGATCGACCAGGTGTTCGTCGATTTCACCGGCCAGCAGGTGCGCCAGGGCGACCCGCTGCTGACCATATACAGTCCGGAAGCACTGGCCACGCAACAGGAGTATCTGCTGGCCATCAAGGCGCAGCACATGATGCACGACAACCCGGTACACGAAATGCTGGGGAGCACGGAAAATCTGGTGGCCGCTGCCAAGAAGCGCATGGAATTGTGGGACATCGGCGACGGACAGATCGCCGAAATTACCGCTTCCGGCGTGCCGCTGAAGAACCTGACGCTGACTTCGCCGATCACGGGTTTCGTGATGGAACGCAACGTCTTCGCCAAACAGCGGATCATGCCGGAGACCGCGCTCTACACTATCGCCGACCTCTCCAGGGTGTGGGTGATGGCGGACGTCTTCGAGTACGAGGCGGCCGCGGTGCGCGCCGGCACTCCGGCCACGCTGACGCTTTCCTACCTGCCGGGGCGCACCTTCCGCGGGCGGGTGAATTACATCCTGCCGCAGGTGGATGCGGCCACGCGCACGCTCAAGGTGCGCATCGAATTCGACAACCCCGATTTCGCGCTCAAGCCGGACATGTACGGCGAGGTGGAATTCCAGACCGGCGGCGGGCGCCGGTTGGTGGTGGCGCAGACCGCCGTGATGAACTCCGGCGATCGGCAGGTGGTGTTTGTGGATCGCGGTAAGGGCTACTTCGAGCCGCGCGAAGTCACCACCGGCGCGCGCAGCGATGGCAACGTGGAGATTGTCACCGGGCTCCAACCTGGCGAGCGCATCGTGACTTCCGGCAACTTCCTGATCGATTCGGAAAGCCAGTTGAAGACCGCGTTGGGTGGGGCCGCGAAATGATCGACAGCATTATCGAGTTCTCGGCGCGCAACCGGTTTCTGGTTTTCCTGTTCGTGAGTGCCGCCGCGCTCGCCGGCTGGTGGTCCATGAACCGCATCCCGCTCGACGCCATCCCCGACCTGAGCGATACGCAGGTGATCGTGTACTCGCGCTGGGACCGCAGTCCCGACATTCTCGAAGACCAGGTGACGTATCCGATTGTGAGCGCCATGCTGGGCGCGCCCAAGGTGAAAGACGTGCGCGGGTTCAGCGATTTCGGTTTCTCGTACGTGTACATTATCTTCGAAGAGGGCACGGATATTTATTGGGCGCGCTCGCGCACGCTGGAATATCTCTCCAAGATTCTGCCGCGGCTGCCGAAGGACGTGCAGACCGAGCTCGGGCCCGACGCCACGGGCGTCGGGTGGGTGTTCCAGTATGCGTTGGTGGGGCAGGGCAGCAACCTCGCCGTGCAGCGCAGCACGCAGGATTGGTTTCTGCGCTACCACCTGCAAGCGGTGCCGGGCGTGGCGGAAGTCGCGCCGCTCGGCGGGTTCGTCCGCCAGTATCAGGTGAACGTCGATCCCAACCGGCTGGCCGCGTACGGGGTTCCGATTTCGAAAGTGGTGGCCGCCGTGCGCACGGGCAACAACGATGTGGGCGGACGCCTGGTGGAATTCACCGGGCGCGAGTACATGGTGCGCGGACGCGGCTACGCGCGGTCGACGGGCGATCTGGAATCGCTGCCGCTGGCGGTGAGCGCAACGGGCGTGCCGATCCTGGTGCGCGACGTCGGGAGCGTGACGCTGGGTCCCGACATGCGCCGCGGCGTCGCCGATCTCAACGGGCAGGGTGAGGTGGTCTCCGGCATCATCGTGATGCGGCAGGGCGAGAATGCATTGAAAGTGATCGAGCGCGTCAAGGCCAAGATCAAGGAGATCGAGCCCGGCTTGCCCGCCGGCATGAAACTGGTCACCGCGTACGATCGCAGCGAGCTGATCCTGGCCTCCATCGACAACCTCAAGCACACGCTCACCGAAGAGCTGATTGTGGTCGGGCTGGTGATTCTGATCTTCCTGTGGCACGTGCCCAGCGCCCTCATCCCCATCGTGACGATACCGGTCGCGGTGCTGATCTCGTTCGTTCCCATGCACGCCATGGGGATGAGTTCGAACATCATGTCGCTGGGCGGTATCGCTATCGCGGTGGGCGCGATGGTGGACGCCGCCATCGTGGTGGTGGAGCAGACGCACAAGAAGCTGGAAGGCGCGGGCCCGGATTGGACGCCGCAGCATTACCAGCGCGCCATCGTGGATGCGGTGAAAGAAGTGGGCGGCACCAGCTTTTTCGCGCTGCTGGTGATCGCGGTTTCGTTCCTGCCGGTGCTCACGCTGGAAGCGCAGGAGGGGCGGCTGTTCAAGCCGCTCGCCTATACCAAGAATTTCACCATGATCGTGGCCGCGCTTTTGGCCATCACGCTCGACCCGGCGCTGCGCCTCTTCTTCTTCCGCAAGGATAACTTCCGCATCCCGGGATTCGTGGGTAAGGCGATCAACGCCATCCTGGTGGGCAAAATCCACTCCGAGGACAAGCACCCCATCAGCCGCGTCCTGATGCGCCTCTACGAACCGGTGGTGGCGTGGAGCCTGCGCTGGAAGTGGCTCATAATTGCGGGCGCGCTGGGGATGATCGCCGCCACCGTTCCCGTCTACCAGAAGCTGGGCAGCGAGTTCATGCCGCCGTTGGATGAGGGCGCGCTGCTCTTCATGCCCACCACGCTGCCCGGCATCTCGATCACCGAGGCGCAGCGCCTGATGCAGGAGCAGGACCGCATCCTGATGAGCTTCCCGGAAGTGGCCTCTGTGCTGGGGAAATCGGGACGCGCCGAAACGTCCACCGATCCGGCGCCCTTCTCCATGATGGAGACGGTGATTCAGCTCAAACCGAAATCCGCGTGGCGCAAGACCGCCACGTGGTACGACCAGTGGCCGCGCTGGCTGCGCCCGGTGCTCGCGCACATCACGCCCGATCACATTTCCACCGACCAACTGACCGCCGAAATGGACCAGGCCTTGCAGATTCCGGGTGTGTCCAACGCCTGGACCATGCCCATCAGGAACCGGATCGACATGCTGACCACCGGCGTGCGCACACCGGTGGGAATCAAGGTTTACGGCCCCGACCTCGCCATCATCGAGCGCATCGGCAAGGAGATTGAAGCGGTGCTGCCCGATGTCGCGGGTACGCGAAGCGTCTTCGCGGAGCGTGTGGGCGGCGGCTACTTCCTGGATTTCGACCTCAAGCGCGAGCAATTGGCGCGCTACGGCTTGAGCGTGGACGACGCGCAGATGACGGTGATGAACGCCATCGGCGGCGACAACGTCGGCACCACCATCGAGGGCCGCGAGCGCTATCCCATCAACGTGCGGTATTACCGCGATTCGCGCAGCGACCTGGATCGCCTGGCGCGCGCGCTGGTGCCGGTAATGGATGGCAGGATGCAGATCCCGCTGGCGGAGATCGCCACATTGAAGCTGGCCACGGGCCCATCCATGCTGCGCAACGAAAACGGCATGCTCAACGGCTATGTGTACGTGGATGTGGCGGGCCGCGACGTGGGCAGTTATGTAACCGCGGCCAAGCTCGCGGTACGCAAGGATGTGGCGCTGCCCGCCGGCTACACGCTCGCGTGGAGCGGCCAGTACGAGGCCATGGAGCGTGTCCGCGAGCGCCTCAAAGTGGTGCTGCCGCTGACCCTGTTCCTCATCTTCCTGCTGCTCTATCTGAATACGCGATCCACCACCAAGACAATGATCGTGCTGCTCGCCGTGCCGTTCTCCGCCATCGGCGCCATCTGGCTGCTCTACCTGCTGGGCTACAACATGAGCATCGGCGTATGGGTGGGGTTGATCGCGCTGATGGGCGTGGATGCCGAGACGGGAGTGTTCATGCTGCTCTACCTGGAACTGGCGTATGAGGAGCGGCGCCTGGCCGGCCGCATGAACAATGTCGCCGACCTTCGCGAAGCGATCGTGCACGGCGCCGTGAAGCGCATACGGCCCAAGGTCATGACGGTGGCCACCATGTTCGTCGGGTTGGCGCCCATTATGTGGAGCGCGGGCGCGGGCGCCGATGTGATGAAGCGCATCGCCGCCCCCATGATCGGCGGCATCTTCACTTCTTTCTTATTGGAACTGGTAGTTTATCCGGCAATTTACGAGGTATGGAAATGGCGATCGGTAAAGCCGCAATCTGTCTGATTCTGAGTAGCACGGCATCTCCACTCTGGGCGCAGCAGTTCGCGGTGCACCACCAGCACCTGCGCAAGTTCTGCGCGGGCACGTTGACCGTGGACGCCCACGGCATCCGTTTCAGCGGCCCGAAGGGTCACGCCTGGATCTGGCCGTACGAAGAGATCCAACAATTAACACTGCGCGCCGGAAGCATCCATATACTCTCTTATAAGGACCGTAGTAACTGGAAACTGGGTAAAGACGTGGCGTACACCTTCACGGGAAAATTTCCCATCGAGCAGTTGGAGCGCCAGTGGAGCGCCCAACTGGATGACCGCTTCGTGGCCGCGGTAGGTGGACAGGCCGCCGGCCAGTCCACCCTCAAGCTTCCCGTAAAGCAACTCGGTCTCTTGAAAGACACGCAAGGTACCCTGACCTTCGCCGCCGATGCCGTGGTGTACGATACGCCAGTCGACCCGCGCACCTGGCGCTACCGCGACATCCAATTCATCTCCAGCGCCAACCCCTTCCAACTCTCCATCACGACTTTGGAAAAGCAGTTTTATTTTCAATTGAAGCAAGCCATTAGTGAGTCCACTTACAACCAGCTCTGGCTGGAAATCGAAAAAAAGAACGGGAGAATCCAATGAAGAAGCAGATTGCAGTAGCTTTCGCCGCGGCCGCCATGGCCTTCGCCGCCGGTCCGCAGACCTTCACGGGCATCATCACGGACGACATGTGCGCCAACGGCGACCACAAAGACATGAAAGCGGCCTCCGACGCCAAGTGCGTGATCGACTGTGTCAAAGGCATGAACGGCAAGTACGTGCTGTACGACGCCAAAGCCAAGAAATCGTACGTGCTCAGCGACCAGAAGACGCCGGAGAAATTCGCCGCCAAGAAGGTGACCGTGGTGGGCACGCTGGACGATGCCGGCAAGAACCTCAAGGTCGATTCCATCGCCGCCGCGAAGTAAGATCGAAACGCCGCATGGAAACGCCCGAATTCTACTGTCCCACCTGCGCCAGGCCGGTCCCCGACCCCCTGGTGTGCGGCGATTGCCACGCGGTGATCTGCCGCCAATGCGGCACGCCGCTGGAGCGCATCGACGATCTCGGGATTGGCTGAAGCAGGTCCTTAGTTAAATCCCGTCACCTTGTTGAACACGACCTCGTAGCCCAGGACCCCCAGATCGATGGTCCCGCCCGCGGTCAGCGGGGCGGTGAACGTGCCCTGACCCGTGCTCCTATCCGGCACCGCGAACAGCGAGAGCAGCCCGAACGAGGAGGTAGTTGCATCTCCCGACACCGCCGGCAACTGCTGGAGAATGTTTGACGGCACGGTGAAGCTGCCCGCCGAAGCCGGAGCAGTGCAGTTGAACCCGAACGCGGAATAGGTCGAATTCAGGCTCGTATCGCTGGTTCGCGTCAGCGCGCCACCGAGAATCACGACCAGCCCGCCGACGCCGCCCGTCCAGGTGACGGTGAGCGGCGCGGCGCGCGGTATGGGGTTCGCGATGGTGTTTTGATTGGTCCAGACGAAGTCGCCCGGAAGAGTGACCGGCGCCGAGAAAGCGCCCACGCCGGCCCCGCCGCTGCCGGTCACCGTGTACGTGCCCGCCGCCAAGGTGGGGCTTCCGGTGGCGCCGCTTCCTAGCAGACCGGTGGAATAAAGCGTCGCCAGGTAACTATTGTCCGATTGACGGGGAATCGCCATGTTGGAAGCGTTGGGGCCATTCAATGTCAACCGCGTGCCGGCGTCCAGCGTCTGCGGCGGCGGCTGACCGAAGCCGATCTGATCGGTCGTGCCGCTGCGCTGGATGAGGAAACAGGCGCCCGGTTGAACCATTGCTAAATTCGAGTTGGCCACCGCATCGATCGTGTACTTGCCGAACCAGCCAGCCGCGGTGTCGGTATTCTCGCTAACGGACGCCGTGAAGGTCGTGGCGGACTTGCTCAGTTGCAGGCCCCCGACGGTGAGCGTGCCGCCCTGGTCGAGCGTCAGCAACTGAGCCTGCGTCAGCACCGAGGTACTGCACGTGGTCTGACCCGCTGCCGCCACGGCAATCGATCCCAAGTTGGAAAGCCTGCCGCCGGCCTTCACCTGGAGGCTGACAAAGCAACTGGGTGTTACACCGGAGGGAACCGTGAAGTTGATCTGATCGAGTCCCGGCGAGCCGCTGGAGCGTCCCGCGTATGCCGGCGTCACGGCGATCCCGCCTACAATCACCTGCGCCTGGGCGGCCGCTGTCTGGTCGCCGGAGGTGCCGCCATTGGCGTCCGAAGCCGGGTCCGCCCCGAGCCCCGTTCCCCACAGCACCATCCCGTCGCCCGCCTTGGCGGGCCGCAGGCTCCATTGGCCCAGCGTACTCGTGGTGAAGCGGTTGAGATCGTACCCGCCATAAGTGGCCTGGGCCGGGCCTTGGCCGTTGGATGCCTGCGTGGCATACCCGAAGTTGCGCTCCACCACATTGACGGGTGAAGCTGCGCTGGTCTGGCCGTTGTAAGCCACCTTGACGTTGTAAGCGCCGGCCGGAGTGCTGGACGGCAGCATTCCCGCCACCTGGGTGGCCAGCGTGTAGTACATCAGCGCGCTAACCGGCGTGCCGCCGGAAGCGGGCGTAAACGTGACGCTGGTCCCCGAGAGCACGGCCGGATACGGCGACCCATTCTGAACGGAAATCGTGGCCGGACCGAGTCCCGTGCCAAAGATGACGAACCAGGATCCCCTGGCCACGTCAGGGAGTTCGGAACTGGCGTTCACCACCCCGTTGGTTGCCCGGATGGCGGGCTGCGCCTGTGCGAGCGACGGCACCAGAAGTGCCAGACAGAACAGAAATGCTGTTTTCATAAGTTCGAACGGGTCCGGGTATTGCACCCAAGGCCCGCATAGTCCTTTCCGGGAGGTCTGCCGGGTTACACCAGCCACAGCTCCCCCGCCTTCCTTGCAACACTTCACCGTCAATATAGAAGCGGCGCCGGAAGGAAAACCGGGATTTCCATTTTGGACTTTCAGGTCCAATTGATTATAAACTAAACCGCCATCTTTTCACTTGCGAGTTGCATTTGTCCCTTCGGGAGCAAATCCAAAGCTGGCATCGGCTGTCGCAAGGGAGCCACAAAATGTTATCATCGAAGCAGTCGGTGATAACATGATTCGCACGCAGATCAGCCTCGATGAGCGGGAGTACGCTTTGGTCAAGAAGGAGGCCGCCGCGCTCGGTATCCCCATTGCCGAACTCGTACGCCGTGCGCTACGACAAGCCCTTCCCGCGAACGGCACCGCTCCCTGGATGCGCTATGCGGGCTTCGTCGAATCCGGCGACCCCAATTCCAGCCAGTCCATCGACGAAATCGTTTATGGCTCGAAAGGCTGAGTGCTACGTCGACACGTCCGCCTGGATTGCGTTCCTGGACCGCTCCGATAGCTACCACGGCCTGTTCCGGAGGCTATTCTCGGACCCGCCTCCCCTCGTGACTTCGGCCTTGGTGGTCGCCGAAGGGCATGGGTGGTTTCTGCGCCGCTACGACCAGCCCCGCGCGATTCAGTTTTTGAACTTCCTCGATGCTCTGCCCGGCCTCACGATCCGAGCTTTCGATTCCGATGAACTCGTGAAGGTGTCGCAACTGGTC